>NZ_JBFXIO010000184.1:0-9809 GCF_050175855.1 Piscinibacter sp.
ATCGCCATCAACCGCGCGGCCTCAAAAGATGTACGGATGATATTGCTTATAGATCGTCCGATCCGTACCATCAATCGCACCTCACCACCCTTCGCGTCGAAAGCGCCGATTCCGATGTCCGCCAACACCACCACCATCGACGTGCGCAGCATCACGCCGCGCGAGCGCCATCCGCTGATCTTCTCGACGCTGGGCGGCCTGCTGCCCGGCGCCGCGCTGGAACTGGTCAACGACCACGACCCGCAACCGCTGTACCACCAGCTGCAGGCGCAGGCGCCGGGCCGCTTCGAGTGGGCCTACCTCGAGCAGGGCCCCGACACCTGGCGCGTGCAGATCACGCGCCGCGAGGCGGGCAGTTGCTGCGGCGGTTGCTGCGGCAGCTGACGGGCCGAACTCAGCGAGATCGCAATGGCCACCATCCTGCTGAACATCGAGGAGCCGAAGTCGAAGCCCGTGCAGGGCGTCGCGCTGTGGCAGCTCGGCTTCCGCCCCTTCTACCTGCTGGCCAGCGCCTTCGCGGCGCTGTCGGTGCTGCTGTGGGTGCTGCAGTTCGGCGGCTGGCTGTGCCGGCCCTACCTCGCCGGGCCGCTGTGGCACGCCCACGAGATGCTGTTCGGCTACGGCCTGGCAGTGGTGGTGGGCTTCCTCTTCACCGCCGGGCGCAACTGGACCGGGCAACCCACGCCCACCGGCGTTCCGCTGGCGCTGCTGGCGGCGCTGTGGCTGGCCGGCCGCGTGCTGGTGCTCACGCCCTTCGGCTGGGCGGCGGCGATCATCAACGCCGCCTTCCCGATCGCCTGCGCCGTCGCGCTGGCGGTGCCACTGTGGAAGTCGCGCAACCGGCGCAACTACTTCTTCGTGGCGGTTCTCGCCGGCTTCGGCCTGGCGCAGTTCGCGCTGCACCTCGCGCAGCTCGGCGTGATCGGGCTGCCCGGCTGGGTGGGCGTACAGCTCGCGCTCGACCTGATGCTGTTCGTGATGGCGGTGATGGGCGGCCGTGTGATCCCGATGTTCACCAACAACGGCGTGCCCGGCGTGCAGGCAAGGCGCCACGAGACGCTGGAGCGCTTTGCGCTCGGCGCGGTGCTGGCGCTGCTGCTGGCCGACCTGGCCGGGCTGCAGGGCGCCGCCATGGCGGCGCTGCTCGCATTGGCGGCCGGGCTGCACGCGGCGCGCCTGGCCTTGTGGCAGCCCTGGCGCGTGCTGCGCACGCCACTGGTATGGGTGCTGCACGCGGCCTATGCCTTCATCGTGCTGCACCTGGCGCTGCGCGGGCTGGCCGCGGCGGGGCTGATCGCCGCCTCGGTGGCCACCCATGCGCTGACCGCCGGCGCGATCGGCACGATGACCATCGGCATGATGTCGCGCACCGCCCGCGGCCACACCGCGCGGCCGCTGCGTGCCGATGCCTTCGACGTGGCCACCTATGCCTGCGTGGTGCTCGCCGCACTGGTGCGCGTGGGCGTGCCGCTGGCGATGCCGGCCTGGACGGTGAGCGCCTCGCTGATCGCCGGCTGGCTGTGGGCCTGCGGCTTCGCGCTGTATGCGATGCGCTACGCGCCGTTCCTGTGGAAGCCGCGCCTGGACGGCAAGCCCGGCTGAGAATCCCGGCATGGACTACGCCGCCCTCAAGCTCATCCACCAGGGCGCGGTCGCGATCTCGATCACCGGCTTCTTCGCCCGCGGCGCCGGGGCGCTGGCCGATGCGGGCTGGGCGCGCAGCCGCACGGCGCGAACCCTGCCGCACGTCGTCGACACCGTGCTGCTGGCCACGGCGATCGCTCTGGCGTGGATGCTGCGGCTGAACCCGCTCGACACCCCCTGGCTGGCGGCGAAGATCGTCGGCCTGCTGGCCTACATCAGCCTGGGGATGGTGGCGCTGAAGCCGGGCCGGCCCGTGGCCGTGCGTGCCGCGGCCTGGATCGCCGCGCTGCTGTGCTTCGCGCAGATCGTGGCGACGGCGATCAGCAAGAATCCGCTCGGCCTGCTCGCCCTGGGCTGAGGCTCAGCGCGCGCGCCGCATGCCGCGGCGCATCTGCGCCAGCGGGCGCTTGCCGCCGAGCTGGCGCTCGATGCCGTCGTTGAGCGCGCCGCGCAGCGCCAGCACCTCTTCGACATGGCCATAGACGCCGGGGAAGCGCAGGTCCAGCCACAACCACAGCGTGCAGGCGCGCAGCGCCATCTCCATGCGGTCGAGACGGCTGTGGCCGTCGACCTCGTCGAGGAACCACGGCCGCCCGGCCTGGCCGGTGATGGCATGCGCATTGGCCCAGCCGAGGAACTCCTGCAGCTGCGTGTCGGTGCGCGTGTCCACCGGCGCCTGCGCGTAGCGGAAGCGCGCCTGCAGCGGCAGGCGCATCGCGCTGCCGTCGAGCTGCTCGGCCAGCAGCAGCATCTGGTCGAGCTCGGCCACCTGGAAGTGCGCGTCGTCCAGCCGCAGCCGGTCGACGAAGACGCCGAGCACCTCGCGCAGCGACTGGCTGGACATGCGCGAGGCGATCGTCTGCACGTGCCACGGGTTCGGCGCCACCGGCGCCTTGAAGTCGGGCGGCTCCACCGCCTGCGTCGCCATCAGCGTGCGCAACTCGCGCGCCGCCTCGGGCTCGGCGGCGTCGAGCACGCCGGCGAAGCCCTCCTCGTGCATGCCGAAGCGGCCGGCGCGGCCGGCGATCTGGTGCACTTCCGACGCCTCCAGCGGGCGGTCGGCCTCGCCGTCGAACTTCTCCAGCGTGCTGAACAGCACGCGACGGATCGGCAGGTTCAGGCCCATGCCGATCGCGTCGGTGGCCACCAGGATGTCGGATTCGCCGCCGGCGAAGCGCTCGGCCTCGCGGCGCCGCACCTCCGGCGGCAGCGCGCCGTAGATCACCGAGACGGCATGGCCGGCGGCGGCGATCTGGTCGCGCAGCATCAGCACGTCGCGGCGGCTGAAGGCCACCACCGCGTCGCCGCGCTCCAGCGCCGCCAGCGGCACCGGCCGTGCGAGCAGCTGCACGTGCTGCTTGCGCTCGAAGCGGCGCACCGTGCAGCGCTCGCCGCACACCGCAAGCAGCCGCTCGATCGCCGCCACGGCATGGTCGGAGCAGATCACGATCAGCTCGCGCGCCGGCACGCCGACGATGGCCTGCGTCCAGGCCCAGCCGCGCGAGACGTCGAACAGCATCTGCGCCTCGTCGATCACCGCCACGTCGAGCACGCGCGTGGTGTTGACCATCTCGATGGTGCTGGAGACCACGCGCGCACCGTCGGCCGGCACGTTCTCCTCGCCGGTCAGCAGCGAGCAGGGCACGCCGCGCGCCACGAGGCGGTCGCGGCCTTCGAGCGCGAGCAGCCGCAACGGCGCGAGGTAGGCGCCGTCCAGCGCCTGCGCGAGGCGCTCGAAGGCGGCGTGCGTCTTGCCGCTGTTCGGCGGGCCGACGTACAGCGTGATGGCGCGGCCGAGCGTACGCGCCGCCTCGAAGCCATCGGGATAGCGCTGGAAGGCGAGGTCGTGGGTCAGCCCTTCGAGCGCGACGAGTTCGGTGACGAGGCGCTCCCAGCGGTCCTGCGCCGCGGTGAGCGCGGCCTTCAGTTCGGCGGGCGTGCGCGGCTGCGCACACTCGGCGGCCAGGCGCGGCAGCAGGGAATCGAGCCGGCGCGGCTGATAGGCGTGGCTGCGCGCGATCAGGCGCTCGAGGTGGTCGCGGATCTCGGCGGCGTGCGGGTATGGCGCCGGCGTGCCGAAGGCAGCTCGCAGCGCGTCGAGGTCGCCGTTGCGGTGAAAGGCCCAGGCGGTCTCCGCGGCGAGCGGCACCCGGTGCGCCACCGCCACGCGCCACGGCCGTGCCTCGGGCACCGGCACGTCGATCTCCTGCGAGACCTGCCGCACGAAGCTGGCGCCCTGCCGCTCCACGCCCTGCGCGATCAGCGCGGCGCGGCGCTCCAGCATCTGCGGCATCGCGCCGGTGGAAGCGCCGCCGGTGGCCTCGAGATGCGCCAGCGCTGCGGCGACGTCGGCCGGTGAGATCCAGCGGCTCGGCCGTGCGCCGCCGGCCGCCTTCTGCAACTGCATGAAGCCGGCACGCTGCAGCGCGGCTTCGCCGTCGGCCGGCGGGCCGTCGTGGAACTCGGCGGGGCTGATGGCCTGCGGCAGCAGGTAGGCGACGCGGCGCAGCCGTTCGAACTGCGCGCGCGGGATATCGTTCGCGGGATGGGGCACCCGCGGACTCTAACCGCCGCGCCCGTGCGAGCGCTGACTCAGCTCAGCCAGGTCTGGCGGTGCTCGCGCACGTAGTCGGCGATGCGGCGCGGCGCGCGGCCGGTGATGGCCTGCACCGCATCCGTGGTGCGCTCGGCGTAGCCGGCCTTGAAGAAGCCGAGGATGAGCACCAGGAACTCCGCGTAGTCGCGCGGCAGCCCGGCGCCGATCAGGCCTTCGAGCATGGCCTCGGGCGTGATGTCCTGGAAGCGGATGTCGCGGCCGGTCTCGCGCGCGATCAGCGCGGCCACCTCGTCGTGGTCGAGCGCCTCGGCGCCGGTGAGGTCGAAGTCGCGGCCGGCGAGGTCGTCGCGGGACAGCAGCGAGGCGGCCACCGCGGCGATGTCGCGCGCGTCGATGAAGCTGCCCTTCGCCCGGCCCACCGGCAGCAGGATGCGGCCCTGCGCGAGGATGCCGTGCAGCCAGAAGGTGTGGAAGTTCTGCATGAACCAGTTCGGGCGGATCACGTTCCACGGCAGGCCCGAGCGCTCGAGCTGCAGCTCGGCGCGGCGCAGCGGTGCGTGTTCGTCGGCATTGGCGCCCATCGCGCTCATCAGCACGACGCGGCGCAGGCCGCGCTCGCGCGCGGCGTCAATCACCGGCCCGAGCAGCTCGTGCTGGTTGGTGTGGCCCGGCGGGGCGAGCAGGAAGGCGCGGTCGACGCCGTCCAGCGCGGCGGCGATGCCGCTGCCGCTCACCAGGTCGAGCTGCACCTGGTCGGCGTGCGCGGGCGCCTGGCTGGTGACACGCCGCACGGTCTGGCCGCTCGCGGCGAGCAGGCGGGAGAGTTCCGAGCCGACGGTGCCGCTGGCACCGATGACGAGGGTGGTGGACATGAGGACTTCCTTCGAGACGCAGTGGAGAGGTCGCCATGATTTCCCGATCAGATCGAACCTTGAATGGACAATCGTTCGCTTTTCATGTCCAATCGTCCGAACTCATGGACCTACTCACCGATCTCCTGCACCAGACCGGGCTGCGCCGCCGCCTGCTCGACCTGCGCCGCCTGTCCGCCGGCAGCGCACTGCGCTTCCCCTGCGAACGCAGCATCGGGCTGCACGTGGTGACGCATGGCCAGGCCTGGGTGCACGCCGATTCGCTGGACGAACCGCTGTCGCTGCAGGCCGGCGACATCGCGGTGATGGCGCGTGGCTGCCACCATGTGCTGTCGACGCTGCCCACGCTGCCGGCCGGCGGCGAGCTCCCGTCGGCCACGGTCTGGACGGCACCGCGCGCCGTCGATGACGAGGCCGCCGCCAGCGCGGTAATCAGCGGCGCCTACCAGCTGTGGAACGAGCCGCTGCACCCGTTCTTCCGCGAGATGCCCGCGTGGTTCGTGCTGCGCGGCGACAGCCTGCCGCGCCTGGGCCCGCTGGCGTTGACGGTGGCGCTGCTCGACGAGGAAGTGAACCAGCGCCGCCTCGGCGCAGACACCATCGTGCACGGGCTGCTCGACGTGATCTTCACCTACGTGCTGCGCGAGATCGTCGCGCGGCAAGGCGGTGGGCAGGCCGGCTGGAGCCATGCCGTGGCCGACCCGCCGGTGCGCACGGTGGTGGCGCTGATGCACGAGGACTGCGCCCATCCGTGGACGCTGGAAGAACTCGCCGCGCGCGCCGGTCTGTCGCGCACCGTGCTGGCCGAGCGCTTCCGCACGGCGATGGGCGAGACGCCGCTGGCTTATCTGCGCACCGTGCGCATGCAGAAGGCGATGCGCATCCTGGCCGGGACCACGCGCACGCTCGAGCAGGTGGCGCAAGCCGTGGGCTACCAGGACGCCTTCGGCTTCAGCAAGGTATTCAAGCGCAGCGTCGGCCTGTCGCCGCGCGAGTTCCGCCTGCGCGACGCGCAGGAGCAGGCGATGCCGTGGCGCTTCGGCGAGGCGGGCTGAGTCAGCCCTGGCGGGCGGCCAGCAGCTCGCCGATCAGCGCATCCTTCTCGGCCCACTGGCCCTCGATCCAGGTCGACAGGCGCTGGCGGTAGGCCTTGTCGCCGACCGGGTCGCCGCCGAGCACGTCGGGCGGGATGTCGCGGTGCTGCACGCGCACGACCACCGCGTCGACGCGACCCGAGAGCAGATCCCAGAAGGTCGGCGCGCCATGCGGATAGACGATGGTGATGTCGAGCATGGACTCGAACTGCTCGCCCATGGTGGCCAGCGCGATGCCCAGGCCGCCGATCTTGGGCTTGAGCAGGTGGCGGTAGGGGCTGTGCTGCGAATGGTGCTTGGCCTTCGTGAAGCGCGTGCCCTCGACGAAGTTCATCACCGCGGTGGGAATGCGCTTGAACTTCTCGCAGGCCTGCCGCGTGGTCTTCAGGTCGCTGGCGCGTGCGCCGTGGCCGCGGCCGCGCTTCATGAAGGGAAAGTCCAGCGCCCACCAGGCCAGGCCGATCACCGGCACCCAGATCAGCTCGGCCTTGAGGAAGAACTTCAGCATCGGCACGTGGCCGTGCAGCACGCGCTGCAGCACCAGGATGTCGACCCAGCTCTGGTGGTTGCTCGACACCAGGTACCAGCCGCGCCGGTGCAGGCCCTTGACGCCCTGCACGTCCCAGCGTGCGCGGTTGACGGCGCCGATCCAGGCGTTGTTGTTGGCCACCCAGCGGTTGGCGATGGCATTGAGCAGCCGCGTGCAGGCGTTGCGCACCGAGGTCACCGGCACCAGCAGCTTGACCAGCGCCGGCGGGATCATCAGCGTGAAGCCGATCAGGGTATTCAGGCCGAGCAGCGTCGAGGTCACGAGGCCGCGCAGCAGCGGCGGGAGTCGGGCGAGCATGGCGGCATTCTCGGTGCTGGCCGCCACGGCCGACTGACCTGACGCAAAGGCCTCAGCCCGCGGCAGGCGCGCTGCCGTCGCGCTCGATGCGCCCGTCGACCAGCTCGACGATGCGGTCGCAGCGCTCGGCCAGCCGAGGATCATGCGTGACGATCAGGAACGAGGTGCCGAGCTCGGCGTGCATGCGGCGCATCAGCGCGAACACCTCGTCGGAGCTGTGCCGGTCGAGGTTGCCGGTGGGCTCGTCGGCCAGCACCAGCGGCGGGCGCATCACCAGCGCGCGGGCGATCGCCACGCGCTGCTGCATGCCGCCGGAGAGCTCGCCAGGGCGCTTGTGCATCGCCTGCGCCAGGCCCATCGCGGCCAGCACCTCGCGGGCATGCTCGCGCCGGGCACGGCTCACGTGGCCCTCGCGCATCAGCGCCGGCAGGGTGACGTTCTCCAGCGCGCTGAACGCCGGCAGCAGGTGATGGAACTGGAACACGAAGCCCAGCGCCTCACGGCGCTTGAGCGTGAGGCCGGCGTCATCGAGGCCGCCCACCTCCTCGCCCTGCAGGCGGTAGCTGCCGCCGCTCATCGTCTCGAGCAGTCCGATGATGTTCAGCAGCGTGCTCTTGCCCGAACCCGACGGGCCGATCAGCGCGGCGAACTCGCCGGCGTGCAGCGCCAGCGAGATGCCGTGCAGCACCTCGGTTTCGTTGGGACGGCCGACGTTGTAGCGCTTGCGAACGCCATCGAGCTGGATGAGGAGCTGGCCCGGGACGTTCACAGCCGGATCGCCTGCGCCGGATCGAGTGCCGCCGCACGCCGCGCCGGCGCCACCGCGGCGAGCACGCCGCAGGCGGTGGCGATCAGCGCGATGCGCACGGCCAGCGCAGGGGCCAGCGTGATGGAGAACAGCGGCAATCCGTCGGAGCCCTTCACGAAGGTGGTGAAGGCCCAGATCAGCGCCACCGCGAGCAGCACGCCGAGCGCCGAGCCGGCGGCCCCCACGAGTGCGCCCTGCAGCAGGAACACGCGCAGGATCTGCGCCTGCGTGGCGCCCATCGCGCGCAGGATGCCGATCTCGCGGCGCTTCTGCACCACCGACACCACCAGCACGCTGGCGATGCCGAGCACCACGACGATCATCACCACGCCGCGGATCAACGTGGTGCTGACCGACTGCGCGTTCAGCGCCGACACCAGTTGCGCGTTGAGCTGCTGCCAGCTCTCCACCTTGTAGGGATAGCGCCGCCCCAGTTCGGCGGAGAGCTCCGCGGCGGTCCACACGTCGACCAGCGTCAGGTCGAGGTTGGTGGCCCCGCCGGGCAGGCCGACCAGGCTCTGCGCCGCACGCAGCGGCACGATCACCGTGCGGCGGTTGAGCTCGCGCACGCCGAGGTCGACCAGCGCCGTCACGCGGGCCGAATCGGAGATGTTGCCGCCGGTGCCGGCCACCACCACCGAGACGCGGTCGCCGACGCGCACGCCGAGGTCGCTGGCCAGGTCGCGGCCGAGGATGGCCTCGCCCGGGCCGAGCCGCGCCTGGCCCTCCACCACCTTGCCGCGCAGGCCGACGATGCGGTCGTAGCGGTCGAGATCCACGCCGACCAGCGCGATCGAGCGCGAGGCCTCGCCGCGCAGCGCCAGGCCGGCGCCGGCCACCATCGGCGAGACGGCGGCGACCGAGGGCATAGCTTCCAGCACCGGCATCAAGGCCTGCCAGTTGACGATCGAGCGCGGCCGCTGCGAACGCGGCTGCGTCTGCAGCAGCGCCTCGGTGCCCGAGGCGGCGGGCGCGGCGGGCAGCACCGCATCGTCGGGCGCGGAGAGCGTGACGTGCGGCTGCGCACCCAGCGTCTTCTCCAGCGTGTTGCGCTGCAGCCCGCTGATCAGCGCGGAGATGTAGGCCACCACCGCGACGCCGGCGGCCACGCCGACCACGATCAGCAGCGTCTGCATGCGCCCTTCGCGCAGGAAGCGCAGCGCCACGCGCCACTCGAAGCCCAGGGGGTTGAGCATCGCGGCGGTTCAGCGGCCGAAGGCGTTGCCCATGGCGCCGCCGGCGTTGTCCTTCGACGCCTGGCCGCCGTTGGCGGCGCGCTGCGCGGCCGCGGCGCTGGTGTCGGCACGGACGCGCGCGCCCGCCGGCAGGGTGCTGCCGAGCAGCACCACGTCGCCCGCGGCCAGGCCGTCGACGATCTCGGCGGCATCGAGCGTGGCCAGGCCGAGCTTGACGGCGCGCTGCTCGACGCGGCCGTCGCGCAGCACGCGCAAGCTCGCGCTGCCGTTGCCGCGATCGCCGTTGAAGGCGTCCATCGGCACCACCAGCGCGCGCTCGCGCTGGCCGGTGGCGACCTCGATCGACAGCGTCATGTCCTCGCGCAGGAAGGCCGGCGCGGCCTGCGGCAGGGCCAGCTTCACCTCGATGGCACCGCGCTGCGCGTCGACCACCGGCGCGATCTGCCGCACCGTGGCAGCGAACGGCGCCTGCGGATAGGCATCGGCCCGCACGGTCGCGGCCTGTCCGACCTTGAGCTGCTCGAGGTAGCGCTCGTCGACCTGCCCGACCAGCTCGACGGGGCTGGCCAGCGCCAGCGTCAGCAGCGCGCGCCCGGGCTGCACGATCTGCCCGGGCTCGACGCTGCGCAGCAGCACGCGCGCATCGGCGGGTGCGCGGATCTCCGACTGCTCGAGCCGCGCCTGTGCGGCGGCCACCGCGGCCTGGGCCAGGGCGAGCTGGGCCTGCGCCTGCACGACGTCCGTGCCCTGGTCGGCGTTGGCGCCGGCCTGCGCCTGCGCGGCCTCGCGCT
>NZ_JBFXIO010000185.1:0-9704 GCF_050175855.1 Piscinibacter sp.
CACGGCGGAAGTCGCTTTCGGCGGCCTCGTCCTTGTCCAGGGAAGCGTGAATCAGCCCGCGCAGGTTGTAGGCCGGGCCGACGTTCGGGTCGGCCGCGATCGCGCGATTGATCTCCACCAGCGCAATGTCCGACTGCTTGTTGGCGAAGTAGGCCGCTGCCAGTTCGAGGCGCACCTGGGCGCGCCTGCCCGGATCGGCCTCCTCGGCCTGCGGCACCGGGGCCGGGCGCACGTCGCTGATCGGCCCGGTGGTCGTGGTCGAGGTCGTCGAGCACGCGGCCAGCCCCGCCAGCGCAGCGAGCAGCAACGTGCGAACCATGCCTGTCATGCATTGGTCTCCTGCCGCGGCGACTCGCGCCGCATCACCCGCACCGGTGCCCGCACCAGGCGCTCGTGGACGCGCGTGCGATCCTGCACTTCGCCGGCCAGCTGACCGCAGGCGGCGTCGATGTCGTCGCCGCGTGTCTTGCGCACGGTGGTGACGATGCCCGCATCCTGCAGGATGCGGGCAAAGGCCATCACCCGCTCGCGCGGCGAACGCTTGAGCCCCGAGGCGGGGAAGGGATTGAACGGAATCAGGTTGAGCTTGCAGGGCACGCGGCCCTTGACCAGCCGCACCAGTTCGTGCGCCAGTTCCGGCGTGTCGTTGACGCCATCGAGCATGCAGTACTCGAAGGTGACGAAGTCGCGCGGCGCCTTGTCGAGGTAGCGCACGCAGGCATCGAGAAGCGCATCGATGCCGTCCTTGCGGTTCAGCGGCACGAGTTCCGAGCGCAGCGCGTCATTCGGCGCATGCAGCGACACCGCCAGCGCCACCGGGCAGTCCTCGCGCAGACGGTCGATCATCGCCACCATGCCGGAGGTCGAGACCGTCACGCGGCGGCGCGACAGACCGTAGGCATGGTCGTCGAGCATGGTCCGCAGGGCCGGCACCAGCGCCGCGTAGTTCTGCAGCGGCTCGCCCATGCCCATCATCACCACGTTGTCGATCACCCGCTCGCCATCCGCGCCGCGCAGCCGGTGCTCGGCGAACCACAGCTGCGCAATGATCTCTCCCGTGGAGAGGTTGCGGCTGAAGCCCTGGTGGCCGGTGCTGCAGAAGCGGCAACCGACCGCGCAGCCGGCCTGCGAGGAAACGCACAGCGTGCCACGGTCTTCCTCGGGGATGTAGACGCTCTCGACGGCATTGCCGTCGCCCACGTCGAACAGCCACTTGATCGTGCCGTCGGCCGAGCGGTGTTCGCTGATCAGCGGCAGGCCTCGCACCTCGGCGGCACCGGCCAGCTTGCCGCGCAGCGACTTGGCCAGATCCGACATCTTCTCGAAGTCGGACTCGCCCTTCTGGTGGATCCAGCGGTAGAGCTGGACGGCGCGGAAGCGCTTCTCGCCCAGGCTCTCGCAATAGGCCGCCAGCCCCTCGAGATCGAAGTCGAGCAGGTTGACGGCCATGGGCTTCAGCGGCTGTAGACGTTCATGCCGGGGAAGAAGAACGCCACTTCCACGGCCGCGGTTTCCGGCGCGTCGGAGCCGTGCACGGCATTGGCGTCGATGCTGTCGGCGAAGTCGGCGCGGATGGTGCCCTTCTCGGCCTTCTTCGGGTCGGTGGCGCCCATCAGCTCGCGGTTCTTGGCGATGGCGCTCTCGCCCTCGAGCACCTGGATCATGACCGGGCCCGAGACCATGAAGTCCACCAGGTCCTTGAAGAACGGGCGGGCCTTGTGCACGGCATAGAACTGCTCGGCTTCGCCGCGCGAGAGGTGCGCCATCTTGGCCGCGACGATCTTCAGGCCGGCGCCTTCGAAGCGGGCGTAGATCTGGCCGATGACGTTCTTCGCCACGGCGTCGGGCTTGATGATCGAGAGGGTGCGTTCGATGGCCATGAATTCTTCTCCTGAATCAATAACTTGGCAAAGTTTCGGATTGTAGCCCGCGGGCTGTGGCGTTTCGGTGTCGCAGGCTTCAGCGACCGCGACGGCCGCCGCCGCCGAATCCGCCACCACCGCCCCCGCCACCACCGGTGCCACCGCCGCCGCCGCGTCCCCCTCGGCCGCCACGGCCTTTGCGATGGAAGGCGTCGGCCCCGATGTAGCCCACCGAGGTCTGCATCGGGTCCGGCTGCTTCGGCCCGCCCTTCTTGCCGCCGCCACCACCACCACCCGTGGGCTGCTGGCCGCTGCCGCCCGGGCCGAAGCCGCCGCCGCCGAAGGCGAAGGTGCGGCCGCCGATGCGGCTGCGGGGGTTCTGCACGAAGCGCTTGTCGAAGGTCTGCTCGAGCGGGTTCGGGATCTTCATCGGGTCGATGTCGAGTCCGTCGTCGTCCTCGTACTCGGCGCGTTCGCGCTCGGGCGGCGGAGCGTCCTGGCGCCCGCGCTGCGGCGGCTGCGATCCGCGCGGGCCGCGATCGTTCTTCGCACCGCGATCGTTGCGCTGCTGCGGCTTGATGTTGCGCCCGTCGCGCCGGGTGTCTTCGCCGCGCTGCTGAGGGCCGCCGCTGGCCAGACGCCGGATGGCCCGCACGTCGTCAGCACCGAGATCGACCCACACGCCGCGCTTGAGCCCGCGCGGCAGCACCACGCAGCCGTAGCGAATGCGGATCAGCCGGCTGACCGTGAGCCCGACGGCGTCGAACAGCTTACGCACCTCGCGGTTGCGGCCCTCGGTGATGACGACGCGGTACCAGTGGTTCACGCCTTCGCCGCCGCCGTCCTCGATGGAGCGGAAGGCCGCCGTCTGGCCTTCGATCTCGACGCCCTCGAGCAGCTTCGCCTTGGCCTCGGCGTCGAGCGTGCCGAGCACGCGCACGGCGTACTCGCGTTCGACGCCGAAGCGCGGGTGCATCAGCTGGTTGGCCAGTTCACCGGAGGTGGTGAACAGCAGCAGGCCTTCGGTGTTGATGTCCAGGCGTCCGACCGACTGCCACTTGCCCTGCTGCAGGCGCGGCAGGCGGCGGAAGACGGTGGGGCGCTGCTGCGGATCGTCGTGCGTGACGACCTCGCCGACGGGCTTGTGATAGGCGATCACGCGCGGCGGCGGCGGCTGGATGCGCACCTTGACCGGCTTGCCATCGAGCGCGATGCGGTCGCCGAACGAGATGCGCTGGCCGACGTGGGCCGGCTCACCGTTCACCGTGATGCGGCCGTCCTCGATCATCTGCTCCATGTCGCGGCGCGAGCCGATGCCCGATTGCGCGAGCACCTTCTGCAGCTTGGGCGCATCGGGTTCGGGCGCCAGCACGCGCTTGTGAGCCTCGGCCGGCGCGCCTTCGGACGGCTGCTCGGCATCGGCCTCCGCCTGGGGCTCGCTCGCCGGCTCGGCGACGGCTGCTTCCGGGCCGCCATCCGCTGCCGCCTCGGCCTCCGCGTCGAAGGCGCCGGACATCACCTCGGCGAACACTTCGCCGGTGCGCTCGGCCGCGACGGCCATGGCCGCCTCCGGCGTGGCGGCTTCACCGCCCTCGCCCTTGCGACGGTCGCGGCGGTTGCGCCGGCGGCCCCGCCGGCCGCCGCCCTCGCCCTCGGCAGCTTCATCGCCGTCGGCCGCGGCCGAGGCCTCGCCGGCAGCCTCGTCGCCACCGGACCGGGGCTCCACGGGCGCCTCGGCCGCCGGCGCTGCGGCCACCGGCGCAGCGGCCTGCACGGGCGACTCAGCCGCGACATCGTCCGGCTGCGGCACTTCGCCTGTGGCCACGGCCGCGGCCTTGCGGCGTCGCGGCTTCGGCGCGTCGGCAGCGGCTTCTGCCGTGGCCTCGCCTTCGCTGGCCGCCGGCTTGGCCGCCGCGCGGCGCTTGCGCACCGGCTTGGGCGTCTCTTGCTCGGGCGTCGCGGCAAGCTCGTCGGCGGGTGCGTCGGGCTGGGACTCGGGCGGAAGGTTCATGCTTGAGGTTCCATGGGCGCGGCGTCGGCCGCAGACTCGGGATCGGAATCGGTGTCGTTGCCGGTCGCGGCATCGGGGGACGGCTGGACAGACGGCGCGTCGGCCTCGGCCGGTGGCGGCTCATCCTCGCTCGCCTCGACCACGACCGCCTCGCCGGGCGGCACCTCGCCCTCCCCGGCCTCCAGGGCGAGCGCGCCCTGCGCGTCGAGCAGGTCGGGCTGTTCGGGCAACACCTCGGCCAGCATCGCACCGGCAGCGGGAGCGCCGTCGATCACCGGCAACTGCTCCAGGCTGGCCAGGCCGAGGTCGTCGAGGAACTGACGCGTGGTGGCCAGCAGCGCCGGGCGGCCGGGCGCCTCGCGGTAGCCGATCGCCTCCACCCAGCCGCGATCCTCGAGCTGCTTGATGATCTGGCTGGCCACGGTGACGCCGCGGATGTCCTCGATGTCGCCGCGTGTCACCGGCTGCCGGTAGGCGATGATGGCCAGCGTCTCCATCACGGCGCGCGAGTACTTGGGCGGTTTCTCGGGGTTGAGGCGGTCGAGGTATTCGCGCAGCTCGGGGCGGCTCTGGAAGCGCCAGCCGTGGGCCAGCGCCACCAGCTCGACGCCACGGCCCTCCCAGTCGCGCGTGAGTTCGTCGAGCAGCGCGCGCAGCGTGTCCGGCCCGAGTTCGTCGTTGAACAGGGTGCGCATGTCGCGCAGGGGCAGCGGCTGACTGGCGCAGATGAGCGCGGTCTCGAGGACGCGCTTCGCATCCTGTGTATTCATGGATCCTGTCAAATCCTCGGCCGGTGCATCCGGCTGGTCTTCGTGCTCGTGTCGCGCATCACCGCGTGGGCAGTGACGCAGGGCTTGTGGCAGTGGGCCGCGCAACCTGCGCCGGCTCGGGCTGAGGCGCCTTCGGGCGCATCAGGCGACCTGGCAGCCGGACTGCGGAGGGACCGCGAAGCGCGGCGGCTCGCTGAGTCGGGCTGGAGGGATGTGCGTCATTGTACCGAAGCGGCGACAGCCGGTGTCGCGCCGCCGCCGCGCCTCAGAAACCCGCGCCGAGTTCCCGCCAGGCCCGGGCGAAATCGGCGGGCGGCGCGATCTCGAACGCCATCGTCTCGCCGCTGACGGGATGCGTGAAGCCAAGCCGGAAGGCATGCAGCGCCTGGCGCGTCATGCCCAGGGCGGGCGCGCCGCCATACAGCGCATCCGCCACCAGCGGGTGCCCCTGCGACGCCAGGTGCACACGGATCTGGTGGGTGCGGCCGCTGTGCAGCGTGCAGCGCACGGCACTGAAGCCATCGCGCGCGGCGACGCGCTCGACGTCGGTGCGCGCCGGCTTGCCCGAGGCCACCACCGCCATGCGCACGCGCGATTGCGGGTCGCGTCCGATCGGCGCGTCGACGCTGAACGCCGCCCGGTCGATCTCGCCATGGCACAGCGCCAGGTAGCGGCGCTGTACTGCGCGCTCGGCGATGGCGCGGACGAGCGCGGTCATCGCCACCAGCGACTTGGCCACCACCATCAGGCCCGAGGTGTCCTTGTCGAGCCGGTGCACGATGCCGGCCCGCGGCAGGAGCAGTGCGCCCGCGTGATGGGCCAGCAGGCCGTTGAGCAGTGTGCCCGACCAGTGGCCGGGCGCCGGGTGCACGACGAGACCGGCCGGCTTGTCGATCACCAGCAGGTGCTCGTCCTCGTGCACGACGGACAACGCGATCGCCTCGGGGCGGAAAGCGCGGCTTTCCTCGGTGCCGACCAGTTCCACCTCGACGCGCTGCCCCGCCCGCACCTTCTGCGAGGCCGCCCGGGCCGGCGTACCGTCGATCCGGACGTGGCCCCGCTCGAGCAGCCCTTGCAGGTGGCTGCGCGAGAACTCCGGCGCCATCGCGACGAGCAGCTTGTCCAGGCGTTGGGCGTGCCAGTCGGCCGCGGCCACCTGGGCGCGCCGCTCGACGCCGTCTTCGGCCTCGTCGTCGACAGGCCCCTCCCTATAATCCCGCTCTTCTGTCATGACCGGTGTCTGCGTTCGAGCGTGGACGTGCCTCAGCCCATGGATGTGATGCGTTGGATCGGCCCGCTGGGCCTGCGCGCGGTGCTTGCGGCCACGGCCCTGGGCCTGGCCGCCTGCGGATCGGCGCCGCAGGACGAGAGTGCCACCTGGTCGCCGGATAAATTGTATTCAGAGGCCAAGGACGAGGCCGCCGCCGGCGCCTACGACAAGGCGGCCCGGCTGCTCGAGCGCCTCGAAGGACGTGCCGCCGGCACGCCGCTGGCGCAGCAGGCGCAGATCGAGCGGGCCTACGTGCTGTGGCGCGGCGGCGAAAGCGCGCAGGCGCTGTCGGTGCTCGAGCGCTTCATCAAGCTCAACCCGTCCAGCCCCGGCCTCGACTACGCGTACTACCTGCAGGGCCTGGTCAACTTCAACGACAACCTTGGCATCCTCGGCAAGTTCGCCTCTCAGGACCTGTCCGAACGCGACCAGCAGGCCGCGCGCGACTCCTACCAGTCGTTCAAGCAGCTGGTCGACCAGTTCCCGCGTTCGATCTACGCCGAGGATGCGCAGGTGCGCATGAACTACATCGTCAACTCGCTGGCGGCATACGAGGTGCACGTGGCGCGCTACTACTACCGGCGCGGAGCCTACGTGGCCGCCGCCAATCGCGCGCAGCAGGCGGTGCAGGAGTTCCAGTACTCGCCGGCCGTCGAAGAGGCTCTGGTGATCATGGCGCGCAGCTACGACCGCCTCGGCCTCGACCAGCTGCGCGACGACGCCCAGCGCGTGCTCGAGAAGAACTTCCCCAACAGCCGCTACGCCGGCGAAGCGCTGACGCCCGCCGAGAAGCCCTGGTGGAAGATCTGGTGAGGGACAGCCGCTAGAACGGCAGCGCCTCGGCGGCCAGCGCCTCCAGCCAGGCCTGCGCCTCCGCCTCGTTGGCCACCCGCGTCATCGGCGGCAGGGCTTCGCGCAGGCGGCGCCCGTAGTTCATGCCCGCCATGCGCGGATCGCACACCACCAGCAGGCCGCGGTCGGTCTCGCTGCGGATCAGCCGGCCGGCGCCCTGCTTGAGCGACACCGCCGCCTCGGCGACGAAGTAGTCGGCGAAGGCGTTGCGCCCTTCGGCCTCCAGGCGTTTGACGCGCGCCTCGACCAGCGGATCGTTGGGTGGCGGGAAGGGCAGCTTGTCGATCAGCACGCACTGCAGCGCATCGCCGGGCACGTCGATGCCCTCCCAGAAGCTCTGCGAGCCCACCAGCACCGAGCGCGGCTCGGCCAGGAACAACTGCATCAGCTGCCGCTTGGGCAGCTCGCCCTGCTGCAGCACGCGGATGCCATCGCCGCCCGTCTCGAACTCGGCGCGCAGCTTCTCGGCGATGGCCTGCAGCGCGCGCAGCGTGGTGGTGAGCACGAAGGTGCGCCCGCCGAGCGTGCGCGCGAAGCGCGATGCGAGCGTGGCCACCGCCGCCGGATGGGCACCCTCGTTCGGCTTCGGAAAGCCGGCCGGGATGTACAGCCGCGCGTGAGCCGCGTAGTCGAACGGGCTGCCCACGCGCAGCGTGCGGGCGCCCTCCAGCCCGGCCTGCTCGGTGAACCAGCGCAGCGAGTCGTCCTCGCCCAGCGTGGCCGAAGTGAAGATCCAGGCCTTGCCGCCGCTGCCCATCTGCTCGGCCAGGGCCTCGCGGATGTCCAGCGGCGATTCGACCAGCCGCGCCTGGTGCGGCGACACATCGATCCAGCGCACCCGGCCAGCCGCCGCGTCCTTCGTGAAACGCTCGGCCAGTGAGGCCAGCGCGGCAGCGCGCTCGGCCAGCTTGACGAAGTCGGGCGACAGCTCCGAGACTGTGTCGAGCCCCTCGCCCGCCGCGTCGGCAGCTTGCCCCAGCGCGGCCAGCGCGGCGAGGAAGTCCTCGCGGCCACCGCGCTCGTCCCAGCGCAGCTTGAGCGTGCCGCGCAAGTCGCGCAGCGGCCCGGCGGCGGCCAGGCGAAGTTCGCGTGCCGCCTTCTCGACGGCGGCGCTCAGCTCTTGCCACTTGGCCAGCCCACGCGCCTGCTGCAGGCCCACGGCGAGCAGGTCGCGCGCGAAATCCAGCGCCTGGGCGGTCGACAGCGTGGTGCCGAGGAACTGCACGCCGGCCTCCGGCAGTTGATGGGCTTCGTCGAATACCGCCACTTCGACGCTGGGCAGCAACTCGGCCACGCCGGTGTCGCGCAGCGCCATGTCGGCGAAGAACAGGTGGTGGTTGACCACCACCACGTCGGCGGCCATGGCCTCGCGCCGCGCCCTGACGACATGGCAGGCGCGGAAGTCGGCGCACTCGCTGCCCAGGCAGTTGTCGCGCGTCGAGGTGACCAGCGGGATGACGCTGCTGCGCTCGTCCAGGCCGTCCATCTCGGCGAGGTCGCCGCTGGCGGTGGTCTGCGACCACTGCTCCACCTTGGCCAGCGTGCGCACCGCCCAGCGGTCGGGCAGCGTGGCCGAATGCCGCGCCTGCTTCATGCGGTGCAGGCAGAGGTAGCTGCTTCGGCCCTTGAGCAAGGCCACGTCGACCGGCAGCTTCAGCGCGTCGCGCAGGCGGGGGATGTCGCGCAGGAACAGCTGATCCTGCAGGCTCTTGGTGGCGGTGCTGACCAGGGCGCGCGCACCCGACAGCAGGGTCGGAACGAGGTAGGCGAAGGTCTTGCCGACGCCGGTGCCGGCCTCAGCGACCAGCGCCGTGCGCGTCTCGATCGCATCGGACACCGCCTGCGCCATGCGGATCTGCACCTCGCGCTCGACGTGGCGTTCGTCGGCCTGCGCCAGCGCGCCGGAGGCCGACAGCGCCTCGGTCGACGCGGACGCGAGCGTGCCCAGGGGAGCCGCAGCCTGCGGCGTCATGCCGGTTCGGGCGGGTCGAGCTCGGCCTCGAGCCGGGCGATCATGTCGCGCAGGGCCAGGCGCCGCTTCTTCAGCCGGCGGACCGTGAGTTCGTCGCCAGGGTGCTCGATGGTGGATCGGTCGATGAGGTCGTCGAGATCCGCGTGTTCGATGCGCAACTCGATCAGCCGGCGCGGCAGGGAATGCAGGTTGTCGTCCATCGACGCGCGACTTAGTCGCGGAAAACGCCCCGACGCGGGGTGCGGGACAGATTATAGTTTTCGCCCATGAGCACCACGACCGCCGGTTACCGCCTGTCCGCCGCCACCGGCATCCACCGCGGCGACCGGGCCTACCAGCAGGACCAGGTGCAGATCATTCCCCACCTGCGTGTGCCCGGCAGCGTGATGGCGGTGCTGGCCGACGGCATGGGCGGCAAGAGCGGCGGCCGCAAGGCGGCCGACCAGGTCATCCTCACCGCACAGCAGATCTTCGAGCGCTTCGCCCCCAGCAAGGATGACGCCGCCGAGGCGCTCAAGCAGCTGGTGCTGGAGGCGCACCTGATGATCAAGCTGACCGCCATCACCTCGGAAGAGGAGCCGCACAGCACGGTGGCCGCCTACATCATCAGCCCGACGCGCGAGTGCCACCTGGTGCACGCCGGCGATTCTCGCGTCTACCACTTCCGCGGCCCCGACCTGGTGTCGCGCACGGTCGACCACTCCTACGTGCAGCGTCTTGTCGCCGAAGGTTCGATCACCGAGGAAGAGGCGAACAACCACCCCCAGTCCAACCTGCTGACCGGCTGCCTCGGCACGCACCAGGATCCGCCGATCACCGTCGGCCACATCGATCGCCTGGAGATCGGCGACACCATGCTGGCCTGCAGCGACGGTCTGTGGCATTACTTCACCCCGCGCGAGCTCGGTGCCATCGTGCACGCCCTGCCGCCGCGCGAGGCCAGCGAGATGCTGGTCAACAAGGCACG
>NZ_JBFXIO010000186.1:0-9680 GCF_050175855.1 Piscinibacter sp.
CGCGAACCGAACACGCCGGGAGGCACCGGCCCATGGGCGGCCACGCCACCCTTGTTGCGGAAGATGCGGCCGTAGCCCTCCTCCCAGTCGATCGCGATCGACAGCGCATGGCGCAGCTTGCGGTTCCTCGCCTGCTGCTCCGGCGTGTCGCCCTTGCCCACCACCGGGTCGAGCCAGTTGAAGCCGAGGTACCAGTTGTTGATGTCGGTGGTCTGCGGGAACAGGAAGCCGCGCGCCTCGAAGTCGCGCCGCACCTTGTCGGAATCCTCCATGTCGGCGCGGAACTGCACGCCCCACTCCGGGCGCTCGATCTCGGGCACGTCGAGGTAGCCCTGCTTGAACATCTCCTTGCGCGGCACCGCCTCCTTGACGATGGTGGAGACGATGGTGTCGATGAACGGCATGGTCTTGCCGCAGTCGTCGAGCAGGCCCTTCTCCCTGTCGCCCGGCTCGCCTTCGCAGGGATAGGGTTCGCCGCGGAAGTTGGGGTTGCGCTTCATCACGTGCCGGCGGTCCTGCACGTACTCGGTCATCATGTACGGGCCCGTGCCCACCGGCCACTTCACCAGCGACAGGCCATTCGCGTTCATGCCCGGCTGCGAATAGAAGGCATCGGCCTCCCAGGGCTCCGGGGCGGAGAAGGTCATCGCCAGCCAGTACTTCCACTGCGGATACTTGCCCTTGATGCGAAAGCGCACCGTGTGGCTGTCGGGCGCCGTGACGCCGGCCAGCGGCCAGCGGCGGAAGTCGAGGAAGGGCTTGTCGGGGCTGGACGCCGGCAGGCCTTGCAGCAGCTTGGCGTCCTCGGTCTTGATGAGCGCCGCGTAGTCCTTCAGCCCGACCACGTACTCCGAGAAGATGGCGAAGATCGGCGCCTCGATGCGCGTGGTGGCGTGGCGCTTGAAGGCGTAGACGTAGTCCTCGGCAACCAGTTCGCGCGTGCCCTGCTTCTCGAAGTCCCACGGCGAGCGCTTGTCGCCCACCTGCGCGGGGGTGAGATGGTGGTAGAGGTACTCGCCCTTGTCGTTCTTCGCGAAAGCCGGGTGCGGCGCGAAGTGGATGCCCTTCTTCAGCCGCACATCGTAGATGCTCTCGGCGATCTGCTCGGCCGGCGCGTCGTCGGGCAGCGGCTGCCCGGCCTTGTCGACGTAGCGCGGGTGCACCACCGCCTCGGCCGTCTTCGGGATCAGCTCGTAGGGCCGCTTGAGGTAGTGGTAGGCGTACAGCGGCTCGTACGCCGAGTAGGTATACGGCGTCTCGGGGTTGCTGTACGAGGCGGTGGGGTCGAGGTAGCGCGGCGAGCGCTCGTCGAAGGAGTTGAACAGCGTGTTGGTGGCGGCGGCGCCGTCCGGGTACGGACTGTTGTTGCAGGCGGCCAGCACCAGCGACAAGGTCACTGCCAACCGCGCGCCCCACCCTCTCATCGGACCGTGCATGCGGTCGTCCCCTTCGTCGATCGGGAGCGCGCCGCAGGCTTGTCGCGGCCGCCCCCTCAAAAGAATCTGCCCCCGACGGGCACCGGCTTGTGGCCGGGCCGCCGAAAGGCAGTCGCGGATGATAAGCGCGCGGCCAGGGCCCCCGCTCAGGGTTTCACCGGCCGCGCCCCCTGGAACACGGGGACTGAGTGCCGATTAGAGCGGCGACTCCAGCGCACGCGGGCTCACCAGCCCATGAGCACGTCGCGTGCCTGCACGACCAGTTGCACCCGAGCGCCCACCGGCAGCGTGACCTTGGTCGGCACGTGGCCGAACGGCAGCCCGGTGAGGATCGGCGTGCGCGTCACGCGGCGCAACGTTTCGATCACGGTCTTCAGGCCGTAGCCCCGATCCAGCGGTGACTTCTTCCAGTCGCTGAACGCTCCCAGAAGGATCGCCTTCTGCGCATCGAGCACGCCGGCCTGGTGCAACTGCAGCAGGCTGCGTTCGACGCGATAGGGATGCTCGTTGACGTCTTCGAGGAACAGCACGCCGCCCTTGATGCGTGGCAAGTGCGGCGTGCCGAGCAGCGAGTTCACCATGCACAGGTTGCCTCCCCAGAGCACACCCTTGACGTCAAGGCCATCGAAGCCCGCCTCGGTGCGAAAGCCCACGGCCTCCAGCTCACCGCTCATCGCCTCGGCGAAGCAATCGCGCGTGACCTCGTCGACGGCCGGCGCCGCCTTCTCGCCATGCTCCTCGGCCAGCCGGCCGAAGTCGTAGCACGCCATCGGGCCGGCCCAGGTCACGCCCTTGGCATGCGCCAGCAGGCCGAGCTGCAGCACGGTGAGGTCGCTGTGGCCCACCCAGCGCGTGCCGCCCTCCACGCTGCGCGCCACGAGCTTCCAGTCGATGCGGTCGAGCAGACGCGTGAGCCCGTAGCCGCCGCGCGTGGCCATGGCGATGTCCGGCGCGGCCCGGGCCACGCGGTGGATCGCGGCCAGCCGAATCTCGTCGTCGCCGCCGAAGCGCTGGTGGCGTGCCAGGGCGGCTTCGTCGAGCGCGACCGAGTAGCCGAGCTCGCCGAGCCGGCGCGCAGCCAGGCGCAGCGGCCGGGCCGCGGCGACGACACCCGAGGGCGTGAACAGGGTGAGCTGCGTCATGAGTTGCCCGCCGGTGGCGGCAGGTCGAGCTCGATGGCTTCGCCGGCCGGGATGGTGTCGGGGGCGTCGGCATCGGCCTGCGCCTCGGCCGTGCGATCACCACGACGCTGCCGGTACTGCTCGCGCCGCTCGGCGAAGAATTCGCGCAGCACCTGACCGCAGTCGTGGGCCAGCACGCCGCCGACGACCTCGGTGTGGTGGTTGAGCTGGCGGTTGGCGAACAGGTCGACCACCGAGCCGGCCGCGCCGGTCTTGGGGTCGAAGGCGCCGAACACCACGCGCTTGAATCGCGCGTGCATCAGCGCCATCGCGCACATCGCGCAGGGCTCGAGCGTGACGTAGAGCTCGCACTCGGGCAGGCGGTAGTTGGCCAGCAGCGTGGCGGCGTGGCGCAGCGCCACGATCTCGGCATGCGCCGTCGGGTCGTGCTCGGTGATCGGTCGGTTGTAGCCGGTGGCCACCACCTGGCGGCCGGCCGGCGTGTCGCGCACGATCACGGCGCCCACCGGCACCTCGCCCACCAGCCAGGCGTTGCGGGCCTGGTCGATGGCGATGCGCATGGCCTGTTCGTCCTTCGGGTCGATCACGCGAGCCGCCTCCTTTGGCTGCGCATTCTCGCCGCAAACGCCAGGCTTGCCGGCCATGCAGGAGGCGATGTTCGCGGAGCCCGAGGGCGCACACATGGGCACCTCATCGTGGACCTTTCCCCGGCTGGGCCGGACTGGTCTATGCCAGCCGTGCCACCCAGGAGGTGCTGGCACGCCACGGACTGGCCGCCCACGTCCGCCATCCACTGCTGGGCACGGTGAGCGTGGCCCGCGTGTTCTACCGGCCGCTGGAGCCCGGCCAGTACGCGGCTTGTGCGCAGCAGGTGCCGGACGACTTCCGATGCGTCGACAAGGCGCCGGCCCTGATCTGCGACGCCTCGATCCGTGAGCCGGGCGGCCGGGGCACCCGGCCCACTCCGCACTTTCTCGACCCGCAGGCGGCGCTGCAGGAGGTGGTGCGCCCGGCGCTTCAGGGGCTGCGCGACAAGCTCGGCGTGCTGGTCTTCCAGGCCGGGCCGGCCCGCAGCTGTCGAGTGCGCGACGCCGCCCGGCTCGGCCCGGGCTTCGCCGCCGCGCTCCGTGCACGCGGCGCCACCCACTACCTCGGCCTGCATACGCGCCTGCCGCCGATCGACGAACAGCTGCCGATGCTGCGAGCGCTGTGGCCCGGCCCGCCGGTATGCCGCCGGAACCTACACTGCCGCTACGGCGCGCAGGGCCATGAAGCGGCGAAGAGCGGCCACGAACCCTACGACCGCCCGGTCGACCCGGACCCGGCCACGCGCGCGGCTGGATCGACTTGAAGCGACGATGCGGAAACAACATGTTTCCTTTAAGGCGCTTCTCATCTTGAAGGCCTACCGTGGCACGCGACACCTCACTCGACGCATGCGATTCACACCCGTGCCCCCCCGATCGGCCAGCCCCACCACGCAGCCTCTGACCGAGCCGGCAACCCAGTTCGACACGGTGACGGCTTCCTGCGGAGATTCGTTGCCGGTGTCGGGATGGTTCACCGACGAGAGTTCAACGGGAGTGGTGTCCACGCTCAGCGGCACACTCCAGGACGACGTTGCGCGCTTCCTCCAGACACCGGAGCCGACCGATCTGCTGCCCGTGCTCGCGGCCAGCATCCGGCACTCGAAGGCGCTGGCCATGCATCTGGTGATCGATGCGCAACCGGTGCGGCTCGTCACCCTGCCCCGCATGCAGGGCTTCGCCTGCGACGTGCAGTTCTTCGGCCTGACCGATCAGCAGGTGCGCGAGCTCCGGCTGCAGCGCGTGGACGAGGGCTCGCACGCCAACTTCGACATCACGGGTTTTCGGCGCGGCATGATCGGCGACATGGTCTGGCGCTTCGCGCTGCACGGCTCGCGAGGGCAACTGCTGCCCGAGATCGCGGGGCCACTGGCCTATCGCACGGTGGGCCGGCCGGAACGCGAAGCGCTTGCGGTTCCCGGCGTGCATGCCATCCTGCAGCGGCTGTCAGGCCCGCCTGTCACCCTGTCGGAGCTCACACGACAGACGAGCGACGCAGATCTGGTGCGGCGCGTGCTCAATGCCCTCTATCTTCGATCGTCGCTCATCGTCACCCGAGCCTGCACACCCCGCACACGCCACCATGCATCGCTGTGGCGTTGAGGGGATCCCGTCAAGCGACGCGATGCCGGCGCACGATCGCCCGTCGATTCGGTGATCGATATCCGGGTGGGCCGCGTGATCAGGGCCGCAGCAGCACCTTGGCCGAGGCGCAGCGCCCCTGGTCGAGGTCGATGAAGGCCTGGGCGCCCTGCTCGAGCGGGCGCTCCTCCACCCAGGCGAGGTCGCCGAAGGCACCGCGCGCGAGCGCGGCCACGGTGGCGCGCAGGTCGGCCGTGGTGTAGGTGTAGGTGCCCAGCAGCGTGATCTCGGCCAGCGTGAGCTTGCGCATGTCGATCTCGCTGGCCCAGTCCTGCAGCCCGACGTGCATCACCACGCCGCCCGGCTTGACGGCGGCGATGGCCTGGTTGCGCGTCGGCTTCGCGCCGACGGCGTCGATCACCACGTCGAACGACGACTCGGGCAGCGGCGACTCGCGCGGGTCCACCGTGGTGGCGCCGGCATGCCGGGCCACGGCCTCGCGGCGCAGCGGGTTGAGTTCGGCCAGCGTCACCTGTGCGGCGCCGAGGTGGCGCAGCAGCAGGGCCGAGAGCATGCCGATCGCCCCGCCGCCGATCACCAGCACGCGGCATTCGTGCATCGGCCGCAACAGCGCGCGCATCACCAGGTTGACCGCGTGCCACGCCGTGGCGGCGGGCTCGGTGAGCGCCGCCGCGCGGGCCGGCAGGTCCTGCGGCATCGCGATCAGCGAGGCGGCCGGGATGCTCATGTACTCGGCGAAGGCGCCGGCGCGCGTCATGCCCACCATGGTGCGGTTCGCGCACAGGTTGTTGCGGCCCTGCACGCAGTATTCGCAGGTGCCGCAGGTGATCAGCGGGTTGCCGGTCCAGCGCGTGCCGACCTCGAAGCCGGTGGCGGCGCTGCTGGCGATGCGGCCGACGAACTCGTGCCCGAGCACCAGCCCCGGCTTGCGACGCGGGTCGTGGCCGTGCCAGGCGTGCATGTCGGAGCCGCAGATGCCTACCGCCTCGATCTGCAGCACGACCTCGCCCGGCATCAGCTCGGGCATGGGCAGCTCGCGCAGCTGGGTTTCGTTCGGTGCGGTGTAGACGAGGGCCTTCATGACGGGGTCTCCGGCAGGGATGCAGTGGCGACGATGGCCGCGCGCAGGGCCTCGACCATGCGGTCGACCTGCGCGGGCGTGGAAACGAAGGGAGGCGCGAGCACCAGCGTGTCGCCGGGGGCGCGCGTCAGCACGCCGTGATCGAACGCGGCGGCCTGCGCCGCGGCCCCTCGCCGGCCTGGTGCGCCAGGCGCCGGGGCGAGCTCGATGCCGGCCGCCAGGCCGATGTTGCGGATGGCGACCACGCCGGGCGCGTCGGCGAGCGAGTGCACGGCGTTCTCGAAGTGCGGCGCCAGGGCCGCGGCGCGTTCGCACAGTGCCTCGGTCTCGATCACGTCGAGCATTGCCAGCGCCGCAGCACTGGCGAGAGGATGGCCCGAGCAGGTGTAGCCGTGCATCAGCTCCGAAAGGTGCGGCGGGCCCTGCATCAGCGTGTCGTGGATCTCGCGGCGAACCAGCACGCCGCCCATCGGCGCGGCGCCATTGGTCACCGTCTTGGCGAAGACGATCATGTCGGGCACCACGCCGAAGGCCTGCGTCGCGAACATCGCGCCCAGGCGCCCGAAACCGGTGATCACCTCGTCGAAGACGAGCAGCAGGCCGTGGCGGTCGCAGATCTCGCGCAGACGCTGCAGGTAGCCGAGCGGCGGCACCAGCACGCCTGTCGAGCCGGCCATCGGCTCGACGACCACGGCCGCGATGGACGACGCATCGTGCAGCGGCACGATGCGGGTCTCGAGTTCGTCGGCCATCTCCGCGCCCGACTCCGGCTGGCCGCGCACGAAGGCCTGGGTGGCCGGATCCCAGGTGGATCGCAGGTGATCGCTGCGCAGCAGGCTGGTGCCGAAGGCGCGGCGGTTGTTCGTCATGCCGCCGACCGAGATGCCACCGAAGCCGACGCCATGGAAGCCGCGCTCGCGGCCGACGAACAGGTTACGCTGGCCCTCGCCGCGCGCGCGCCAGTAGGCCAGCGCGATCTTCATCGCCGTGTCGCAGGCCTCCGAGCCGCTGTTGGTGAGGAACACGCGGTCCAGCCCGGGCGGAGCGACCGAAGCCAGCCGCTCGGCCAGCGCGAACGCACCCGGGTGCCCGACCTGGAAGTTCGACGCGAAGTCCAGCGTGTCGATCTGACGTTTCATCGCCTCGGCGATGCGAGGATGGCGGTGCCCGGCGCCGACGCACCACAGGCCGGAGGTGCCGTCGAGCACCTCGCGGCCGTCCGCGGTGCGGTAGGACACGCCTTCGGCCGAGACCACCAGACGCGGCTGCGCCTTGAACTGCCGGTTTGGCGTGAACGGCATCCAGAAAGCGTCGAGGCCGGGCCTCACGGTCGCCATGCGGAGGACCTCAACGTTTGCGCGGATGGTCCGGCGGCACGGCCGGCACGAAGGGGAAACGCCGCTTGGCCTTGGTGGCGGTGGTATTCGGATCGACCGCGCCGCGCACGAACTGGCGCGACGCATCGTTCGGCGGCTGGAAGTCCCAGGCGGTCCAGCGGCCCTGGAGCAGCGCCTCCTGGGCGAACAGCCGGCGCCGCTGCGACTCGAGCACGTCACGCTCGATGCCGGCGTAGTCCCAGCGGGCGTGCACCTCGGCATGCATCGCCTGTTCCCTCGCCGCGTGCGCCGCCGTGCCGGCGAGGTTGACGATTTCGTCGGGATCGCTCTTCAGGTCGAACAGCATCGGCGGATCGGTGCGGCAGTGGACGTACTTGAACCCGTCGCGGACCAGGATGCACGCCGGCGCGCAGACGCCTTCGCCGAGGAACTCGATCCGCGTGGTGTCTTCCCGCGCCGCGTTGTCCCCGGCGAGCATGCCGGCGAGGCTGGCCCCGTCCAGCGGATCGATCGGGTCCACGCCCCGGCCCTCGCTGGCCAGGTCGTTGAAGGTCGGCAGCAGGTCGAGCAGCGAGACGGCCTTCTCCTCGCGATGGCCGCGCTTCACGCCCGGGCCGCTGGCGATCATCGGCACGCGCACCGACCACTCGAAGGGCTGGAACTTGAACCACGAGCCCCGCTCGCCCATCATCTCGCCGTGGTCGGCGATGACGAACACCACCGTCTGCTCCGTCTGGCCGATGCGGTCCAGCACGCCGAGCACTCGGCCCACCAGCGAGTCGAAGTACGAGGTCATCGCGTAGTAGGCATGGCGCGCCGTGCGGACGTGCGCCTCGGTGATGTCGTGCTCGTCGGCGCGGATGGTCAACGCATAGCGCTGCGACCACGGGTCGCGCTGGTCGAAGGGGATGAACGGCACACGCGGCAGGTCGATCTGCGCGTGGTCGTACAGATCCCAGAACTCCTTCGTGGTGATGAACGGGTTGTGCGGATGCGTGAACGACGCCCACAGCAGGAACGGCCGCCGGTCGCTGTCGCGCGCCCAGTCGAACAACCATTGCTGCGCGTGGTAGGCCACGTGTTCGTCGTAGTCGATCTGCAGGTTGCGTTCGCACAGGCCCGCCTCGACGATGGAGCGCAGGCTCATCCGCGACGGCGAGTACGGCTCGTCGGTCTTCGTCCAGTCGGCGGTCCAGCCGTAGTCGGAGGGATAGATGTCGGTCGTCACCCGTTCCTCGAAGCCATGCAGCTGGTCGGCGCCGATGAAGTGCATCTTTCCCGACAGGCAGGTGCGGTAGCCCTGGTGCCGCAGGTAGTGGGCGAGGGTCGGGGTGGCCGACGGGAACTCGCCGGCGTTGTCGTAGGCGCCCACCGCCGACGACATGCGGCCGGTCAGCATGGAGGCACGCGACGGCGCGCACACCGGGTTGTTGCAGTAGGCGTTGACGAAGGTGACGCCTCGCTCGGCCAGGCGGCTGAGGTTCGGCGTGATGACCATGGGCTTGCCGTACATCGGCAGCACCTTGGCGGTGAGCTGGTCGGCCTGGATGACCAGGATGTTGGGTTGCGACATGCAAATCCTCCGGCGCGGGTCACTCGACCTTGATGCCGGCGCTGCGGGTGATCTGCACCCAGCGCTGGTGCTCGGCCCTCACGAAGCTGGAGAAATCCGCCACCGAGCTGCCCACCGGCTCGTCGCCCATGGTCGCCAGCGAGCGTTGCACTGCCTCGCTCTTCAGCGCGGCCGCGGCCGCACTGTTGAGCTGCTCGACGATGTCCGCCGGCGTTCCGGCGGGGGCGAACAGGCCGAACCAGGTGACGACGTCGACGCCGGGCGTGCCGGCTTCCGCCATCGTGGGCAGGTCGGGCAGCGCGGCCAGCCGACGTTCGCCGGTGACGGCCAGGGCCTTGATCTTGCCGCCGCTGATCAACGGCATGACCAGCTGGGTGTTGCCGATGATGTAGGAGACCTCGCCGGCCATCAGGGCCGTCATCGCCTGGCCGCCGCCGCGGTACGGGACGTGCTGAACGTTGATGCCCGCCGCCGACTTGAAGAGTTCACCGGCCACGTGGAGCGCCGTGCCGTTGCCGGTGGACGCATAGTTGATCGTGCCGGGGCTGGCCTTGGCGGCCGCCACCAGCTCACGCACGCTGCCCGCCTTGAACTGCGGCCCGACCGCGAGCACGAGCGGGCCGCGCGTCAGCTGGGTGATCGGCGCGAAGTTGGCCAGCGGGTCGTAGCTGAGCTTGGGGTAGATGCCGGCCGCGATGGCGTGGGTGGCCACCGATCCGAGCAGGATCGTGTAGCCGTCCGGCGCCGCCCGGGCCACGTTGCCGGTACCGACGGTTCCTCCGGCACCCGGCACGTTCTCCACCACCACCGCCTGCCCGAGGATCTTGCGCATGCCCTCGGCCATCGGCCGGGCCACGGCATCGAGCGCCCCTCCGGCGGGAAACGGCACGACCAGGGTGATCGGCTTGGTCGGATAGGCCTG
>NZ_JBFXIO010000187.1:0-9678 GCF_050175855.1 Piscinibacter sp.
GGTGGGTGAACTGCATCACCATCGCCGGGTCGTAGTGCGGCGTCACGCGGCCGTCGGGCAAGCGGCGCACCGAGGTCTCGGTCAGCCGCCGCCACTGCGCGTCGCTGAGCCAGCCGTAGGGCTTGTAGACGGTGCGGAAGTACTGCTCGAGCTCGCTCACGGTGTCGAACGCCGCCGGGCTGCCGGCGTAGCTGCGGATGCGCTCGATCGCGGCCGCGGCGAGCTGCGGGCCGTTGTCGTTGAGCACCAGGCGGCGGATGCGGCCGCGCAGCGAGGTCGCCGCCGCCACCGTGCCGATCGCGCCGCCCATCGAGGTGCCCAGCCAGTGGCAGCGCGCGATGCCCAGGCCGTCGAGCAGCGCGGTGGCGAGCTTCACGTAGAAGGCCAGGCAGTACTCCCGTTCGGGTTGCGGGCTCCACTGGCTGAGGCCGCGGCCGATCGTGTCCGGGCAGATCACGCGCCAGCGTTGCGCCAGGTGCGCGGCGATGTCGTCCATGTCGCGTCCGGTGCGCGCCAGGCCGTGCCAGGCGATCACCGTCTCGGCGTGCTGCGCACCCCACTCGGTGTAGTGCAGCTCGCGGCCTTCGCAGCGGATGTAGTTCGAGGTGAAGCTCATGAGCGGCCCTTCGCCCGCAGCGCGCGCAGCCGCCCCACCACCCCGGTGGGGAAGTGGTAGACCGAGAGCACGAACAGCAGGCCCAGCCAGAGCAGCCAGCGGTCGGGCGAGACGAGTGCGGACAGCAGCGGCACGCCCTCGAGCGCGCCGGCGCCCAGGCGCAGCAGGTCCTGCAGGTAGTTCTGCGCGATGACGAACAGCACCGAGCCGATCACCGCGCCGTAGATCGTGCCCATGCCGCCGATCACGACGATCAAGAGGATGTCCAGCATGATCTCGAAGGACAGCGAGGTATCCGGCCCCTGGTAGCGCAACCACAGTGCGAGCAGGCAACCGGCCAGCGTGGCGAACAGCGCCGACAGCACCGAGGCGATGGTGCGGTACACCACCGTGCGGTAGCCGATCGCCTCGGCGCGGAAGTCGTTCTCGCGGATCGCCTGCAGCACGCGGCCGAACGGCGAGTTGACGATGCGCAGCATCGCCAGCACCAGCACCAGCGCGCTGACGAACAGCAGGTAGTAGGTGAGGAAGCGGCCGTCGACGGAGGCGCCGAGCAGCGGCTCCTCGAGGTACTGCGTGCCGGGCTGCAGCGCCTCGGGCACCTTGAAGTTCAGGCCGTCCTCGCCGCCGGTGAAGTCGGACAGCTGCGAGGCCAGCGTGAGAAATGCCGAGGCCACGGCCAGCGTGATCATCGCGAAGAAGATCGCCTTGACGCGCAGGCTCGCCAGGCCGATCAGCAGCGAGAGCCCCAGCGAGACCAGCAACGCTGCCGCCACGCCCAGCGCCACCGCACTCCAGCCCGGCCCCATGCGCGTGCTGGCGATGGCGACGCCGTAGGCGCCGATGCCGAAGAACATCGTATGCGCGAAGCTGACGATGCCGGTGTAGCCCAGCAGCAGGTCGAAGCTGGCCACCAGCACGACGAAGACGATGATCTTGGCCGCGACGTTCAGCGCCTTGGTGCCCGGGAACAGAAACGGCGTGAAGGCGAGCGCCAGCACGATGGCAATGAGGATCAGCGCCAGCCAGCGGCTGCGCGGCCCGTCGTTGGAGATCAGCCTGCCGATCATCGGTTCGCCACCGGATAGAGACCCTGGGGCCGCCACAGCAGCACTGCCACCATCAGCGCGATGCTGGCGAATGCGGTGAATACCGGCGCCACGAAGCCGGTGTAGTTGGTCAGCAGGCCGACCAGCAGGGCGCCGACGAAGCAACCGAGCGTGGAGCCCAGCCCGCCGATGATGATGACGATGAAGATCAGCACGTTGACCTGCGCGCCGAGCTGCGGGATCACGTTCTGCTGGAACAGGCCCCACATCACGCCGCCGAGGCCGGCCAGCGCCGAGCCGACCACGAACACGCCGACGAACAGCCGCCGGATGCGGTAGCCGAGCGACTCGACCATCTCGCGGTCCTGCACGCCGGCGCGCACCAGCAGGCCGATCTTGGTGCGGTTCAGCGCCCACAGCATGGCCACCAGCACCACCGCGCCGATCACCACCGCGAGCACGCGGTACTTCGAGATCGCTGCTTCACCGATGAGGATGGACCCGCGCAGCGCCTCGGGCAGCGCCAGCGGCCGCTGCTCGGGGCCCCAGATCACCTTGATCAGCTCCTCGCCGATGATCATGCCGCCCATGGTGATGAGGATCTGCTTGAGGTGCTGGCCATAGACCGGCCGCACCATCACGCGCTCGAAGCCCCAGCCGATCGCGCCGGCCAGCGCCATCGCGGCGAGCATGGCAGCGAACACCGCGACGAGGTTGCGCGCCAGCGAGTCGACGCTGGTCCAGTCGGCCATGCCAGCGAACACCGTCGTGGCGACGAAGGCACCGAAGGCGATGAACACGCCGTGGCCGAAGTTCAGCACGTCCATCAGGCCGAACACCAGCGTCAGGCCGGAGGCGGTGACGAAGACGATCATGCCCATCGCGAGACCGGCCACCGTGAGCGTGAGCCAGGTCGACGGCGAGCCGACCAGCGGCAGCGCACCCAGCGCGAGCAGCGGGACGAGCGCCAGCGGCAACCAGTCGAACGCGGCCTTCGGCACGGCAGCGGTGCTCACTGGTGCGCTCCCAGCGACAGGCCGAGCAGCCGCTGCTGCAGCGCGTCGTCCTCGACCAGCTGCTTCATCGCCCCGGCGTGCACCACGCGGCCGTCGTCCATCACCGCCACGCTGTCGCCCAGCGCACGGGCCATCGCGAAGTTCTGCTCGACCAGCAGCACGGTGGTCTGCGTGGCCTTCAGCTCGCGCAGGGCGGCGATCAGGTTGGCGACGATGGCCGGCGCCAGGCCCTTGCTCGGCTCGTCGATCAGCAGCAGCCGGCGCGGCTCGACGATCGCGCGCGCGATCGCCAGCATCTGCTTCTGCCCACCCGAGAGCTTGCCGGCCGGATAGAGCCAGAACTTCTTCAGCGCAGGGAACAGGCCGAAGATCCACTCCAGCCGCTGCGTGTCGACGTCGGTCAGGCGCTTGGCGCCGCGCGCGGCCAGCAGCAGGTTCTCGCGAACCGCGAGGTCGCCGAAGATGCCCATGCTCTCGGGCACGTAGGCGATGCCGAGCTGCGCGATGTCGGGCGTGGCGTGGCGGTGGATGGGCCGGCCGTCGAACGTGACCGAGCCGGCCGAAGCGCGCCACAGGCCCATGATCGTTCGCAGCGTGGTCGTCTTGCCGGCGCCATTGCGGCCGAGCAGCATGGTCACCTGGCCGGCCGGCACGGCGAGGTCGACGCCGTGCAGGATGTGATAGCTGCCGATGTGCGTGTGCACGCCCGCAAGCTGGAGCAGCGGTTCGCTCATGCAGGCTCCTCGACCGTGCTGGTGCCGAGGTAGGCCTGCTGCACCACCGGCGAGGCGATCACCGATTCCGGCTCGCCGTCGGCCACCAGCTGGCCGTTGTGCAGCACCACGATGCGGTCGGCGAGCTCGCGCACCACGTCCATCTTGTGCTCGACCAGCAGGATGGTCTTGTTGCGCTGCGCCTTCAGCGCGCGGATCAGGTCGAGCACCACCGGCACGTCGTCGACGCTCATGCCGGCGGTGGGCTCGTCGAACATGTACACGCTCGGCTCCAGCGCCATCAGCATCGCCACCTCGAGCTTGCGCTGGTCGCCGTGCGGCAGGCTGGCGGCCGGCGCGTCGGCGCGGTCGCCGAGCTTCACGCGCTCGAGCAGCTGGTGGGCGCGCTCCAGCGTGTTGCGGTGGTCGCTCCACACCGACCACAGGTTCAGGCCCTCGCGGCGGCGCGACTGCACCGCCAGGCGCACGTTCTCCAGCACGCTGAGGTTGGGGAACAGCTGCGTCAGCTGGAAAGCGCGGCCGAGGCCGCGGTGCGTGCGCTGCGGCGCGCCCTCGGCGGTGATGTCGTGGCCGTCGAGGTGCACCGAGCCCGCGCTGGCGCGCAGCTGCCCGGAGATCAGGTTGAAGTAGGTGGTCTTGCCGGCGCCGTTCGGCCCGACGATGGCCGTCAGCGTGCCCGGCTCGAAGCGGCACGAGACGCGGTCGACGGCCACGTGGCCGCCGAAGCGGATGGTCAGCTCGCGGGTCTCCAGCATGGCGGGTCAGGGGCAGGTGCCGATCACGAAGTAGTCCGGCGCGGTCTGCTTCAGCGTGGTGGTGACGAACACGTTCCACAGGCCCATGTTCTGGTTCGAGCCCCTGGCATAGGCCAGGCCGAGGCGCTGCGTGGCCCGGCCCGCCGACACGTGGGCGTAGTTCGAGGCAGTGAAGCAGCTGGCGGCCGTGCCGGTGGTGGTGCCGGTGGCCGGCGCCGACACGGCGCCCTCGATGCCGCCGGCATCGACGGCCCGCACCGTCCAGCTGTACGTGGTGGCCGCGGCGAGGCCGCTGTCGGTGTAGCTCGTGGCGCCGACCAGCGCGGCGTTGACGCGCGTGCCGTTGCGATAGACGTTGTAGCCGCTGGCGCCGCCGACCGCGCTCCAGGCGATCACCATGCTGCTGGCCGTGGCCCCCGACGTGCCGACGCCGGCCGGTGCCGGCAGCGCCGAGCCGCCGCCGCCACCTCCGCCACCAGTGCTCGCCGAGGCCAGGCGGTCGACCATCGCCTTGATCGCCGCCACCTGCGTGCCGCTGCGCTGCGCGAAGTTGCTGCCGTACCAGCCGATCCAGTCCCAGCAGCCGTTCGGGTTGGCCAGCGAGCCGCTGGCCGCCGTCGCGCGGCTGGTGTTGTCCACGCGCGCCTGCGGGAACAGCACGACGATGCGGTTGGTGTCGGCCCAGCGGGTGTAGCCGGTGTTGCGGATGAAGCGGTCGCCGATGGTCGCGTAGGTCTGCTGGCAGCCATGCAGCGCGACGTGCAGCCGGCAGCTGGCGCCGGCGGCGCAGTCGCTCGGCACGTAGACCCAGCCGCTGGCGGCCACGCCCGGGTTGGTGGTGAACGTAGCCTGGTCGAACTCGATGTAGTTCGCGGCGGCCGGCGCGTCGTTGCGCGGGTTCAGCGCTCCGTAGAACATCGACAGCACGGCCTTCGCGCCGTCGTAGCCGCAGTTGCTGATGTAGGGCGAGGCGCTGCTGCTGCAGGCGTTGTTGCCGGCGGCGTCGAAGTCGGTCGGGAAGACGTGCGCGGTGCCGGCGCGGCGCACCAGCTGCAGGTTGGCGGCCGGCACGCCGTTGTTCTGGTACTGCGTCTGCAGCGCCAGCACCGGGTTCGGGCCGACGGTGTAGTCGCTGTTGCCGACGAACAGGAACACCTTCTGCGCGGCAATGCCAGCCTTCGGGTCGATCGCCGTGCCGCTCCAGTTGTTGATGTCGGCCTGCATCGTCGACAGCGCCGCGCTGGAGATGCTCGCGTTGTACATGCACGCGGTGTAGTTGGCGTGCCCCGCGCACATGTACGGCCCGGCCGCGAACACGCCCACACCCTTGAAGGTGGCCGAGTGCGCGACGCCGAGCTGGTTGGCCATGAAGCCGCCGGAGGACAGCCCCGAGACCGTGATGGTGGCCGGGTCGATGTTGAGTGCCGGCAGCGCCACGGCGGCGGAGGCCGCGGGCGACGCGACCGCCGCCGCAGCGGCGATCGCAAGCAGCAAAGACTTCATCACGGAGTCCTCCCGGGAAGGTCGGCGAGTTGGCCGGCGCGGAAGCGCCCGGTCGAACGAGACGAGTTAGGACGGCGCCGAAGGCGTCCGGCTTAACGCGACTTGTTTCGGATCGGAACCTGCATCTCCTCCGGCTTGATCTCGCGCACCAGCTCCGGCACGCCCCAGGCGAAGGCCGGGTCCACCTTGATCTTGAAGTGGTACATCGCCTGCATCGCCTGGTGGTCTTCCTTGCGGAAGGTCATCTTGCCCTTGGGCGTCTCGAAGCTCATGCCCTCCATCGTCTTGATGAGCTTCTCGGTGTTCGTGTCGCCGGCGGTCTTCTTCAGCGCCTCGACCACCGCGATGGCCGCGCTCATGCCGCCGGCGGTGAAGAAGTCCGGCGGGTTCTTGAACTTGCCGTAGTGGTTGGCCACCAGCCACTCGTTGACCGGGTTCTTCGGGATGCCGAAGTAGTAGTAGGTGGCGCCTTCCATGCCGGGGAAGTTCTTGTAGGCGGCCATCGCCGGCAGGATGTTGCCGCCGGTGGCGATCTCGATGCCGTAGCGCTTGAGGTCGAGGTCGGCGATCTTGAACGGGTTGCCCGCGCCGGCCCAGATTATGAAGATGACCTTGCGGCCCGGCTGGTCCTTCAGCTTGTCGATCAGTCGCTGCGCACCGGCGGTGAAGTCGGTCGTGTTGGTCGGCAGGTATTCCTCGTGGACGATCTTGGCGGTCTTCACCGCGTCCTTGAAGGCCTTCACGCCGTCGCGGCCGAAGGCGTAGTCCTGCGCGAGCGTGGCGATCACGGTGCCCGGCTTGTCCAGTGCCACGGCGTTGCTGATCGCGTCCTGGCTGCTGTTGCGGCCGGTGCGGAAGATGTAGCGGTTCCACTTGTCGCCGGTGATCGAGTCGGCCACCGCCGGCTCCACCAGCAGGATCTTCTTGTACTCCTCGGCCACCGGCAGCAGCGCGAGTGCCACGCCGGAGGAGGTCGGGCCCACCGCGATGTCGACCTTGTCGTCGCCATAGGCGGCGGCCAGCAGGCTCTTGCCCACGTCGGGCTTGCCCTGGTCGTCCTTCTCGATGACGACGAGCTTCCTGCCCGCCACCGTCATCGTGCCGCCGGTGCCGTAGTCCAGGCCCATCATGAAGCCGGTGGCGGTCTGCTTGCCGTAGGCCTCGAGCGGGCCGGTCTTGCTGTAGACGTGGGCGATGCGGATCTCGCCCTTGCCCTGCGCGAAGGCGAGCGTCGGCAGCGCGAGGGCGGCGGCGAGGGTGGTCAGCCAGATGCGGCGGGCGTGGGTCATGTGGCGTGTCTCCGGATCGTTGGAAGGGCGGGCTCGTGGCCCGGTGCGACCCGGTTCGCAAGGCATGTGCCACTCGGCCCGGGGTTAACCCGGAGCGCGCATTCAGCGCGGCATCGAGCGCATCAGCGGCAGTTGTGGCGAGGGCTCGGTGACGCTCGCGTCGAACGGATGGTTGAAGCGCGGGAACTGGGCCAGGATGCGCAGCACGTAGGCGCGCGTCTCGGCGTAGGGCGGCACGCCGCGGTAGCGGTTCACCGCGCCCTCGCCGGCGTTGTAGGCCGCTGCCACCAGCGACACGTTGCCCTCGAAGTACGCCATCAGCCAGCGCAGGTAGGCCATGCCGCCGCGGATGTTCTGCTCGGCGTCGTAGGGGCGGCTGACGCCGAAGCGCTCGGCCGTCGCCGGGATGAGCTGCATCAGCCCCTTGGCGTTCTTCGGCGACAGCGCAATCGTGTCGTAGTTCGACTCGACCTTGATGAAGGCGAGCACCAGCGCAGGCGAGAGCTTGTAGGCCGGCGCGTGCTTCTTGACGATGTCGACGATGTGCTTCGGCGCATCGGCCGGCAGCACCTCCTGCGGCGCAGCGGCCACACGCGGCGGCGGCGGCGCCATCACCGGCGGCGCTCGGTCGACCATGCAGTCGGGCACGTAGTTCGGCGGCCCGCCCACGGTGGCCAGCATGCGCACCGCCTGCTCCAGGCCCTGTTCGGCCGCGGCGTGGAAGAAGAAGGCCGCCGTGGCATCGCTGCGCTCGACACCGCGTCCGTTGGCGTACATCCAGCCGAGGTTGAACTGCGACTCCGCGTCGCCCAGCCGCGCCGCCTTGCAGTACAGCTCGGCGGCCTTGGCCGGGTCACGCTCCACGCCCTCGCCGTTCTCGTAGCCGATCGCCTCCTGCCGCAGCAGCGACCGCACGCTGCGCTCCTCCGCCGTCTCCAGCGTGCGAACGGTGGCGAGCGCGGGGTGCGCGGCGAGGAGTTGCACGAGAAGCAGACAGATCGCAGCCACGCACTGTCTGACTTTCAGACATTGTCCGACTTTCGGGCGAAACGCTCTCATGGCGCCAGCTTCTCGTAAAGGGTCGCCCGCGAGATGCCGAGCAGCCGCGAGGCGGCCAGCTTGTTGCCGCCAGTGGCTTCCAGCGCCTCGCGGATGGCCTGCGCCTCCAGTTCAGCCACCGCCTGCGGCAGCGATTTCACGCCGGCGATGCGCGGCGCGGCCGCAGTCGCCGCGGCCGACTGCGGCGGCGCCGCCACCACCGGCGCCTGCAGGCCCAGCACGGCGGCGAAATGCCGCGCGCCGAGCACCAGGTCGTCGGTCATCAGGCTGGCCTGCTCGATGACGTTGCGCAGTTCGCGGATGTTGCCCGGCCAGGGCTGCGCCGCGAGCAGTTCCAGCGCATCGCCGGCCAGGCTCTTGTGCGCCATGCCGCTGCGCCGGGCGATGTCGTCGGCCAGCGCATCGGCCAGCGCCTCGAGGTCGGCCAGTCGCTCGCGCAGCGGCGGCACACGGATCGGCAGCACGTTGAGGCGGTAGAACAGATCGGCGCGGAAATCGCCGGCGCGCACCATCGCCGCCAGGTCGCGGCTGGTCGCGGCGATCACCCGCACGTCGACGTGCTGCACCTGGTTGCTGCCCAGCGGCTCCACCTCCTGCTCCTGAAGCACGCGCAGCAGCTTGGCCTGCAGCGGCAGCGGCATGTCGCCGATCTCGTCGAGGAACAGCGTGCCGCCGTGCGCCAGCCTGAACTTGCCGTCGCGGCCCTTGCGGTCGGCGCCGGTGTAGGCGCCGGCGGCCACGCCGAAGAACTCGGCCTCGAGCAACGTGTCGGGCACCGCGGCGATGTTCACGCCGACGAAGGGCTTGGCCGCGCGCCCACTCGCGGCATGGATGGCGTGGGCGAGCAGTTCCTTGCCGGTGCCCGTCTCGCCGAGCAGCAGCACCGTGCTGTCGGTCTGCGCCACGCGCCGGGCCTGGCGCTTGACCTCCATCGCCGCGGCGCTGGCGCCGATGAAGCTGGCGATGGTGTGCTTGGGGCGGCGCTCGCGGGTGAGGTGCTCGGCCAGTTGCTGGCGCGCAGCGTCGAGGTCGCGCTGCAGGCGGCTGAACTTGCCGATCAGCGGCTGCATGGTGGTCTCGGGATGGTCGAGCAGCACCATGCCCATCGCGCCGATCACCTGGCCGGCCGCATCGCGCAGCGGCAGCCGGCTGACGAGGAAGGTGCCGGCCTGATTGGTCAGCAGGTCGACGAGGATGGGCTGGCCGGTCTCGATCACCTGGGCCATCAAGGTGTTGGGCACCACGTCTTCGACGCGGCGGCCGACGAAGTCGCGCTCCTCGTGGCCGAGCGCCGGCAGGAAGCGCTTGTAGCCCTCGCTGATCCAGACGATGCGGTGCGAGCGGTCGACCACCATCATGCCCATCGCCGTCTGCGCGAAGGTGTCGAACATCGACTGCGCCGCCAGGCGCAGCAGGCTGTCGGCGTCCTGGGGCAGACGGGGGGAGGTGTCTGGAATCATCGTGGGCGTGTCCGGAAGGCGGGCACTTTAGCCGGATCGACCTCCCCTGGCATCCCCGCGAGCACGCTGGGCGGCGCGATTGAATCGGCCGAGATGCAGCACTAGCATCGCCACAACCGGATACACATGACAGGAGGAGGCCGGGATGCGCGGCAGGCGACTCTTCGTTCCCGTCCTCGCGGCCAGCATGGCCGCGG
>NZ_JBFXIO010000188.1:0-9590 GCF_050175855.1 Piscinibacter sp.
ACCGCCTGGGCCTCGGCCTCGACCTTCCGTGGCAGCGACAAGCGCGGCGGCGCCAACGGCGCGCGCATCCGTCTCGCGCCGCAGAAGGAGTGGGCGGCCATCGATCCGGCCGAGCTCGGCAAGGTGCTGGCCAAACTGGAAGGCATCCAGAAGGCCTTCAACGCCTCGGCTCCGGGCGGCCGGAAGGTCTCGCTGGCCGACCTGATCGTGCTGGCCGGAGGCGCGGCGATCGAAGCCGCCGCCCAAGCCGCGGGCCAGAGCGTGACGGTGCCGTTCGCGCCGGGCCGCACCGATGCATCGCAGGACCAGACCGACGTGGACTCCTTCGCCGTGCTGGAGCCGCGTGCCGACGGCTTCCGCAACTTCGCCCAGCCCGGCCTGGAGAGCGTGGCCACCGACCTGCTGATCGACAAGGCGCAGCTGCTCACCCTGACGGCGCCGGAGATGACGGTGCTGGTCGGCGGCTTGCGCGTGCTCGGCGCCAACGCCGGCGGGAGCGCACACGGCGTGTTCACGGCGCGCCCGGGCGTGCTGTCCAACGACTTCTTCGTCAACCTGCTCGACATGGGCACGGCCTGGCAGAACACCGCTGTGGCCGGCGTGCTGGAAGGGCGTGACCGCCGGACCGGCGCGCCGAAGTGGACCGGCACGACCGTCGACCTGGTGTTCGGCTCGAACTCGCAGCTGCGCGCCATCGCCGAGGTGTACGGCAGCAGCGATGCGAACGCGAAGTTCGTGCAGGACTTCGTCGCCGCGTGGACCAAGGTGATGAACCTCGACCGCTTCGACCTCGGCTGAGCGTTGCCGTCGGTCATTGGCCCGGCCCCGCCGCTTCGATACAGTGGCGGGGTCGATCCGTTTCAGAGAACAAGGAGATCCGCTCATGGCAAAGAAGAGCAAGGCACCGGCCAAGGCGTCGGGCCCGGCGATCAACATCGGCATCAGCGAGAAGGACCGCGCCGCCATCGCCGGCGGCCTCTCGCGCCTGCTGGCCGACACCTACACGCTGTACCTGACGACGCACAACTTCCACTGGAACGTCACCGGGCCGATGTTCAACACGCTGCATGCGATGTTCATGGCCCAGTACACCGAGCTGTGGAACGCGGTCGACCCGATCGCCGAGCGCATCCGCTCGCTGGGCTCGCCGGCGCCGGGCTCCTACGCGCAGTTCGGCGCGCTGGCCTCGATCAAGGATGCGCCGGCCAAGCCGCCGAAGGCGATGGAGATGGTGAAGATCCTCGTCGACGGCCACGAGGCGGTGGCGCGCACCGCGCGCAGCATCTTCCCGCTGGCCGACGCCGCCGGCGACGAGCCGACCGCCGACCTGCTCACCCAGCGCCTGACCGTGCACGAGCAGACGGCGTGGATGCTGCGCTCGCTGCTCGAAGACTGAGCCGGGCGAGCATCGTGCGCATTGCGATCCTGACCTTCGACGGCTTCAACGAGCTCGACTCCTTCATCGCGCTGGGCCTGCTCAACCGGCTCGGCGCGCAGGGGTGGAAGGCGGAGATCGCCAGCCCGACCTCGCACGTCACCTCGATGAACGGCGTGACGGTGCAGGCGCAGCGGCCGCTGGAGTTCGCCAACGAGGCCGATGCGGTGATCTTCGGCAGCGGCATCTATACCCGCGCCATCGCCGAGAACAGCGCGCTGCTCGACCGGCTTCAGCTCGACCCGGTGCGCCAGCTGATCGGCGGGCAATGCTCGGGCGTGCTGCTGATGGCACGCCTGGGCCTGATCGCCGACGTGCCGGCCTGTACCGACCTGACCACCAAGCCCTGGGTCGTCGCGGCCGGCGTGCGCGTGGTGGATGCGCCCTTCCATGCGCGTGGCCCGATCGCCACCGCCGGCGGCTGCCTCGCCTCGCAGTACCTCGCCGCCTGGATGATGGCCAAGCGCGCCGGCTTCGATGCGGCCGCGCAGGCGCTGCACTACGCCGCGCCGGTGGGCGAGAAGGACACCTACGTCGAGCGGCTGCTGCAGGGCGTGCGGCCGTTCGTGGATGCGCCCACGGCCTGAGCCGACGCCGATGCGGGGCGCGCGGCGCCTCGCGCCGATCGCGCATTGGTGGAGCCGTACGCCCGACGAGCTGCTCGCCGCCCTGCAGTCGTCGCACGAAGGGCTGAGTCCGCGAGAAGCGGCGCGGCGGCTTCGCGAGCACGGCCGCAACACCGTGCGCGCCGACGACACACCCGGCTGGCCGCGCCTGCTGCTGCGCCAGTTCGCCAGCCCGCTGGTGCTGATCCTGCTGTTCGGCGCAGCGGTCTCGCTGGCTCTGCGCGATTGGACCGAGGCCGCGATCATCCTGGCCATCGTGGTGGGCAGCGCGCTGCTCGGCTTCGCTCAGGAGGCGCGGGCGTCGGCGGCGATCACCAAGCTGCGCCGCCGCCTCGCGCTGCGTGCCCAGGTTCGGCGCGGCGGTGCTCTGCGCACCGTGCCCACTGCACAGCTGGTGCCGGGCGACATCGTGGAGCTCGCCGCCGGCCACCTGGTGCCGGCCGATGCGCTGGTGCTCGAGGCGCGCGACTTCCTCGTCACCGAGGCGGCGTTGACCGGCGAATCGATGCCGGTGGAGAAGCGCCCCGGCCAGATCGCCGCCGAGGCGCCGATTGCGCGGCGCGAGAACTGCGTGTTCCTCGGCTCCTCGGTGCGCAGCGGCACGGCCACCGTGCTGGTGGCCGCCACCGGGCCCGACACCGCCTTCGGCGCGGTGGCCGCGCAACTGGCGCAGCGCGAGCCCGAGACCGACTTCGCGCGCGGCGTGCGCCGCTTCGGCGAGCTGCTGCTGCGCGTGATGATCGTGATGGTGCTGTTCGTGCTGCTGGTCAACCAGTGGCTGGGCCGGCCGATGGTCGACTCGCTGATGTTCGCGGTGGCATTGGCGGTGGGCCTCTCGCCCGAGCTGCTGCCGGCCATCGTCAGCGTCACGGTGGCGCGTGGTGCCCATGCGATGGCGCAGCGCGGTGTGGTGGTGCGGCGGCTGGAGGCGATCGAGAACCTCGGCAGCATCGATGTCCTGTGCACCGACAAGACCGGCACGCTCACGGTGGGCGACATGGCACTGCACGGCGCCCTCGGCCCTGACGGCCAGCCTTCGGGCGAAGTGCTGCGCTGGGCCCATGCCAACGCCGCGCTGGAGACCGGCATCGCCAATGCGCTCGATGCCGCGCTCGTGGCCGCCGGGCAGGCGCAGGGCCTGAGCGTCGAGGGGCTGCACAAGGTCGACGAGATCCCCTACGACTTCCAGCGCCGGCGGCTGACCATCGTGGTGGCCGAGGACGAAACGACGCACCGCATCGTCACCAAGGGCGCGTTCGACAACGTGCTCGACGCGTGTGCGCAGTGGCGTGACGGCGCCGATCCGAAGCCGCTGGACGACGGCGCGCGCCGGGCACTCGCCGACTTCTTCCGCGCGCGCAGCGAGGAGGGCTTCCGCGTGCTGGCCCTGGCCACGCGCTGCGTGCCGGCGCAGCCGCGCTACGGCGTGGCCGACGAGACGGCGATGTGCTTCGAGGGCTTGCTGCTCTTCCTCGACCCGGTCAAGCCCGGCGCGGCGCACACGCTGCGCGAGCTGGCCGCGCTCGGCATCCGCGTCAAGGTGATCACCGGCGACAACCGCCACGTGGCGGCGCACGTGGCCGGCGCGCTGGGCCTGTCCACCGACACGCTGCTGACCGGCGAGCAGCTCGCCGCGATGCGCGACGAGGCGCTGTGGGAGCACGCGCGCCGCACCGACGTCTTCGCCGAGATCGACCCGCAGCAGAAGGAGCGCATCGTGCGCGCGCTGCAGCGCACCGGCCACGCGGTGGGCTACCTCGGCGACGGCATCAACGACGCACCGGCGCTGCACGCCGCCGACGTCGGCATCTCGGTCGACCAGGCGGTGGACGTGGCGCGCGAGAGCGCCGACATCGTGCTGCTGCGCCCCGACCTCGACGTGCTGCGCCATGGGGTCGAGGACGGCCGGCGCACCTTCGCCAACACGCTCAAGTACATCGGCATCACCACCAGTGCCAACTTCGGCAACATGGTCAGCATGGCGCTGGGCACGCTGTTCCTGCCCTTCCTGCCGCTGGCGGCCAAGCAGATCCTGCTCAACAACTTCCTGTCGGACCTGCCCTCGATCGCGATCTCCACCGACCGCGTCGACCCCGAGCGGCTGGCCGCGCCGCAGCGCTGGCAGGTCGGCGAGCTGCGCCGGTTCATGATCGTCTTCGGGCTGGTGTCGACGGTGTTCGACCTGCTCACCTTCGCCTTGCTGCACCGCTGGTTCCGCGCCGACGAGGCCACGTTCCAGACGGCCTGGTTCAGCGTCTCGCTGCTGACCGAGCTGGCGGTGGTGCTGGTGCTGCGCACGCGCGGCGCGTTCTGGCGCAGCGCGCCGAGCCGGCTGCTGTGGATCACCACGCTGGGCGTGGGCATCGCGGCGCTGCTGCTGCCGCTGGTGCCTCCGGTGCGCGCGCTGTTCGGCTTCGTGGCGCTGCCGGCGCCGCTGCTGGCCGCGCTGGCGGGCGTGGTGCTGGCCTACCTGCTGGCCACCGAGCTGATCAAGCGGCGCATTGGCGCCGCCTGATCGCCGCGCCGTTGCCGAGGCCTGCGCGCCTCACTCGTCGTCGGCTTCGTCGTTCCGCTCGTGGCCGCGCCGCGGCTTCACGGCGATCTCGAACAAGGTGGTGCTGTCGCTGACTTCGTGAGCCACCGCCAGGAAGTACCGGCCGCCGGCCTTGAATGCGGCCAGCCCTTCGGGCGACACGTCGCCCGGGCTGACGATCATGTCGACGAATTCGACGTCATGCGGATCAGTGATGTCGTACACGGCGAAGGCGGCGGTCAGGGTGCGCTCCAGGCCGACGAAGGCCAGCACTCGACCCTTGACCTTCAGCAGCGCCAGGCCCTCCGGCTCGACACCCTTGTTGTCGCTGCGGCCGTCGTCGTAGATGCCCAGACGGATGGCTTCGGCATCGAGCCGGCTGCCGCTGTCGAAGACGATGCGGCCATCGGCATCGCGGATCGAGAACGAGTGGCCGCCGAACTTGACCAGCGGGCCGCCTCGCGCGGAGTCGACGTTCGAGAAATTCGTGCGCCCGAGCTCGCTGCCATCGGGCACGTATTCGATCGAGGCATTGCCCGAGCTGCCGCGGCGCTCGTCCTCGCTGTCTTCGTCGCCGTTGTCGCGCGCGTCGCCCTCGTTGGCCATCACCAGGTAGGTTCTGCCGCGATGCTCGTACGTGGCGAGGCTGTCGGGCTGGTACAGGCCCTTGACCGGCACGCTGCGCAGCTCGACGCGACCGTCCTGGTCGTTCGGGTCGATCTCGTTGCCGGGCAGTCTGAAGTCCTTCAGTCCGAGGCCGTAGATCTTCTCGAAGCGGCGCTGGCGGAGATCCAGCACGGCGACGCCGTTGGCCTCCTGCAGGCCGACGTAGGCATAGCGGCCCTCCCGGTCGACGGCGATGTACTCCGGCTCGGGCCCGTACGGGCTGTAGCTGGCCGGCTGGGTCGGCAGCGTGCCGGCCGCGGGAAACAGGCGCAGGCTGTCGTATCCGGGGATGGACGCATCGATCGGCAGCGTGGTCACCCGGCGCGAACGCACGTCGACGATGCTGACGCTGCCCGCCGGGTCAGCCGGGTCGAGCCCGGACGGCGTCGGCCGCGGGTTGGGCGTGCCCTCGTTGGCCACCAGCACGCTGCGCCCGTCGGGCGTGAAGGTCAGCATGTCGGGCAGGGCGCCGACCGGGACCGGCACACCCAGCTGCTGCCGGCTGCGCGTGTCGAAGAAGACGACCACGCCGGGGCGGGTGCGGTCCTGGCCGTCCTCGATCGCCAGCGCCGCCAGCCCGCCGTGGAGGGCCACGCTGTTGACGGCGCCGAGGTGCCCCACCGGAATGTAGGCGGCCTGCGAGCCGCTGCGGCGGTGCAGCACCTCCACGCCCGCGACGCCGGCCACCCAGAGCGTGTCGGTGTGGCGGTCGTAGGCGACGATCTCCGCCTTCTGCGGGCTGGCATGGGCGTATCGCCACACCGGCGTGATCCTCACGTCGTCGGCGGCGTGGACCAGGGGAGCCTGGAGCAGGCTCCAGCCGACCGTGAGCAGGGCGAACAGGCGCAGGGGAGATGGGGTCATGGCGAGATGCGGCTGGTGGACAAACCGGGAAGAGTCGGGCCTGTTCGTGACATCGCCGTGACAACACGCCCCCTCGGGGCGGTGGCCGCCGACGCGCCGGGGATAATCGCGGCCCCATGTCCGATCTCACCCCTCAGGTCCGGCGCCGCCGCACCTTCGCCATCATTTCGCACCCCGACGCCGGCAAGACCACGCTGACGGAAAAGCTGCTGCTGTTCTCCGGCGCGATCCAGATCGCCGGCTCGGTGAAGGCGCGCAAGGCCTCGCGGCATGCCACCAGCGACTGGATGGAGATCGAGAAGCAGCGCGGCATCTCGGTGGCCAGTTCGGTGATGCAGATGGAATACCGCGACTGCGTCATCAATCTGCTGGACACGCCGGGCCACCAGGATTTCTCCGAAGACACCTACCGCGTGCTGACCGCGGTGGACGCCGCGCTGATGGTGATCGACGCGGCCAACGGCGTGGAGCCGCAGACGCGGCGGCTGCTGCAGGTCTGCCGTGCGCGCAACACGCCCATCCTCACCTTCGTCAACAAAATGGACCGCGAGGTGCAGGAGCCGCTGGCGCTGATGGACGAGATCGAGCGCGAACTCGGCATGTCCGTCGTGCCCTTCACCTGGCCGGTGGGCATGGGCAAGGTGTTCGGCGGCGTGCTCGACCTGCGCAAGGACCAGATGCGCGTGTTCTCGCCCGGCGAAGACCGGGTGAAGGAAGGCGGCGACGAGATCGTCGACGGCATCGCCAACCCGGCGCTGGCCGAGCGCTTCGGCGCCGCCTACGAGCAGGCCGCCAACGAGGTCGAGCTGGTGCGCGAGGCGGCGCCCGCCTTCGACGAAGAGCAGTTCCTCGAGGGCCACCAGACGCCGATGTTCTTCGGCTCGGCGATCAACAACTTCGGCGTGCAGGAGGTGCTCGACGCGCTGGTCGACCTCGCACCGTCACCCGGCCCGCGCCACGCCATCCAGCGCGAGGTGCAGCCCGACGAGACCAAGTTCACCGGTGTGGTCTTCAAGATCCAGGCCAACATGGACCCGGCGCACCGTGACCGCATCGCCTTCGTGCGCGTGGCCTCGGGGCGATTCGAGCGCGGCATGAACCTGAAGGTGGTGCGCTCGGGCAAGACGCTGCGGCCGAACACCGTCGTCACCTTCATGAGCCAGAAGCGCGAGCTGCTCGACGAGGCCTTCGCCGGCGACATCATCGGCATCCCCAACCACGGCGTGCTGCAGCTCGGCGATACGCTCACCGAAGGCGAACCGCTTCAGTTCACCGGGCTGCCGTTCTTCGCGCCGGAGATGTTCCGCACCGTCGAGGTGGCCGACCCGCTGAAGACCAAGCAGCTGCGCGCCGGCCTGACGCAGCTCGGCGAGGAGGGCGCGATCCAGGTGTTCCGCCCGGTGGGCGGTTCGATGCTGCTGCTCGGCGCGGTCGGGCAGCTGCAGTTCGAGGTGGTGGCACACCGCCTCGAGCACGAGTACGGCTGCAAGGCGCGCATCACGCCGGCACGCTACAACGTGGCGCGCTGGGTCACCTGCGACGAGGCGGACGGCGGCGAGCGCGAGCTCAAGCGCTTCATCGACGGCAACTCGCACCGCGTGGCCCACGACGCGGTCGACGCGCCCTGCGTGCTGCTGGAATACGCCGGCGAACTGCGCGCGATGCAGGAGAACTGGCCGAAGATCAAGTTCCACGCGCTGCGCGAGCACGCGGGGCTGGTGTTCCACAAGCAGATGGATGCCTGATTCGTTTCAGGCTTCGATGGGGATCGTCAGCCGATCCTCGTCGTGCAGCATCAGCGCCTGTGTCGCGGTGACCTTGCATACCCAGCTCTGCAGGCGGTGCGTGTCGGGCAGGGACAGCGCCTGCGGCGCCAGCACCGCACCGCAGGTGCCGCCCGGCCGGCGCACCGAGGCGTAGCGGATCCACTGCGCCTTGCCGTGCGCGCGCGCCGCGCGGGCCAGCGCCTGGCAGGGTGCATAGTCGTCGCGGCGCGTCCAGGCGTCTTCCGCGGCCGACCAGGGCTCGCGGCGCAGGTCGAGCACCATGCCCTTTGCCTGTGCCTGGAAGAAGGTGTGCTCGGTGACCAGCTCGCCGCCGCGCAGCCCCTCACTGTCCATCAGGAAGCGCCAGCGCCAGTAGCCGACTTCCGTGCAGGCGGTCTCGCGCTCCTTCGCGCCGTACCAGACGCCCGGGTCGGTGCCGGCGCGAAAGCGCGAGCCATAGGGCGAGCGGTAGCGGAAGGGCGTGGCCAGCAGGTAATGCATGCCTTGCGCCGCCTCGGGCAGCGGCGGCTTGCTGGCCTCCAGCAGCCGCTCGAGCGTGGCCTGGTCGTCCAGGCTGTCGACCAGGCGCATCGTCGCCACGCGATGCTGCGCCTCCACTCCGCGCCACAGCAGCGCGGTGGCGCTGCGCAGCGGCGTGGCGAACCAATCGTCGCGCCAGGCTTGCATGCGGACCGCAGCCGCGCTCAGACCGGCGCGCGCATCGCGTCGAGGTAGGCCACCGCAGCGACCAGGCCCTGCGCCGAGAGGATCAGCGTGGCCGGCACGCCGCCGAGCGCGTCGTTCGGGCTGCGCATCCAGGCCAGGCGCCGCGATTCGTCGTTGCCGACCAGCGCGTCGAGCGAACGGTACAGGCGCACCAGCAGCAGGGCCAGCTCGCCTTCCTTCGACTCCGGCGGCAGGCCGCGCTCGCCTCGCCCGATGCGCGACACCGTGGCCTCGCTCACGCCGAGGATGCGCGCCAGCGCCGCGCCGTTCAGGCCGAGCAGCGCGGCGGCACGCTGCGTGGCGGTGGCCAGCACGGCCGCCTTGGCTGCGGCATCGCGGGCGGGCTGGCGGCGGGCGGGGAGGGTCAGTGCGCTCATTGCAGGTGAAAGAATAGACGACGTTTCGTTCATGCGCAAGGCGCTCGCCAGGCGCACCGACGCCGTTGCGGGCGGACGCACAATCGCGCCCATGAACACGCTCGCCGCCCCGTCGCGCCTGGCGCTCTACCTGAACCTGATCCGCTGGGACCGCCCTGCGGGCAGCTACCTGCTGCTGTGGCCCACGCTGTCGGCGCTGTGGATTGCCGCGAACGGCTTTCCCGGCTGGCACCTGCTGGCGGTGTTCGTGCTCGGTACCTTCCTGATGCGCAGCGCCGGATGCGCGGTCAACGACGTGGCCGACCGCGATTTCGACCGCCACGTCAAGCGCACCGCGCAGCGCCCCGTCACCAGCGGCGCGCTGCCGGCCTCGGAAGCGCTGGCGCTGGGCGCGGCGCTGGCGCTGCTGGCTTTCCTGCTGGTGCTGACCACCAACCTCGCCACCATCCTGTGGAGCGTGGCGGCGCTGGCGGTGACGATCTTCTATCCCTTCACCAAACGCTTCTTCTCGATGCCGCAGGCGGTGCTGGGCGTGGCCTTCAGCTTCGGCATCCCGATGGCCTTCGCGGCAGTGACGGGCGAGGCGCCAGCGCTGGC
>NZ_JBFXIO010000189.1:0-9534 GCF_050175855.1 Piscinibacter sp.
CCAGCGATCGGTCGGGAACACCACCGGGAAGCGGTAGAGGCGCCGGCCCTCGCCGCGGTCCTCGCCATGGAGGTCGAGGATCTGCGTCGCCAGTTCCGGGTTCGGGACGTCCTGCGCCCGCACGGTGAACCACGGCACGTTGCGTGGAACGAGCGGGCTCTTGAGCTCAGGGCAGGCCTCGGCCAGCGCACGCTCGATCTGGTCGAACGACTGGCCCTGGTTCAGGCCCTGGTCGTAGATCGCCTGTGCACGCGGCACCTCGGCGGCCCGGCGGGTCAGGACCTTGATGCCCGCGCGGATCTTTCCGCCCGTGGGCAGGCGGGGCGTTCCGTTCGTACCGTTGCCCAGCAGGGTGGGCAGAGCCACAGGCCCGCCGTGCAGCACGACGGCAGGCCGGGGATCGGGGGATGGAGAAGAGGCCATCGGCGTTCCTCGGTGGGCGTCGGGGGATTCCGACGAACCATCGTCCCGCCTCGGCCCGTGCGTTCAACCCCCCGCGATCACGACCCCGCCAAACCAATCCACAAAGAACGGCCGCTCCGGACTACTGCTGTCATTCATGCTGCGGTGATGTGCACCCGCACCTGACCCTCTGCGGTCGTATCGACCTCGGCAGCGAACTGGCGCTGTGCAGCGATTGCTGACGCTGGCCGCCAGCGGGCGTACTCACGATGACTGGCACCAAGCAGTCGTTGGACCTTGAAGATGGCAGAGGCTCCAGTGGCGCTTGGGCGCGCCACTGCCGCCGCAGAACTCTTCGCAAACGATGCGCGGTGCCAGCGCGGCTTGGGTCTCTGGACCCACAGCCTGACCAGTCCACGAACCCAACCTGTCGGGCCATGGACTCAGGACCGTAGCCGTTGCGGCGTCCCGATACTCTTGGACTGAGCGGTTGGCAATGTGATTGCCACACCATCGCCGGCCCCAGGCTCTCCCTTGGCCGGAGAGCGCACTTCGTATTCGAACCGCTGCATGAGCACGAGGTCGGGCTTCTGCCGGCTCCACGGCGTGTTGCAGTTGAGCCAGAGGACTGGCCCAGGGTCCGGCGCATGAGCGGGACTCTGGCCGACGCGCGGCTTGCGACGGCTTGAGAAGCCCGAGCATCTATTCGCGGAAGCGGTAAGGCCCTTCCGACGGCTGGTTGAAGGCGAGGTGGCTGACTAGGTCGTCGCCGGTCCGCCAGGCGTGCACCAAGAAACCTGGCGGCTCGCGGCCCCAGCCGTCGCCGCCTTCGGGGGCCAGGCTCAGCCAAGTCTGGTGCGCAGTGGACGGTGCTGTCTGCACCAAGGTACCCGCCCAGCGCCGCTGCGCGCTGCGGTGCAGGTGGCCGCAGACCACGCGCTGCACCTGCGTATGGCGCGCCAGCACGGCGGCCAGTTCGGGCCCGCCCTCCAGCAGGCCGATGCGGTCCATCCAGCCCAGGTGAGTTTCGAAGGGCGGGTGGTGCATGGCCACCATCGTCGGCAGGGCCGGCTCGCGCGCCAGCGCTGCGTCCAGCCAGGCCAGGCGCTGCGCGCACAGGCTTCCGTGCGAAGCGCCGGGCACCACGGTGTCCAGTGTCAGCAGCCGCAGTCCGGGCAACGCCACCTCGTACTGCACAAAACCGCCGGGGGCGGGCTGCTGCAGCACGGCCTGCTCGGGGAAGGTCTGCCGCATCAGGTCGCGCTCGTCGTGGTTGCCGGGCAGCAGGTACAGCGGGCAGCGCAGTGGCGCCAGCAGTTCGCGCAGGTGGGCGTAGGCCGCGGCGCTGCCGTCGTCCACCAAGTCGCCCGTCATCAACACCGCCAGCGGCGCCTGCGGCAGCCGCAGCACGGCCTGCACGGCGGCCTGCAGGTGGGCGGCCGTGTCCACGCGCCGGTAGGCCAGCTCACCCGGGCCGCGGATGTGGGTGTCGCTGAACTGCACAAGTAGATGAGTCATGGCGTTGATTCTGAGGGCGGCGCCGCACGCCCGGATGGGCCGCCGCCGCGTGGGCGCTTGACACCTGCGGCGCCTGCGGCGAAGATGCATACGTTGCGTATACGCAAAGTATTCGCTACTAACCAAGCTGCCGCCCGCCATGCCCAAGCCGATCGCCCTATCGTCGCGCGCCTACCAGCTGCTGCGCCAGCGCATCCTGGCCGGCGAGGTGCAGCCCGGCGAGCCACTGTTTGAAATCCACCTCGCCGAGCAACTGGGCATGAGCCGCACGCCGGTGCGCGAGGCGCTGCAATCGCTGGCGCGCGACGGCTACCTGGAAGAACTGCCCGGCCGCGGCTTTGCGGTGCCGCGGCGTTCGCTGGACGACCTGCGCCAGTTCTTCGAGCTGCGCGAGGTGCTGGAAGCCGCCGCGACGCGCTACGCCGCGCTGCGCGCGCGCCCGGAAGAGATCGCCGAGCTGGAAGCGCTGTGCGCACGCTACGAAGGCGAGGCCGACCTCGACGCCTGGAACCAGATCGGCGCGAAGTTCCACGCCACCATCATCGAAGCCGCACGCAATGCGCGCCTGGCCACCTTGCTGGCCTCGTTGCACGACCAGATCGACCTCTCGCGCCGTTCCGTCATCTACGCCGGCCCGGCCTGGCGCGAAACCGCGGTGCGCGACCACCGCGCCATCTGCACTGCCATTGCCGCGCGCGACGAAGCCGCGGCCGGCGCTGCGGCCACCGAACACGTGCGCCGTTCCTACCAGGCCACGCTGCGCGCCCACCAACCCGAGGCTTTCGCCGTGCAGAAGACCGCTTAAACACCGCCGCCAGGGACCCGGGGCCAGCACAGCAGCCCGGCCACCCCGGCACGGCCCACGACCCCCCCCCCGCGGCCCAGACCGCACCACCTCCGGAGACAACCCCAATGAAACGCACCCTTCTGGCCCTGGCAGCCGCCACCCTGGCACTGGCCTTCGCCCCCGCGCAGGCCCAGGACTACCCCAACCGGCCCATCAAGATCATCGTGCCCTTCCCGGCGGGCCAGGCGTCCGACTCCATCGCGCGCCTTGTGGGCGAGCAGCTGGGCAAGAACCTGGGCCAGGCGGTGGTCATCGACAACAAGCCGGGCGCCGGCGGCAACATCGGTACCGATGCCGGTGCCAAGGCCCCGGCCGACGGCTACACGCTGACCATGGCCACCGCGGCGCTGCCGATCAGCAAGAACGTCTACCCCAAGCTGCCCTTCGACCCCGAGAAGGATTTCGCCCCCGTCACGCTGATGACCATCACGCCGCTGGTGCTGGTGGCGCGCCCGTCGCTGCCGGTGGACAGCGTGGCCAGCCTGGTGGAAGCGGCGCGCAAGGCGCCGGGCAAGCTGACCTTTGCGTCCTCGGGCATCGGCACCTCGCACCAGCTCAGCAGCGAGCTGCTGAAGGCGTTGGCCAACATCGACATGCTGCACGTGCCCTACAAGGGCAGCGCGCCAGCGCACATCGACCTGATGGGCGGCGCCGTGGACATCATGTTCGACAACATCGTGCCCGTCACGCCGCACATCAAGTCGGGCAAGCTCAAGGCGCTGGCCGTCACCACCAAGATGCGCGCGCCCACGCTGCCCGACGTGCCCACCATGGCCGAGGCCGGCTACCCCAACTTCGAAGCCGTGGCCTGGTTCGGGCTGCTGGCGCCCGCCGGCACGCCGCCGGCCATCGTCGAGCGACTGAGCAAGGAAGTGAACGCCATCCTCAAGAGCCCAGACATCAGCGCGCGCCTGGCCAACATGGGCGCCATCGTCCAGGGCACGCAACCTGACGAGTTCGGCCGCTTCATGAGCGCCGAAGTGAAAAAGTGGGCGCCGGTGACGGCACGTGCCCAGATCCGAGTGGAGTGAACCTGCGATGACAACCCCGAGCTTTATCACCGAACCTGCCCGCGAAATTCCGCTGCTGCTGGACACCGACGTCATCGTCGTGGGCGGCGGCACCACCGGTCCGCTGGCCGCCATCTCGGCGGCACGCCAGGGCCGCCGCGTGGTGCTCATCGAGCGCTTTGGCTCGCTAGGCGGCAACATGACGCTGGGCCTGAACACCAAGCCATCGGGCGCGCTGATCGGCGGCCTGCCGCTGGAGATCTGGAACCTGGCGCGCACGATGGGCGGCGCCGGCGACGACTACATGGCGGTGGTTAAGACCGGCAGCGTGAAGATCGCTTCGCCCTGCGACCCCGAGATCATGAAGATGCTGCTGACGCGGCTGTGCGCCGACTCGGGCGTGCAGATCCTCTTCGAGACCACGGTCTCGGGCCCGGTGATGGACGGCGATGTCGTCAAGGGCGTCTTCGTCGAAAGCAAGCGCGGCCGCCAGTACATCGCCGGCCAGGTGGTGATCGACTGCTCGGCCGATGCCGACATCGCCGCGCGTGCCAACGCGCCTTTCGTGATGGGCTCGGGCGACGCTGAGCAGGCGATGCAGCCGGTGTCGATGTACTTCACGATGGACCGCGTGGACCTGGTGCGCCTGGCGCAATGGGCGCGCACCACCGACGACGTGCCCGCGCGCGCCATCCCCGACACCGACGAAGGCCTGGCCTACGGGCTATGGCTGACGGGATTCAACAAGTCGCTGCGCCAGTTCCAGGCCGACACCGGCGTCAAGCTGCAGCGAGACAACATTACGCTGAAGACGGCCGACGGCCGCATGTACGTGAACGCCACGCGCGTCGTGGGCGTGGACGTGTTCTCGCCGGTGGAATTCACCAACGCAGTGCTCGAGTGCTACCGCCAGATCGAAGGCGTGGCGCGCTACCTGCGTGAACGCGTGCCCGGCTTCGAACAGGCGCGCATCGAGCAGGTGGCGCCGGTACTGGGCGTGCGCGAAACGCGCCACATCGTCGGCGAATACACGCTGACGGGTGCCGATTCGCTGGACGGCACGCACTTCGAAGACAGCATCGCCGCCGACGTCTCGGCCGTGGACATCCATGACCCCAAGGGCGCCGACGTTGATTTCCAGGGCCGCCGGCCTTACGAGATCCCCTACCGCAGCCTGCTGCCGCTGGGCGTGGAGCAGTTGCTAGTTGCCGGCCGTTGCATCTCGGCCGACCATGCCGCGCATGCCCGTTCACGCAACATGCCGGCCTGCATGGCCACCGGCCAAGCTGCCGGCATTGCCGCGGCGGTGGCGGTGGAAACCGGCACCACGGTGCGCCGCGTGTCGGTGGCCGAAGTGCAGCGCCGCCTGCGTGCGCTGGGCATGCCTCTGTACGGTGAAGAGGTGCAGGGCGCGGTGTCTGAAACCGCCGAGGCCTAAGGCCATGCAGATCCAGTACTGGTTCAGTGTGGCCAGCCCCTGGACCTGGCTGGGCAGCGCGCGCTTCGCCCAGCTGGTGCAGCAGGCCGGCGCCCAGGTGCAGGTGCTGCCGATGGACCTGGGCGCGGTGTTCGCGGCCAGCGGTGGCCGGCCCTTCACCGAGCGACCCGAGGCGCGGCGCAGCTACCGCCAGCTGGAGCTGGCCCGCTGGTCGCGCCGGCTCGGCGTGCCGCTGACGCTGGAGCCGCGCTACTACCCTGTGGACCGCACGCCGGCCAGCCAGATGCTGATCGCCGCGCGCCACCAGGGGCTGGACGCGCTGGCCTTGTCGCACGCGGTGCTGCGCGCCATCTGGAGCGAAGACCGCAACATTGCCGACTGGGCCACGCTGGAGCAGATCGCTGACGCCCAGGGTCTGGACGGCGCCGCGCTGGTGCTCAGTGCGCAGGCGCCGGCACTGGTGGACGAGCTCAACGCCGACACGCAGCGCGCTATCGCCGCCGGCGTGTTCGGTGCCCCCACCTTCATCGTCGAAGGGGAGCGCTTCTGGGGCCAGGACCGGCTGGACTTCCTGGCCGAGCGGCTGGGCGCAGTGGTCTGAGCGGCGCGGCTAGCCTGCTGTGCTCCAGCGGTTCGACCACGCCCTACGACGTGTCGACGGTCCTGGCCTGACCGGTTGCGCAGCCTGAGGATGTGCTGGTCTGCCGAGAGCGGCAGACCGTAGCGCCCCACAACAACGAGCCCGTTAGAGGGCCCACAGACCACCAGCGCGTCCTGATCCTCGGAAAGACCTACCCGTCGCCCAGTGCGCGGTACGTCCTGGGTTGCGGGCATGGCCAAGGACGGCCGGCTGGTGTGGCTAATCCCCGTGACGTTCAGGCTGGTCGAAGACGATCAGCAGTTCAGGAAGTGGCGCAGTGGATCCGCGCCCGTGTGCGCCGTGCGCAGGACGACGCCCGGCCCGAGAGCCATCGGGTCTCGGTAGACACCATTGAGCTGGACGGCGAACCGCTGCCGACGCGCGACCCCTGGATCGCCCGGCGTGCAATGCTGAAGCCAGTGCTCGTGTTCGACTCCTTCGCCGAACAGGATGCCGGGCGCGAATCCAGTGGGGTGACGCTGGGCCTGGTGCCAAGGGTGCCTGTATTTGTCTTCGGCGGTGGCGCTCGACTGGCAAGCCAGTGCAGATCCGACCGTCAGCTTCGCGGCGGCGAGTTCAAGGCAGCGGATGTCGCCGATGGGTGGCTACGGCCCCTCGGATGCAGTCGACGAATCTCCACTCTCAGTCTCGAACGGTCGCTGGTTTGCCCGCACGCCCCCCAAGGAGGGATCCCCAACCACCACTACCGGGTGATCCCGCGGATGTCGAATGAACTTCACACTTCAAACGAGGGCCGCGACAGTGGCAGCCAGCGGGCGAGCCGGACGCACGCAGTGCACATGCGGAGCGATCGTCGCGGCCCCTCATCGACAGGTCGAGCACGGGTTCGAATACCGCTGCGGTCAATCGAGTTCCAGAAAGTCACTGACGAGTCCTCAGCGGCATCTCGGGCATGGCCCCATCCATCACCCACCCTCCTCCACCGGCTACTCGAACAGCTTGCAGTTTGGTCTCCCTGTCGGCCGGCGTCATGAACGGGCTCAGGACATGCATCGGAGCCGGGTCAGCCCCCACGTCCAGCAGGATCGCGTTCGCAAACCCCGCCGCCGTTCTTGCGTCATAGCGCAGCGGCTTCACGAATCGCCGCCCCTGCGCCACCAGCGCCCGGATCAGCGGCACCTCGTGTACGCCCTCCAGCGGAATCCACTCCTCGCTGGTCAGCATCAGGCTAGCGAGGTCGATCTCGTAGGTGTGCTCCCGGCGCGCCCGGATCAGCGCCGCCAGCATGAGACGCAGTCCTCGCCCTCCGTCCGAGTCGAGCGCCTCGAAGAGTGGCGCGAAGCCGCGCTGCACCCGCGCCCAGGTCCGCGCGTCTGCCAACAAGGGGGCGTCCGGCATGTGGCGGATCCGGATGCGCGCGCCCGCGGGTGCCGACTCCCAGCCCTTGAGCTCGCCCAGAACCACCGCCAGCGGCTGACGCCCGTCATGCGGCTGCAGCACCGACAACCTCGCACGCCGCCGTTCAGCCTGCTCGGCCTTCGCGGTCTCGCTGAACGCTTCCGGCACATAAAGCCGGTTCGACAGCGGCTCGCCCTTCACCTGGATCGCCTCGGCGGCCTGCAGCAGGTACTTGTGAAGCACCGCCTGGTTGCGCTTCCCGGCCATTGCCGGTGACCAGCGGTTGAAACCGGCCCGCTCGAACAGGAAGTGCATCAGCGCCCGCAGGCTCATCCGGCGACGGGTGCGGCCGACCTCCGACGGCTCTGCAGGTTCGCGGCTCACACCAGGCCGCCCGGGCACACGCGCCCACGGGAAGTCCACGTGCAGCTCCACCCGTGCCGGATCCAGCTGGACGACGGCCTCTCCGACCAGTTCGCCCAGGCCCGACATCGCAGGCCCCGGCTCGTAGCTCGGGCAGGCGGGGTGGTGCCGGTCCCCGGTCTCGGGCATGCGCTTGATCTGGAAGTGGCGATGGAAGGCGACGTACATCTCGACGCCGCCGGCCACGCACAGGCAGCGCGGCCGGCCCGGCGCCTCGTAGGCCCGGGCCAGCAGGTCCTGCAGCTGCGGGTCGTCGGCGTCGACCACGCGCCCACCGATCGCAAAGCGCTGCCCGTCCACCCCCGACTCCTTCCCCGACTCCATCGCCGTTGCAGCCCTTCAGCAGGCGCGCCGTGTCATGCCAGCTCCTCGAGCACCTTGGCCAGCTCGGGTCGCGGCCTCGGCAGCTGCTCGCGCACGGCACTTCGATCGGCGATGCCCAGCACCAGCCCGACCTGATCCTCGTCGGCGCCACGCTCGTACATCCGCGACATCAGGGTCAGCCGTGCGGACTGCGTGCACAGACCGGGTATGTCGGCCTGGCGGAAGATCTTGCGGTAGATCTCCAGCAGGGGACGGCAGACGGTGCGGTTCTGGCCCTCGCCACCGTTCGGCGTGATCGGATAGACCTCGCCCTGCGCGCCCAGGAACAGCGGGCCGTGCGGAGCCAGGCCGCGCCAGTGCTCGGCGGCGCCAAGGCCGTGGCCGGCACGGAGCCGCTCGTCGAGGTAGGCGCCGAGCGCTTCGTCCAGGCGACGGTGGATGAAGAACAGCGGCCGGTCCCTGCCGTTGATCGCGACATCGGCGCGCACCCTCGACTCTCGCCGCACACTGCCATCCTCCAGCAGGTAGTCGCCCACCGTCAGGCGCGCGACTTCCAGCGGGCGCAGACCGGTCGCGAAGGGCAGGTGGTAGAGCGCCAGGTCGTGCAGCGGCCGCGTGGATCGGCTGCGCACGCGGCGCGCCCCGAGATCGACTTCGTCGGGCGAGAGCACGCGGGCATCGCGATGCGAGCCCACCTGGCCCGGATCGAAGTGTTCCAGCGCCTGGAGGATCGCGTCCCGGTGCAGGCGCAAGCGCTTCACGAAGGCGGCCCCGCTTTCCTGCAGGCCATCGACGCCCACCACTTGCGTCAGCTGGACCGCCAGCGTCTTCACCCGGCGGTCGACGGCCGAGCGGGACAAGCCCCAGCGCTGAGCCACGGCCGAATACGGCTCGCCATCGATCACTTCGCGCAACATCTGGCTCGTGCGCGAGTCCACATGCCGTTGACCGGCATCGTCGGAGTTTGTGCCCATCGTCAACCTCCCGCGACAGATGCACCCCCTTCAGCCGCCCAGCATTCCAGGTCGGCGTGGCGCCTGCCACCCTCAGAGGTGCGTCGCCCCAAGGGGCTATCGCCATCAGCCTCGACACCCCCCGATGGGTGCACCCACATAACGTCCGTGGCAGATGGTCTTCGAAGTCCTGTGGTCGGATGACGGGTCATGACACCCCTCCCTGCTGCTCGATCCAGCGGCGGATGTCCTCGGCGCGCCAGACGGTCACGCGCTCGGACAGCTTCACCGGCTCCGGGAACGTGCGCGCATGCACGCGTCGCCACAGCGTGGACTTGGAGATGGGGACGAAGGACAGCACCTGCGGCTGGCGCAGGAAGCCGGTATCCGGCAGCGCAGCACTGGGCGTTGCGGCCGGGGAATCCGCCGATGGGGTGGCGGGAACAGAAACGCGGGGCATGAGCGGCCTCTCATCGGCATGCAGCCGGCAAAGGTCATGACCTGCTCTGCGACGACGGCGCTCGGTCAGGAAACGCGCCAGCCGCCCGGGAACGCTCGACTCCTGGACCACCGCGGGCGTTCCGTTCGCGCGGTGGATGAAGATGCCTTCCGAAGAGGGC
>NZ_JBFXIO010000190.1:0-9534 GCF_050175855.1 Piscinibacter sp.
GCTCGGGTGACGACCTCGCGCACGTCGTCGGACAGGTCGGGGCGTGCGGCCACGCGCGCGATCGCCTCGCGCGCGGCGCTCCGGTACGGCTCGGCCAGCGTGGCCCAGCGGTCCAGCGCGCGCGCGACCCGCGAGGCCAGTTGCGGGTTGATGGCGTCGAGCTCGATCACGCGCTCGGCCCAGAACACGTAGCCGGCGGCGTCGGCACGGTGGAAGGCGGCAGGGTTCTCGCCGCACAGCGTGCGGATCAGGCTGCGCGCGCGGTTCGGGTTGGACAGCGTGAAGTCGGGATGCTTCATCAACGCCCTGGCGCGAGCGAACACGCGGCCGTCCTTCTCGGGCGCGGCAGCCTGCAGGACGAACCACTTGTCGATCACCAGCGCGTCGTTGCGGAACTGGTCGTGGAAGCGCTGCAGCGCGAGGTCGGCCATCTCCGAGTGCGACGCCAGGAGCGCCCACAGCGCGCCCTGGCGGTCCGTCATGTTGGCGGCGTCCTTGAAGCGCTGGTAGGCCTTGCCCTGCCAGAGCACGTCGCCGCGCGCGGTGGCGTCGAGGCACAGCATCTGCAGCGCCAGGTTGGCCAGCGCGCGCCGGCCCGACTGTGCCGCGTCGGGCGAGTAGGCGCCGCCGACCTGGTGCGCTTCCCAGGCCCATTCCCAGTCGGCGCGCAGGTCACGGGCGAGCTGGTGGACCATGGCTTCGCGGGCGGCATGGATGCGCTGCGGATCGACGTGGTCGAGCTGCTCGGCCACGTAGGTCTCGGTCGGCGGCGTCAGCACCAGATCCTTGAAGGCCGGGTCGAGCGTCCCGTGGCGCAGCACGCCGCGCATCGCGTCGACGAAGGCGGTGTCGAGCTGCAGCGGGTGGCCTTCGCGCACCGCGGCGATGAGGCGATGCAGCGCCAGCCGCTGACCGGCCTCCCACCGGTTGAACGGGTCGGGGTCGTGGGCCAGCAGCACCAGCAGATCGTCGTCGGACAGGCCGTCGAACAGGCGCACCGGCGCGGAGAAGTGGCGCAGCAGCGAAGGCACCGGCTCGCTGTCGACGTCGACGAAGGTGTAGAAGGCGCGCGCCTCGTCGAGCACCAGCACGCGCTCCTCGGCGGCCTTCTCCGCCGGTTCGTCCTCGAGGCGCAGCGCCATCGGTCGACCGTCGCGCGCCAGCAGGCCCATCGCCACCGGAATCACGAAGGGCTGCTTCTCGACCTGGCCCGGCGTGGGCAGGCTGTGCTGTTCCAGCGCCAGCGTGTAGGTGCGGGTCGGTGCGTCCCAGCGGCCGCGCGCCGTCAGGTGCGGCGTGCCGGCCTGCCCATACCAGCGCTTGAACTGCGGCAGCGTGCGAGCCAGCTCGCTGCCGGGATTGGCATCGGCGATGGCCTGGGCGAAGTCGTCGCAGGTCACCGCCTGGCCGTCGTGGCGCTCGAAGTACAGCGCCATGCCCTTCGCGAAGCCCTCGCAGGTGACCAGCGTCTGCATCATGCGCACCACCTCGGCGCCCTTCTCGTAGACGGTGGCGGTGTAGAAGTTGTCGATCGCCACGTATTCGTCGGGCCGCACCGGGTGCGCCATCGAGCCGGCGTCTTCGGGGAACTGGCGCTCGCGCAGCATGCGCACATCGAGGATGCGCTTGACCGCCCGCGCGCTCGCGCTGCCGGCCATGTCCATCGAGAACTCCTGGTCGCGGAAGACCGTCAGGCCCTCCTTCAGGCTCAGCTGGAACCAGTCGCGGCAGGTGATGCGGTTGCCCGTCCAGTTGTGGAAGTACTCGTGGCCGACCACGCTCTCGATGTCGGCGAAGTCGCTATCGGTGGCGGTGGCGGCGTTGGCCAGAACGTACTTCGTGTTGAAGATGTTCAGGCCCTTGTTCTCCATCGCGCCCATGTTGAAGTCGCCCACCGCGACGATCATGAAGCGCTCCAGGTCCAGCGGCAGCTTGAAGCGGGCCTCGTCCCACACCACCGAGGCGATCAGCGAGTTCATCGCGTGCTCGGTCTTGTCGAGGTCGCCGCGGCGCACCCACACCTGCAGCAGGTGGTTCTTGCCCGAGCGGGTGCGCACGTGCTGCTCGCGGGCGACGAGGTCGGCGGCCACCAGCGCGAACAGGTAGCTGGGCTTGGGGAAGGGGTCGTGCCACTTCGCATAGTGGCGGCCGTTGTCGAGATCGCCCTGCTCGACCAGGTTGCCGTTCGAGAGAAGCACCGGGTAGCGCGCCTTGTTCGCGCGCATGGTCACGGTGTAGACCGCCATCACGTCGGGGCGGTCGAGGAAGTAGGTGATGCGGCGAAAGCCCTCCGCCTCGCACTGCGTGAAGAACCCGCCTCCCGAGGTGTACAGGCCCGAGAGGTGCGTGTTCTTCTCCGGCGCGCAGGTGTTGCGGATCTCCAGCGTGAAGTCACCCTCCGGCGGGTTGTCGATGACGAGCTCGTTGCCTTCGACGCGGAACGACACGCTCTGGCCGTTGGCCAGTACGCGCAGCGGCTCGATGTCCTCGCCGTGAAGGCGCAGCGCGCCGCCGCTGCCCTGGGCGTTGCGCTCCACGCGCATGCGGCTGGCGACGATGGTGCGTGCCGGGTCGAGGTCGAAGGTGAGTTCGACGCTGCGGATCCAGTAGGCCGGCGCGGCGTAGTCGGCGCGCTTGACGGCCTGGGCGATGCCTTCACGCATGGTGGTCTTCTTTCGTCAGGGCGATGGGGTCGAGCGTGCGGAAGTCCGCCGCGCTCGCGATCAGGTTCGGGTAGCCGGCAAAGGCCGAGGCGGGCAGGGTGGTGGTCAACGCCACCGCCGGCATGCCGGCGCGGCGTGCGGCTTCGATGCCCAGCGGCGCATCCTCGAAGACGATGCAACGCTGGGGTTCCAGCCCGAGGCGCTTCGCCGCTTCGAGGAAGAGGTCGGGGTGGGGCTTGCCGCGCAGCCCGTCGGCGGGGCTGACGACGGTCTCCACCCAGTCGCGGATCGGGAAGCGCGAGAAGGCCAGCGCCATGTTCTCCGGCGTCGAGGCGGTGCACACGGCGAGCCTCGCGCCCGCCGCACGGGCGGCGTCGATGAATGCCGCGGCCCCGGCCACCAGCGCCAGCCGCGTGGCCGCGAACTCGCGGTACAGGCGCTCCTTCTCGTCGGCCATGGCCGCGCGCTCGGCCGGCGTCGCTGAAGGAAACATGTCGGCCAGGATCTCGTCGTTCGAGCGCCCGGCGGTGGCGGCGAAGAAGGCGTCGGCGTCGATGGCCAGTCCGCGCCGCGCATGCCAGGCCACCCAGGCGTCGTGGTGGCACGGCATGCTGTCGATCAGCGTGCCGTCGAGGTCGAAGAGAAAACCCCGGACGTCAGACACCTTGCTTCAGGCTCGCTTCGATGAAGGCGTCGAGGTCGCCGTCGAGCACCTTCTGCGTGTTGCTGATCTCGACGTTGGTGCGCAGGTCCTTGATGCGGCTCTGGTCGAGCACGTAGCTGCGGATCTGGTGGCCCCAGCCGACGTCGGTCTTGGTGTCCTCGAGCTTCTGCTGCGCTTCCATCTGCTTGCGCATCTCATGCTCGTACAGGCGCGAGCGCAGCATCTGCCAGGCCTCGTCGCGGTTGCGGTGCTGCGAGCGGTCGTTCTGGCACTGCACCACGATGCCGGTCGGGATGTGCGTCAGGCGCACCGCCGAGTCGGTCTTGTTGATGTGCTGGCCGCCCGCGCCGCTGGCGCGGAAGGTGTCGGTGCGCACGTCGGCCGGGTTGATCTCGATCTCGATCGAGTCGTCGACCTCGGGGTAGACGAACAGGCTGGCGAACGAGGTGTGGCGCCCGCCCGAGCTGTCGAACGGGCTCTTGCGCACGAGGCGGTGCACGCCGGTCTCGGTGCGCAGCAGGCCGAAGGCGTACTCGCCCTCGACCTTGATGGTGGCGCTGCGGATGCCGGCCACGTCGCCCTCGGTCTCTTCCATCACCTCGGTCTTGAAGCCCTTGCGCTCGCAGTACTTCAGGTACTGGCGCAGCAGCATCGCCGCCCAGTCGCAGGCCTCGGTGCCGCCGGCGCCGGCCTGGATGTCGATGAAGCAGTTGGACGGATCCGCCGGGTTGTTGAACATGCGGCGGAACTCGAGCTGCTCGACGATCTCGCGCAGCTTGTTCGCCTCGTCCTCGATCGCGGCCAAGCCGTCGAAGTCCGAATCGGCCTTCGACATCTCGTACAGCTCGGTGTTGTCGGCGAGGTTGCTCGCCAGGTGGTCGATGGTGCCGACCACCGTCTCCAGGGACTTCTTCTCGCGCCCCAGTTCCTGCGCGCGCTTCGGCTCGTTCCAGACGTTCGGATTCTCGAGCGCGGCGTTGACCTCGTTCAGCCGCAGTGCCTTGCGGTCGTAGTCAAAGATACCTCCGCAGCGCTTCGGTGCGCGAGCTCAGGTCGGCCAGCGAGTTGCCGATCTGGTTGATGCGTTCGATGTCCATGGCGGGGTCCGTCTCGAAAAGGGGTGCATTTTGGCATGGGCGGCTCCGCGCCCTCCGCCGCGGGGCACGTAGACCAGCTCGCAGCCGCGGCGACTATTCGGGTTTGCCCTGAGAGGACAAGCGAGCGGTCGGGGCGAATCCGTCAGAAATCCGTAAGCCCTTCCGTAGGACAGTCTTGCACCTTCCTGACAAGGGTGTCGGATGCTCCTGTTCGTGTCTGCGGTGAAGCTGGTGGCGGAGATCGCGCTGATGGCACTGGCCGGGCAATTCCTGCTCGGCCTGCTCGCCGGGCAGAAGCGCGACAGCAACCTTTTCTACCAACTGCTGCAGGTGATGACGAAGCCCTTCGTCAAGGGCATGCGCCTTGTCACGCCGAAGGTGGTGATCGACCGCCACATGCCGCTGGCCGCCTTCGTGGCGCTGGCGATGGTCTGGGTGGTGGCCACGATCACCAAGATCAACCTGTGCCTGCAGATCGGGGTGGAGCAATGTCGGTGAATGGTTCGGGTTCGGGCTTCGACTACTGGCGGCTGAAGCTGCGCGCCATCGTGCTGCTGGTGTTCGGCCGCAACGCGGCGGCCGAGGCGACCTTCGACCAGATGATTCAGGCTTGGCCGCAGGATCCGTATGCGCTGGCCAGCCGTGCCCATCTGCGCGCCCAGCGCGGCGCCCGCGACGAGGCCATCGCCGACTACCAGTTGCTGGTGTCGGCCCACCCCGATCGCAGCGCTGCCTTCTGGTTCAACCTCGCCTTCACGCTGGAGTCGGCCTCGCGCCTGCCCGAAGCCGAGGCGGCCTTCCGCCGCGCGCTGGAGCTCGACGAGAAGCTCGACCGTGCCTGGTACGGGCTGGGCCTGACGCTGATCCAGCAGGGCCGCTACGACGACGCGGTGGCGGCGCTCAAGCGCAACACCGAACTGCAGCCGATGAGCCCGTACGGCTGGTACCAGCTGGCACGCGTGCACATGGACCGCCAGCAGCCCGACGAGGCACGCAAGATCATCCGCCACCTCAAGGGCTTCGAGCCCAAGGTGGCTGCGCAGCTGGAGCGCGAGACCGGTCTCGCGGCCTGAGGCGACGAACGAACCGCAAGCCACATCGCGGTGTGAGAAGGGGCCGGGCCGATCCCGGAGGAAGGCAACCTAGGAGGCACTTGAGATGCAGCAATTGAGCGAGAGGCATCACGAGTACTGGCGCAAGAACCTGAGGATCACCGGCATCCTGCTGGCGATCTGGTTCATCGTCACGTACGGGGTCGGGTACTTTGCCCGCGACCTGCAGTTCAACTTCTTCGGCTGGCCGTTCAGCTTCTGGGTGGGAGCCCAGGGTGCGCTGATCGTGTACGTGCTGATCATCTGGTTCTACGCTCGTTACATGAACAAGCTGGACCAGGAACACGGCGTTGCCGAGGAGGAATGACATGGCTGGCTTCAGTCTAGATTCGGGCGGCGGCGGCAGTGCCGCCGCGGCCAACAAGGCCTTCAAGCAGCAGCTCAACAAGGTCTACGGCTGGTACACCGGGGGCTTCATCTCCTTCGTGATCGTGCTGGCGGTGCTGGAGCAGCTGGGCCTGTCCCGCCAGTGGATCGGCTTCATCTTCCTGCTCGCCACGGTAGCCCTGTATGCCGGCATCGGCATCATGAGCCGCACCTCGGACGCGGCGGAGTACTACGTCGCCGGCCGCCGCGTGCCCGCCGTCTACAACGGCATGGCCACCGGCGCCGACTGGATGTCGGCCGCGTCGTTCATCGGCATGGCCGGCACGCTGTACCTCACCGGCTACGGTGGCCTCGCCTTCATCATGGGCTGGACGGGCGGCTACTGCCTGGTGGCGCTGTTCCTCGCGCCCTACCTGCGCAAGTTCGGCCAGTTCACCATCCCCGACTTCCTCGGGGCGCGCTATGAAGGCAACCTGCCGCGCTTCCTCGGCATCTGCGCTGCGATCCTGTGCTCCTTCACCTACGTGGTGGCGCAGATCTACGGCGTGGGCCTGATCACGACGCGGCTGTCGGGCCTGGCCTTCGAGATCGGCATCTTCGTCGGCCTGGGCGGCATTCTGGTCTGTTCGTTCCTCGGTGGCATGCGCGCCGTGACGTGGACGCAGGTGGCGCAGTACATCATCCTCATCATTGCCTACATGATCCCGGTGGTGTGGCTGTCGGTGAAGCAGACCGGCGTGCCGGTGCCGCAGGCCGTCTACGGCTACCAGCTGGAGAAGGTGTCCAAGCGCGGTGACGAACTGCGCACCGACCCGAAGGAACTCGAGGTCGTGGCCATCTTCAAGGCCCGTGCCGACGAGTACGCCGCCAAGCTGAAGGACATCCCGACCGCGTTGGCTGCCGAGAAGGCCGCTGCCAGCCAGAAGCTGGCGGACCTGAAGGCTGCCAACGCGCCGGTGACCGAGGTGCAGGCTGCCGAGAAGGCGCTGGCCGCGGTGCCCGCCAACGACGCGGAGGCGAAGAAGGCCTGGACGGCCGCGAAGGCGGCCAACGAGGCGCGCGCCAAGCCGCTGGGGGGCATGCCGAACCACGCGCAGATCTACGCGGGCGACCCGAACGGCGACGAGAAGGCCAGGAAGACCTTCGACGAGTCGCGTCGCAACTTCCTCGCCCTGGTGTTCTGCCTGATGGTGGGCACGGCCGCGCTGCCGCACATCCTGATGCGCTACTACACCACGCCGTCGGTGAAGGAAGCGCGGGAGTCGGTGACCTGGTCGCTGTTCTTCATCTTCCTGCTGTACTTCACCGCCCCGGCCCTGGCCGTGCTGGTCAAGTACGAGGTCTTCAACGTGCTGGTGGGCACGCCGTTCGACAAGCTGCCGGCCTGGATCGCGCAGTGGAGCCGGGTCGATCCGGGTCTGCTGTCGGTGGTCGACGTCAACAAGGACGGCATCTTCCAGCTGACGGAGATGAAGATCGGCGGCGACATCATCGTGCTGGCCACGCCGGAGATCGGCGGGCTGCCGTACGTGGTGTCGGGCATGGTGGCGGCCGGCGGCCTGGCCGCGGCGCTGTCCACCGCGGACGGCCTGCTGCTGACCATCGCCAACGCGCTGTCGCACGACCTGTACTACAAGATGATCGACCCGAACGCGCCGACCGCGCGCCGCGTGATGATCTCGAAGATCCTGCTGCTGGTGGTCGCCCTGGCGGCTGCCTCGGTGGCGGCGCAGAAACCGGCGGACATCCTGTTCCTGGTCTCGGCGGCGTTCTCGTTCGCGGCGGCGGCGTTCTTCCCGGCCCTCACGCTCGGCATCTTCTGGAAGCGCGCCAACAAGTGGGGTGCGTCGCTGGGCATGATCGCCGGCCTGGGCACGACGTTCTACTACATGGCGACGACGCAGCCCTGGATGCGCAGCATCTTCGGCGTGACCTCGCCGGTGGAACTGTGGTGGGGCATCCAGCCGATCTCGGCCGGCCTGTTCGGCGTGCCGATGGGCTTCGCGGTGATCATCATCGTCAGCCTGCTGACCCCGGCGCCGAGCCGCCAGACGCAGGAGCTGGTGGAGCACGTGCGCTACCCCGACCTGAAGCTGTCGAAAGCCTGATGACAGTCTGAAGCTCCGGCTTCGTGGCAAGGCCCCGCTCGAGAGAGCGGGGCCTTTTTCATTCTTGATCCAGCCCCGGTTCGCGCCTGACGGGGCTGCGTAGGATCGCGGGCACGATGAACACCGTCACGACGCCCTCGGCCAGCCTGCTGGCCAACCTGCGCAGCGAACTGATGGCCCACGCGCCGTTCGCGCAGATGAAGCCCGACGAGGTCGACCGCTTCGTGGTCGCGGCCGAGCAGGCGTATTACGCGCCCGACGAGACGGTGCTGTCGCCGGAGTCCGGCGTGGCCACGCAACTGCTCTACGTCCGGCAGGGCAGCGTGACCGGGCGGCGCGGCCTGGCCGACGCGGCCGGCGGCTTCCAGTACGAGACGGGTGACCTGTTCCCGGTCGGCGCGGTGTTGGGCGAGCGGGCCGTCACCGCCACCTACCAGGCCACCGAAGACACCTTCTGCCTGCGCGTGCCGGCCGCGCTGGTGCGCGAGCTGGCGGCGCAGAGCACACCTTTCGCCGACTTCCTCAACCGCCGGGTCGGGCAGTACCTGGAGCTGTCGCGGCGCAGCCTGCAGGCGGCGTTCGCCTCGCAGACGCTGGCCGAGCAGTCGCTGGAGGCGCCGCTGGGCTCGCTGCCGCGCAAGGCGCCGGTGTGCGTGTCGCCGGCGACGCCGCTGGCCGAAGCGCTGGCGACCATGCACGAGCGCCGCATCGGCTCGGTGCTGGTGGCCGACGCCGCCGGCGCGCCGCTGGGCATCCTGACGCGCCACGACATCCTCGGCCGCGTGACGCTGCCGCAGCTGCCGCTGTCCACGCCGATCGAGGCGGTGATGACCGCGCCGCTGCGCACCCTGAGCGTGGAGCACACCGCGCAGGATGCGGCGCTGCTGATGTCGCGCCATGGCATCCGCCACGTGCCGATCACCGAGGGCGGCCGGGCGGTGAGCATCGTCTCCGAGCGCGACCTGTTCGCGCTGCAGCGGCTGTCGCTCAACCAGGTCAGCACCACGCTGCGCGCCGCACCCGACCTGGCCACGCTGCGCCAGGGTGCGGCCGACATCCGCGGCTTCGCGCGCAACCTGCTGGGGCAGGGCGTGCGCGCCCGGCAGCTCACCGAGCTGATCAGCCACCTCAACGACGTGCTCACCGAACGGCTGGTGACACTGGTCGCGCAGCGGCGCGGGCTCGACCTCGGCCGCGCCTGCTGGCTGGCCTTCGGCTCGGAAGGCCGCGGCGAGCAGACCATCGCCACCGACCAGGACAACGGCCTCGTGTTCGAGAGCGACGACCCGGCCCGCGACCGGGTGCAGTGGCTGGAACTGGCACGCGAGGTCAACGACGCGCTCGACGAGTGCGGCTACCCGCTGTGCAAGGGCAACGTGATGGCCTCCAATCCGGAGTGCTGCCTCACGCCGGCCGAGTGGAGCCAGCGTTTCGAGCGCTGGATGGAGCATGGCGCGCCCGAAGACCTGCTCAACGCCAGCATCTACTTCGACCTGCGGCCGCTGGCCGGCAACTCGGCGCTGGCCGAGCCGCTGCGCGGGCTGCTCGCCGAGCGGGCGCCGC
>NZ_JBFXIO010000191.1:0-9511 GCF_050175855.1 Piscinibacter sp.
CTGGTGGAGCTGAACCTGCGTGCGCCGCTGGGCCGATGGGGGCTGGAGTCGGAGCACCGCCTCGAACGCAATGCCATCGTCGCGCCGGACGGCCGCCGTGCCCTGGCCGACACGGCGCTGCAGTGGCTGGGCGTGCTGCACTTCGATGCGCGCGACTCGCTGCGCGCGGTCTGGCAATCGACGCGCTTCGTTCGCTACGGCAGCGGCGAGGCGCTGGCGCCTGCCGACGAGCGCGGCCGCGTCGCGTCGCTGGTCTTCATGCGCCGCGTGGGGCCCGGTCGCAGCTTCGCGCTGGGCTTGAGCCGGCAGAGCACGCGGCCGTCGCCCACGGCGCCGGCGCAATGGGAGCGCGAGGCCTTCGCCAAGCTCTCGTTCGAGCTGGGATCCTGAAGCACGCGCGCTGCGCCGCTGCCAATGAAAACGGGCGCCGAAGCGCCCGTCTTGTCGTGTGAAGCTGGCAAAGGCTCAGTAGCCGCCGCGGCCGCCGCCACCACCGCCGTAGCCGCCACCACCGCCCGAGCGGCCACCGCCACCGCCGTAGCCGCCACCACCGGAGCGCCCACCGCCGCCACCACCGTAGCCGCCGCCACCGCCACCGCCGCCGTAGCCACCACCGCCCGAGCGGCCGCCGCCACCGCCGTAGCCGCCACCGCCGCCGTATCCACCGCGGCTGCCGCCGCCGAAGCCACCCGGGCGCTCCTCGCGCGGACGGGCCTCATTGACGACGACCGCACGGCCGGCCAGGGCCTGGCCGTTCATGCCGTTGATGGCCGACTGCGCTTCGGCGTCCGAGCCCATCTCGACAAAACCGAAGCCCTTCGAGCGGCCGGTTTCGCGGTCCATCATGACCTTGGCGGACGTGACGGTGCCGAACTGCGAGAACGACTGTTGAAGGTCCTCGTCGCGGATGGAGTAGGCGAGGTTGCCGACGTAGAGTTTGTTGCCCATGGGAGAGCCCCTTTCAAAGACCTGCAGAACATGTGGAGCTTCTACCCATCGTGAACCATTCAAGCGAAGGCGCCGCGTCCATGCACAGGCTGACGAATATAAGTGAACTGCGCAAAAGTACGTACCGTGTCAAGCGAGAAAGTGTTGTTTTCGGGCTGACGCGCGACCTGAGCGTGCGATCGGCCGCCAGGGCGCGCCGGGCCTAGGATCCGGGCATGGACCTGTTCAAGCCGCTGATCGCCCTGCTGGCCATCGTCAATCCGATAGGGGTTATCCCTTTCTTCATCCATTTCACCCAGGGTTTCAGCCGCGAGCAGCGCGCGCGCACCATCCGGGTGTCCGCGTTCAGTGCGTTCTGCGTGATCGCGGTGAGCGCCCTGGCAGGCATCAAGATCATCGAGTTTTTCGGCATATCGCTGGCCTCGTTCCAGGTCGGCGGCGGCATGCTGCTGCTGATCTCCTCGCTGCAGATGCTCCATGCGCAGCCGGCCGAAGGCCGCAAGGAAGACGTCACCGCCGGCGACAGCAAGGTCGATGCCGGCGACAGCATCGCCGTGGTGCCGCTGACCATTCCGCTGCTGACCGGCCCGGCAACCATCTCCACCATGGTCATCTACGCCGACAAGACGCGCCACTGGTGGGAGCTCGGCGTGCTGGTCGGCTACGGCGTGGTGATCGGCCTGGCGGTGTGGGCGGCGTTCAGCCTGTCCGGCCGCATCGCCCGCGTGCTCGGGCAGACCGGCATCAACGTGATGACGCGACTGATGGGCCTGATCCTGGCGGCGCTGGCGGTCGAGGTGATGAGCGACGGTCTGGTCAAGCTGTTCCCGGTGCTCGCCGCCGCGCTGCGCTGAGCTGGGCGGCGCTGCTCCTATCATCGCGGCCACGACACGAGGGCTGGGATGAGCGAGAACCGCTACGACTACATCGTCTGTGGCGCTGGCACGGCCGGCTGCCTGCTGGCCAACCGGCTCAGCGCGGACAAGACCAAGCGCGTGCTGCTGGTCGAGGCCGGCGGCAATGACGACTACCTGTGGGTGCACATCCCGGTCGGTTATCTCTACTGCATCGGCAACCCGCGCACCGACTGGCTCTACGCCACCGATCCCGACCCCGGCCTGAACGGCCGCTCGCTGCGCTACCCGCGCGGCAAGGTGCTGGGCGGCTGCTCCAGCATCAACGGCATGATCTACATGCGCGGCCAGGCACGCGACTACGATCACTGGGGTGCGCTGGGCAACGAGGGGTGGAGCTGGGCCGAGTGCCTGCCCTACTTCCTCAGGCACGAAGACTTCCACAAGGGCGCCGACGCCTTCCACGCCGCCCCGGGCTTCGACCCCAGCGGTGCGCGCCAGGGCGGCGAGTGGCGGGTGGAGAAGCAGCGGCTGCGCTGGGAGATCCTCGACGCCTTTGCGCAGGCCGCGCAGCAGGCCGGCATCCCGGAGAGCGACGACTTCAACCGCGGCGACAACGAAGGCGTGGGCTACTTCGAGGTCAACCAGCGCGCCGGCGTGCGCTGGAACGCCACCAAGGCCTTCCTGCGCCCGGTGCAGCAGCGCGACAACCTGCAGGTCTGGACCGGCGCGCACGTTCGCCGGCTGCTGCTCGCGCACCGCGACAGCCAGGGTTCGTGGGACGGCTCGCGCCGCGCCGTCGGCATCGAAGTGGTGCCGCAAGGCGGTGGCGCGCCGATGCAGGCCCGGCTGCGGGAAGGCGGCGAGGTGGTCCTGGCCACCGGCGCGATCGGCACGCCGCAGATCCTGCAGCTCTCGGGCATCGGGCCCGCAGCGCTGCTCGGCCAGCACGGCATCACGGTCGAGCACGCGCTCGCCGGCGTCGGCGAAAACCTGCAGGACCATCTTCAGATCCGCGCGGTGTTCCAGGTCGACGGCGTGACCACGCTGAACACCCTGGCCAATTCCTGGTGGGGCAAGTCGCGCATCGGCCTGGAGTACCTGCTCAAGCGCAGCGGGCCGATGAGCATGGCGCCCTCGCAGCTGGGCGCGTTCACGAAGAGCGACGCGGCCCAGCCGCATGCCAACCTCGAGTACCACGTGCAGCCACTGTCGCTCGACGCCTTCGGTCAGCCGCTGCACCGCTTCCCGGCCTTCACCGCGAGCGTGTGCAACCTCAACCCGGCCAGCCGCGGCTCGGTGCGCATCCGCACGCCGGACGCGGCCGACGCGCCGAGCATCGCGCCCAACTACCTCTCCACCGACGAAGACCGGCGCATCGCCGCCGAGTCGCTGCGCCTGACGCGGCGCATCGTCGCCCAGCCGGCGCTGGCCAGGTACCGCCCGCGCGAATACAAGCCCGGCGTGCAGTTCCAGACCGACGAGGAACTGGCGCGCCTGGCCGGCGACATCGGCACGACCATCTTCCACCCGGTGGGCACGGCGAAGATGGGGCCGGCCGATGATCCCGCCGCGGTGGTCGATGCGCGGCTGCGGGTGCACGGCGTGTCCGGGCTGCGCGTGGCCGACGCCAGCGTGATGCCCACCATCACCAGCGGCAACACCAACTCGCCGACGCTGATGATCGCCGAGCGCGCCGCGCAGTGGATCGCCGAGGACGGCCGCTGACAGCCCCGCCGTGACCGTCGACTGGGTCTACGCCGCCAACGCTGCCGTCTGCCTCGGCTGCGGCGCCGCGCTGTTGCTGGCGTGGCGGCGCGACCACGAGCAGGCCTTCCTGCGCATGATGGGCCTGGCATTCCTGCTGCATGCGGCGCTGGCCCCGGCCTACGCGCTGATGCAGTCGGCGCAGCCGGCCGTGCATCTGAGCGGGCTGGCCGTGCTGGTCGGTGTGGCCGTGCTGTCGGCCGGGCTGATCCTCATGGGCGTGAGCTACCTCGCCGAGCGGCCGCTGACGCGGCGCGAGCAGCGCATCGTGGCGCTGGTGCTGGTCATTGGCGCGCTGGCGCTGCTGCCGCTGGGCCCGCCGCAGGCGGTGGTGACGCCCGCACTGCTCAATGCGCTGTTCGGCGCGGCCGCGCTGGTCTGGCTGTGGCCGCGCGGCGGGGCGGAGCGCCTGTCGGGCGTGCTGCTGGTGGCGCTGGCGCTCAACGCGCTGCAGGTGTTCGTGGTCGGGCCCGAAGTTGCCGAGCGGCAGCTGGTGATGGGCATGGTGCTGCGGCTGGGCGTGACGCTGGCGCTGCTGCACGCGGCCGGCCGCCGCTCCGCCGAGGCCTCGCAGCTGGCCCGGGTGCGATTCGAGCGCCTGACCGAGCACTCGCACCAGGGCGTGGCGGTGATCCGCGGCGAACATATGCTCTACGCCAACCCGGCGCTGCTGCGCATCTACGGCCTGGGCTCGCTGCAGGAGGTGCGCACGCTGTGGCGCGAGGCCACCATGCCCGAGGCCGAGCGGGCCGCCGGCCGCGAGCGCCACCGCCGGCTGCTCTGCGGCGAGACCGATCGCGAGGACTGGTCGGGCCTGCGCTACCGCTTCGACGGCACGCCGATCCGGCTGCGCTTCTCGGCGTGGCGCGTCGACTGGGACGGCGAGCCCGCCGAGCAGGTGGTGGTCAGCGACGAGACGGCCGAGCACGACGCCACCGCCGCGCTGCTGCACCAGGCCACCCACGATGAGCTGACCGGCCTGCCCAACCGCAGCGCGCTGCTGGCGCGGCTGCGCGAGCTGTGTGCGGCCGAGGCCGGCTTTGCGCTGCTGCTGCTCGACGTCGACCGTTTCAAGCTCTTCAACGAGGCCCATGGCCCGTCGGTCGGCGATGCGGTGCTGCGCGCGCTGGCGGTGCAGCTCGCGCGCAGCCAGCAGGGCCATGCCGAGACCATGCGGCTGGGCGAGGACGAGTTCGCGCTGCTGGCGCCGGCCGACGATCCCGAGCGCGCCGCCTACGAGCTGGCCCGCCGCGTGCGCGACCTGCTGGCCGTGCCGCTGGCGCTGCCGGGGCACGAGTTCTTCCTCGACGCCTCGATGGGCGTGGCGCTGCACCCGGTGCACGGCCGCGGCGCCGAGGCCCTGCTGCGCGCCGCCAACGCCGCGATGCACGAGGCCAAGAGCGTGCCCGGCACCTCGCTGCAGTTCGCCGAGGAGCGCTTCGAGCGCGGCTCGGGCGTCACGCTGCTGGCCGAGCAGGCCCTGCGTGCCGGCCTGAAGAACGAGGAGTTCAGCCTCGTCTACCAGCCCAAGGTGGAGGTGCGCAGCGCCGCGCGGCCGCCGCGGCTGGTCGGGTTCGAGGCACTGGTGCGCTGGGATCCGCCCGGCCGCGGCCGCATCTCGCCGCTGGAGTTCGTGCCGGCCTCGGAGCGCACCGGCATGGTCCGCGCGCTCGGCACGCTGATCCTCGACCGTGCCTGCGCGCAGCTGGCGCAGTGGCGGCGCGACTTCGGCCATGCCGTGCCGGTGGCGGTGAACGTCTCGCCGCTGCAGCTGCTCGACCCCGACTTCGCCGACGAGGTGCTGCACGTGCTCGACCGCCACGGCGTGCCGCCGGCGCTGCTGTCCCTGGAGATCACCGAGAGCGTGGCGGTCGCCCACATGGATCACGCGCGCGGGCGCATCGCGCGGCTGCGCGCACACGGCATCGAGGTCGCGCTCGACGACTTCGGCACCGGCTTCTCGTCGCTGAACATGCTGCGCAGCCTGCCGCTGCACACGGTGAAGATCGATCGCAGCCTGGTCGAGCCGCTGCCGGCGCCCGACGCCACCGCGGTGGTCAAGGCGATCTGCGACCTCGCCACCACGCTGGATCTCGACGTGATCGCCGAAGGCGTGGAGTCGCCGGCGCAGTCGGAGGCGCTGCGCGCGGCCGGTTGCCGCCTGATGCAGGGCTACCTGTTCGCGCGGCCGCTGGCGCCAGCCGAAGCGGCCCGGTGGCTGGACCGGGCCGAGCCCGGTGCGTCCGCGGCCCTCAGGCTGCCAGGCTGATCAGCGAGCCGGACGGGCCCTCGCTCGCGGCCTCGCCGCCGCGCAGCGCGCTGGCCAGCCGGCGCAGGAAGCTGCCGAGCTGATCGGCGCTGCCGCTCGCAGCGGCGCTCTCTGCGGGCTGCAGAGCAGTCATCAGGCGGCGAAAGGCGGCCAGCAGGGGTGATTCGGTCGCGGTCTCGGGCGTACCGGCGGTGCCCGTCTGCTGCGATACCTGCAGCTCGATCGTGGTCATCGACAGCGAGGCGCTGGTGCGGTCGCCCTCGACGCTGAGCTCGATCGATGCCGTGCTCAAATTGGCACTGAGCGTGGTCGAGGATGTGTTCGCGATCGCGGCAGCGGGGCGGCTCACCTCGCCAGCGAGGCGTTCGACGCGCTGCGCCAGATCGTCGTAGCCGCGGCGCGCGCCGTGCAGGCCGTGGCCGTGCCCGCCGCTGCCGCGCAGCGCGTCGGCCAGTTCGTGGGCGAAGGCGCGCGCGCTGTCCTTCAGCTCGCGGCTGGGCTCGACGGGCTGGTTGGCGGGCTGGTTGGTGGGCATCAGGCTGCGCAGCGCCTCGGTCATTGCAGCCACCAGCGGGTGGCTGCGCTCGGTGTGGCGCGCGGGGGCGGAGTCGGCCTCGTCGTGGCCGCGATGCCGCAGAGAGCGCTCGGGGCGCGCGGCACGCTCGGCCGCGCGGCTGGCGGCAGCGGCGTCGAACGACGAGGGGCGGGCGGCGTGGCAGCAGGAAGCGTGCATCGGCAACTCCTTCACGGTAGTGCCCGGGTTTTCGTCGTGCAGGGTGCGCAGGCTGAGTCAGTCGTGGTAACCGAGTGCTGCTGCACGGCACACTTCGGGCATGTCACGCCATGCGAACCCCACCACCGTGCTGCTGCCCGGCCTGGCCTGCGATGCCGAGCTGTGGCGCGAGCAACTGCGCGCGCTCGGGCCGCGCCATGCGCCGCGTGTTGCGGATGTTCACACTCGCGCGCCGACGCTGCCCGAAATGGCCTCGCTGCTGCTGGCGGAGCAGCCCGGCGAGCTGGTGCTGATCGGTGCCTCCATGGGTGGGCGCATCGCGCTGGAAGCGGCGCGCCAGGCGCCGGGTCGCGTGCGCGCCCTGGCGCTGCTGGGCAGCACGGCGCGCGCCGACACCGACGAGCTCCGCGCCGTGCGCAGCGAGGCCGTGGCGCACTTCGACGCCGGGCATGGCGACGACCTGCTCGAGGCCAACGTGTGGTTCGTGTTCCACCGCAGCGCCTGGGACGACGAAGCGCTGATCGACCGCTACCGCGCGATGCTTCGCCGCACCGGGTTCGCTCAGCTGGCACGACAGAACCGCGCGATCATGTCGGCGGCGGACATGCGCCCTTCGCTGCGCTCGATCGCCTGCCCCACGCTGGTGGTTTGCGGAGAGAACGACGACGTCACGCCGCCGGAGTGCTCGCGCGAGATGGCCGAGTCGATTCCCGGTTCGCGGCTGGCGTTCCTGCCCGACTGCGGCCACATGCTGACGATGGAGAAGCCGGCGGCAGTCAACCAGCTGCTGCTGGACTGGCTGGCGTCGCTCGAGCCGGAGCACGCTGCGCTCGGGGCAGGGTAAGTCCTGCTGCGGCTCGCCGTGGGCGCCCCCTAAAGTTCGCCCACTGCGCGGCGGCACCCTCGGGTGCCCGACTGGGCGGGGGACTGAGGAGACACGAGGAAGCGCGCCGCGGTCATGCGGACAGCGCCAGCACCCAGGCCGCGACAGCGGCCGATGCACAATCCAAGGGGCGCCGGGCCAACACCCGGCGCCCCTTTCCACTTTCATGACCGAACTGGCTCTCGTCGCACTGGCGTCGCTGTTCGCCGGCTGCGTCGATGCCATCGTCGGCGGCGGCGGGTTGATCCTCGTGCCGGCGCTGTTCGGCATGTATCCCGGCGCCGCTCCGGCCACGCTGCTGGGCACCAACAAGGGCTCGGGCATCTGGGGCACGGCCTGGGCCACCTGGCAGTTCTCGCGCCGCGTGCAGATGCCCTGGGCCGCCATGCTGCCGGCCGCGGCCGCGGCCTTTGCGGGCAGCTTCGCCGGCGCCTGGGCGCTCACGCTGGCCAGCCCCGAACTGCTGCGCCAGGCGCTGCCCTTCGTGCTCGTGGCGGTGCTGGCCTACACGCTGGCACGCAAGGACCTCGGCCGGCACCACGCGCCACGCCTGGCCGGGGCGGCGCAGACCGCGCTGGCCTGCGCCATCGGCGCCGCAATCGGCTTCTACGACGGCTTCTTCGGCCCGGGCACCGGCAGCTTCTTCGTCTTCCTGTTCGTGCGGCTGCTCGGCTTCGACTTCCTCAACGCCTCGGCCAGCGCCAAGCTGCTCAACACGGCCACCAATGCGGCGGCGCTGCTGCTGCTGGCCGGCCGCGGCCATGTGTGGTGGCACGTGGCTGCGGTGCTGGCGGTGGCCAACGTGGCCGGCAGCCTGATCGGCACGCGGCTGGCGCTGCGCCACGGCGCCGGCTTCGTGCGCGTGGCCTTCATCGTGGTGGTGGCGGCGCTGATCGCCAAGACCGGCTGGGACGCCTTCGTGCGCTGAATTGCGGTGCCAAGGCCGCGCAGTTCCGGGCATCGCCGGCGCGGCACGCGCCTAGCATCCCTGCAGGAGCCCGAGCCTGCGAGCGTGCCATGCCTGTCGACCCGAAACTGCGATCCCTGAACATCGATGTGCCGGCCCAGCCGGAGGCGCTGGTCAAGCTGTCGCTGCTGCTGGCCGACGAGGATGTCAATCTGCAGGCGCTGTCGGCGCTGGTCACTTCCGACATGGCGCTGGCCGCGGCGGTGCTCAAGGCCGTCAATTCCTCGCTGTACGGGTTGTCGGGCCGCGTGCAGAGCGTGCAGCAGGCGATCACCTACCTGGGCACCCGCGAGGTGGCGGCAGTCACCTTCGAGATGGGCCTGAAGGCGGTATTCCCGACCGCGCCCGAGCTCGACCCGGTGTGGGAGCGCGCCAGCGCGCGCGGCCTGCTGATGGGCCGCATCGGCCAGGCGATCGGCGTCGACCCCTGGGCCTCGCACTCGGCGGGGCTGTTCGAGGAGTGCGGCAAGGCGGTGCTGTTCCGCCATGCGCCGCAGCGCTACAAGCCGCTGCTGCGCGCCGCCGAGAACGACGAGGACCTGCTGCTGCTCGAGCACGACGAGTTCGGCGTCAGCCATGACGCGCTCGGCGCGGCGCTGTGCGAGACCTGGGGCCTGGCCCCGGCGGCGGTGCACAGCGTGCGCTTCCACGTGATGGTCAACGCCACGCTGCAGCTGCCGATGCAGGTGCAGCGGCGCGCCATCTGCGCCATCTCGGCGATCGCCAACGCGATGATGCGCGACCCCGACACGCTCGACGCGGTGGCTGCCAAGGTGGCACCGCAGGCCGAGCTCGAGCCCACGCTGGTGATCCGCGGCGCCCGCAAGGTGCAGGAGCAGATCGAGGCCGCGGTGGCGCGCGAGCGCGCCTGAAGCGCCGAGGCCCGCGCAAGCGCGGGCCCCGGTCACGTCCACAAGCGGCTTCTCAGGGCTCGAAGCTGATCCCGCCGGTGAGCGCCAGCGTGGTCGGGTAGACGCCGTTGGCGGCGACGCTGAGGTTGGCGCCGGTGGTCAGGCCACCCACGGTGGGCAGCGCGGCACCGCCGCAGGCGGCCTGGAAGGCGACCTCGGAGACCGGCGAGCTGGCCAGG
>NZ_JBFXIO010000192.1:0-9462 GCF_050175855.1 Piscinibacter sp.
GGCGAACCCCTTGTTCATCTGCCGCGAAACGTACCTGATTCCATCCCAACGCGGACACGCACCGTGGATCGCCCGTGCCCAGGCCTGGCTCGCCGTGTAGTCGGCGGATGCACTGATGTCGTTGTTGAGTCCCAAGGCCTTGAGCGCTGCCCCGGTCAGGTCAGCCAATACCAGCGTCTTGCGCCGTTCACAGGAATACCGCACGACCGAGCGCTCAGTAACTTCTGCAGACGGCACCTCGTATCTGCCGGCGACGAATCGCCCGCACTCATGGATGACGCTTTCCGCGAAGGCTACCTCGATGGTGCTGGCGGTGTAGCAGGTGCCGAACGCGTCGGCACCGCCAGGATGTGGATCATCAAAGCGATAGACCCCAGCAGACCAATACGGCTCAGTGGCCGGATGCCGGCTCAAGCGCACCAGCGACGCGACTTCGATCCTGGTCGGTCGAAGCAGATCCTCAAAGGAACCGCTGTCAGGCAGCCGCAGGGACACGCGAGGCGCCTCGTTCGCGCGCCCATGCCGCCGCCAGGCGCTCGACCTTGGCCAAGGCAGTCCCCGCCTCCAACGCGTCGGCAACACTTTTCCCAGCGAGAGCGCCGTGCTCGCGCAGCCAGAACATCAGTTTCTCGCTGGCGCCCAGGTCACCGAGCGCGCGACAGACGGCTGCCACGGCCTCGCGGTCCATGCCCAGGAATGCCTGCGGGTAGTACAGCCGGTTGCCGACCTTCACTGCAAAGACCTCGCCACGGTCCGCGGCCGGCGCCAAGGCTTGGCGGGTGAGCCCCCACGCTTGCGCGAGTCGCTCGCCGGGAACGACGAGGCCATCCTTGACCCACTGGACACGTGCTGCCTCGCCGCGCGCGGTGGCGCCCGCCAGGCCGCCGGTGGCCTGAGCATGCAGGTTGTCCGCGGCGGAGGAGTCGGCGTGCGCCACCCGGGCTCGAACGCCTCGTGTCCTCGGTAGTTGCAGCCCTTGCTTGCTGACCGCAGAGCGAAGGGTGCCGAGGTCTTCGCTGAGGCGCCCAACGGTGGCCTCGAGCTGCGCGATGCGGCGCAGCAGGACGGGAGTGCTGAGATCGGTGTTCATACGGACATTCTAAGCAAATCAGGACAACCAAGCAAATGCGGTAAATGGAGTCAGGCGGCACCGCCAACAGGTGACGGCCGCGGCGGTTCCCCGCTCGTACTGACCAAGGGAAAGCCGGGCCCGAAATCGGCGGTGCCTGACTTGAATAAGTTGGCTCTTGGCAGTGCTATACCGATAAGTGTTCTTAGCGGCATAGCGCTGCCAGAGTCGTAAACTTCCCAGGGTGAAAACGGGCCTATCTGTAACCGCAACGTCGGTGTCGCTGCCTGACGCGGCGGCGCTGGCAGCGCTGCGGGGCTGGCACGAGGGTCTGTCGTCGAGGGTTGCGGTGACACGGTACCTCAGTGAAGCCCGGCCGCCCGGTCAATCGTCGCGCGGCCTCATCGGGGCGATCCGTCGTGACATCGCGGCCTTCGCCAGGTCACGCCACCGTGATGACCTTGCAAAGCTCTTCACTGGACCTGCCCGCAAGGGCCCCGCGGCCGCTCGCGCCGTGGCCGCCGCCGTCGAACAGCTCCGTAGCGCAGCCGTTCCCGTCCCCCTGATCGGCGACGGAGTCGACGACTGGCTCGAGCCCCGCGTCGCCGCAGTACTGCGCAAGGCCGGCGTCAAGACCTTGGCCGACCTCACTCTTCGAGTACCGCGCCGCAGGCGTTGGTGGGCGGGCATCAACGGCATCGGCGCGGCCGGTGCACGCCGGATCGAGGCCTTCTTCGCTGCGCATGAAGACCTGACTGACCGTGCTCGCGCGCTGCTGGTCACCAGCGCGCCATCGGATGTGGTCCCCTGGGAGAAGCTCGTCGTGCCTCATGAGGTCGACGGCACCATGGGCCTGCATCGTGCGCCGCGCGCGTCGTGCGTCCTGCGGGCGAACAACGACTACGACGCGGTCCAGGCTTGGCTGTCGCTGCACGAAGCGCCTGCAACGCAGCGGGCCTACCGCAAGGAAGCCGAACGGCTGATCCTGTGGGCCATCGTCGAGCGCGGCGTCGCACTGTCCTCGCTGGCCACCGAGGATGCCGTGGCGTATCGGGCCTTCCTGCGACAGCCCTCTCCCAGGCAGCGTTGGGTGGGGCCGGCGGCGCCGCGCACTTCGGCCGAGTGGCGGCCGTTCGCCGGCGGGCTGTCCACGCGCTCCAGGGCCTATGCGCTGTCCGTGCTGAGCTCGATGTTCCGGTGGCTGATCGAACAGCGGTACGTGCTGGCCAATCCCTTCGCGGGCATTAAGGTCCGAGGCGCCAGGCAGGCGACCCTGGACACGACGAGATCATTTTCCGAGGGGGAATGGAAGCTCGTGAGGACGGTCGCCGAAGGGCTGGAGTGGTCGTACGGTTGGCAGCCGAGCGCCGCCCACAGGCTTCGCTTCCTGATCGACTTCAGCTACAGCACGGGGCTGCGTGCTGGCGAACTGGTGCACGCCACGCTTGGGTCGATCGAGGTCGACGCGCACGGCGATACCTGGCTGCATGTGGTCGGCAAAGGCAGCAAGGCCGGTAAGGTGCTACTGCCAGGGCTGGCGCGTGGTGGTCTGGACCGGCATCTGGCTCAGCGTGGTCTCCCCGTGACGCCAGCGAAGTGGAACCCCGCCACGCCCGTGCTTGGCAGCCTCGATGGCGAGGCCGGGATCACGTCCAAGCGTCTGTGGGCAATCGTGAAGAGGTTCTTCGCCACGACAGCCCATGTCCTGGCCGACACAAGTCCCACGCTTGCCGAGAAGCTGCGGCGGGCTACGCCTCACTGGATGCGCCACACGCATGCGACGCACGCACTTCAGCGCGGGGCCGAACTGACAACGGTTCGAGACAACCTGCGGCATGCGTCGTTGTCGACGACATCCATGTATCTGCACTCGGACGATCTTCGCCGGGCGAGGCAGATCGGTGGGGCGTTCGAGGCGCCTGCGGCGTGAACGGTCGGGGCAGGTTGAAGCGTGTCAATCTGCACCGAAAGCACAAGGGGTCCGCGAGAGCCGGTTTTGCAAGTGCTTGTCGCGGCTAGAGTTTTTCTGGGTCACCGTGTCAATCTGCAGGAAAAATACGATTACCCCACGTCCCACTGGTCGAGCGGACAGAGGCGCCCCAGATCGAGGAGGAAGAACAGCCCGACGCTTGAATGCCGAGGGTCTAGCGTTCGGGCCTCTTGGGAAAGACGACCCGTAGCATCAGGTTGGCTGCGGCCGCGAGAGCCTGAGCTTCCTTGGCAGGGGCAGGTGCATTGGACTCGCTCCAAGCCTTCAGAACGGCTGGGCTCACCGCGATGAGTTCAGCGACATCCTTGTAGACGTTACGCGACCGACGCTGCAGCAGTCCCGACAAGGCCGAGACGATCGCTTGAGCCAATGCGCGCTTCGTCATGCCAGTCGGGTCGATCAGCGGGTCGATTGCGAGCCGTTCCTGTGCGGCGGTGTGGACGCGGCGCTCCCACTGGTTGATGCGTCGGAACTCAGGCCGCTTGCTCTCGGGCGCGAGCAGGGCCGAGAGGTTCCAAGGTTCCAGCCCAATGCAGTTGGCCAGCACCAGGTGAGCGTCCGGGCGCCTGGAGATCTTCAGCACGGAGTACCAGACTTCGACCAGCTGGGGGAACGGGAGGTGAGCTGAGGAGCCGTCTTCCTCCGGGCGGTAGCCCTCGGCGACGGCCTTCTTCACCACGGCGTCGTACTCCGCGAGATCGGGCGGAGAGATGGTGGTGCCGTTTGGCCGCTTCCACCGCCAGACAGTGATCTGATTCACCCGAAGCAGCTTGGCAAGAAGCGTTTCAGCGTCGCCTCGCCCATTGATGTGGAGCGCCCTCTCCCACTCGTCGATGATGTCGGCCTGCGACTTGGACGTCAGTGCAGCGTACTTCTTGACGGTAGCCTTGCTGTTCTTGAGCAGATCTTCAGCAGCCTTGACGACACGAACCGGCACGCCGGCGGCGACACGCCCGTAGATGTACGACGAGAACGTGGCCTGGCCAACGCGAAGGGCGTCGGCCAGCTGGTGGTTGTTGAAGTGCAGCGCCTTCTGCACCTTGATGAGCTTCTCGCGGCCATCAGGATCAAAGTCGGTGCGCTGCTTGCGTACTCCTCGGGCCGGGGAAGCCTCCTGACCCTTGGCCGGCGGGGCCAGCGTCACGAAGCCGGCAATACCCTTGATCACGGACATGCCGGAAGGCGCGTCGAGAGGTTTGACAACGCCCAGCTTGCGCAAGAACTGCAGATCACTCAGGTGTTTTGGGGTCGAGGGAGCCGAGGACGCCGGAACGTCGGTGTTGTCAGCCTGGAGGGTCATGAGATTGGCCTTGCGACGGGCGAACTCTGCCTGAGCAGCTTCTTGATCAACTCGAGCGAGAACTTGGTCCGCAATGTCGTCAGCGTCCGCCACTACGCCTAGCGATTCGAAGTGATCGTCGAGATTGTCGCCGGGATGCAGGCTAACGTACCTCTCGGATGCCCGCAGGTTCTGCTTCATGAGGGTCAAGCAGACGTTGTGGGCGGTGGTGGCGATGAGCGTGTAGATCGCAGACGGCTCGTTCGGCTGGGAGCACATCTTGTCGAGAAGCTTCTCGGCCAGCAGGATGGCGATCTGCTGTTGGATCTCTTCCTTGTCGTCGAGACACCTTGTCGCACGAGCGCGGTCGTGGATGATCTTGGCGACCCGACGATCGCGGTAGAACGCCTTGATCACACCGTCGTACGCAGCCTTCCCGCGCTGTTGAGCGTCGGCGAATGCATTGGCGAGAAGTCGCTCGCTTTCGCGGCCGCGAATGAGGGGTGGGGAATCGTCTTTCACTCGCGGAATTCTAGGTAGCGCCTTCCCGATAACTGGGGCGGTGCCCCGTCTGGTTGGCACGGTGGCTTGGCAATCGCAGCCGAGGTGAGCTACGATCTGCGTGGGCAATCCGCCATTGCCTGCTGCTCACCTTGGCAAACCCTCGCGGGATGGCGCAGACCTACTTCCATGACCGGTTCCCCTCTGTGGCGAATCCCGGCAGTGAGCACCGTCGGTTCGCACGCAGAAAGGAATCTGTCATGCGATACATACCCACGTCCGCTGCTACGGTGGACTCCCTCAAGAAGCAAGCGAAGAAGCTCCAGCGCAAGGCTGGCGGTAAGCACGCCGACTTGCTGAACCGCGTTGCGAAGAGCGCGGGCTACGACCACTGGCACCACGTCACCCTCTGTCTCAAGCAGGGCGAGGCTCGGCGGGAGCTCGGCGCGTTGGAAGCAGAGTGCGAAGCTGCTGTCCGTGCAGCAAGTGAAGGTCGTGACCTCGTCGTCGTGACCGGGCCTGAGGTGGTCTCAGTGCCACTGGTTCTTCTTGCAAGCCAAGGTGATGCCTGGCTCTTGGACCCCGAAGAGAACCTGGCGCTGTGCCTGATGTTCCGGGGTGAGCGAATGAATTGGTCGTTCCGTGACACCGATCGGCAGATCGGAATAACGTGGGACGGGGCATTCGACCTCGACGGCAAGGGCTTTGTGGTGACCACCGAGCAACCGGCAATCGGTGCGCGCGTGATCGCGGGCTACCCTGTAGACGAGCTGCGTGCCCAACTGGAACGGGCGCAGTCGCTACCGAAGCGAATCGACGCGATCTTCAACCAGGACGGCGCCGAGGACCTCACACCGGAGTTGATCGATCGCCTGGTGTCGCAGGGTTGGGAGCGCAAGCGGCTTGAAGAGGGTGCTCAAGCCGGTGCTCGGTACAGCCCGAGTCGCGACAGCCTCCTCTCCCCGGCCTTCGCCGGCGGGTTCGACGATGACGACGATTCCGATCTCGGGCTCGCCCCGGCACGGTAGCGTTACTCTGTCGCGACGGGTTGTAGGCAGGACATCGAGGGGCGTTGAAGTCGTACGGCACCTCGAGGTCCTGCGGCACGCATCGGTGTGAGTGTCGAACTCGCCGCGGCAACTTCGAAGACCAACTGATTCTTCATCGGGAGAAGACGGATGAAACGCAGAGCAGCGATCGTTGCCTTGGTGGTGCTCAGCGCACCCGGGCTTGCTCAAGACGCCTTCGTGGTAGAGGTCATCAGAGACTTCGAAATGCCACGTGACCGACTGTTCGACACCGCGCTGCTCTGGCTCGCCGAGTCGTCGAGATCCTCGAAGTCAGTCATCGATCTGAAGGACAAGGAGCTCGGGACGATCATCGGCAACGGCACATCGACTCTGGGCATCGCTTGGGGGGTCAATGTCCCGATGAGCTTCAAGCTGAAGATCGATGTGAAGGACAACAAGTACAGGCTCACCTTCAGCCAGGTGCAGCTCAACTTCGACTACGGGCTGAAGCCCATAGAGCAGTCCAACCGAGCGTCAGTCGAGCCAAAAGCTCGTCAGCAGTTCGAGGAGGTGGCCGCTTCGTTCCATGCATACCTGACAGCGAACGCCAAAGCGAAGGCGTGGTGATCGAAGGCGGCCAAGGCGATCATTGCTCAGGAAGGATCGGTACCACCGCAGCATAGGTGGGTGCTCGGGCCACCTTGCCCAATAACTGATCCAGATCCGGGCACTTGGTGCGGGCTCGGCGCAGGCTCTCCAGCGTCCGCTTGTCGACGCAGGTGAGGTCCGCGTAGGGCGACAGGCACAGCAGATGCGTGTCGTTCAGTTCACTGCCCTTGCGCTCCTGCTGATCTTGCGCGTACAGGCGCATGGCGTCCTCAAGACGGACCGAAGGAAGGTTGTTCCGGAGGGCACGCCGCTTCAGCTCGGACCACGGCAACTCGAAGCTCTCCGCAACCAACCGCAGGCGACGATGGAACATGAGGAGGTCCATGGTCTGGCGGAAGGTCGCTGAAGGATCGATGTCATCCGGATCCAGGCCAGCGTTGACGAGCAGCTGAACGGCAGGCGCAAGCTGAGGACCGCCAGCAACGGCGTATCCATCGTCAGCGACCTCACGCATGAACTCCTCGGCCATGGCGCGAGGGTCGGCAATGCGCTTGTCGCCCCGCACAGAGATCTCGGCTTCGAGGGCCTCGCGCATGCGGATCAAGCGACGCGACACATCATCCGGGGCTCTGGCAGGCTGACCAAACCACGCGCCAATCGGCTTGTCGTCGATGTCGTGGGCTCGCCAGCGCGAGATCGCGGCGACCCGACGTGCGTTCGCCTGCTGCGCAGCCAGCGCCGGTCGAAGCAGGCGCCAGTCACGGAAGTGTTCCGGGATCGCATCGTCGCCGGCGCCAATGACGATGACGTGCTGACGCGCCCGATCACGGACCTGGGCGGGGCGAGCGCCGGGGTAGGCAACGGCAGCGGCAACCTCAGCCCGAAAGACCTCCAGGATCGAACCGGGACCCGCCCGGTCGTCGAAGGGGCGGACCCAGGCGGCGCGAGGCAGCTCGCGGAGGTAGCGCACTCGAGCGTCGACGAGCGCTTCGTCGCGGTGCTGGAGAAGCTCTTCCAAGTGATGCCAGGACAGGAGCGGCAGCCAGCGTCGTTCGAGGAGATCTGCGATGAAGCGCTGGGCCGAGCGTCGGCGTTCGCGACTGTTCGAGATCGCGTCGGAGATGAGTCCGGCCAGATGCGCGGTGTCGAGCACGACCAGGCGCTCTGGCGCCAGGTGCGCGAGCGGATCAGGGCTGCTCACCGTGCAATTTCCATGAGACGTGATGGAGCCGTGGTCCCGGGGGTCGTGGCGCTCGTGTCAGCGCGTCAGCGGGATCTGGCCGCCAGTGATCGCGGTATACAGCGCCTGGTGCATGGAGCCGTCGGCCAACAGGAGACGCTCGCGCCGCACCAGGGCCAGAGCTTCCAGCGCGGGTCCGAAGAGAGCGAAGCAATCCTGGCCGTAGTGCTGGGCCGAGCGGTAGGCGATCCCCTCGAAGCCGGCCGCCATGGCTTCTACGGCCACGGCGCGGGTGGCCTCGAACCGCAGGGACTGCAGAAGCGGCCAGGTCGGTGCGTGCGGTCGAAGATCGAGCAGGTTGACCGGTCGGGTGGCCTGCAGGCAAAGCAGCTCTCGCGACGCGGCGGTGGCCAGCGACAGCGAGGCGGCTTCGCGCCGGACCAGTGACTCGTAGACGGCCGTCTCGGGGCTCTCGGCGAAGTAGCCGACCAGCGCAGTACCCACGGCGAAGCGGCTGGTCAAGGTGCTGGCCGGCGGCAGTTTCAACGGGCCGACCCGGGCGTTGCCAGGCCGCGCCCGCCGGCGCTGGACACGGAACACAGTCTGAGAGGTGGCCAGCGAGGTCGGTGGCAGGTACTGCAGGTCTTGAAGCTTCATCTCAGGGGAATCAGTTCCCCTCGTGCTCTGCGATCGCGATCGCCTGTTCGGCGCGGCCTTGCTCGATTGCCTGGCGAGGCGTGAGCCCTTCCAAGGCGCCGTGAGGCGACTCCAGGAAGGACAACAGGGCCCAGCCTTCGGTGGTGCCGAGCGCCGCCGACAGCTTCGGGATCGCGGCCCACATTGCCGGCTCGAACTGCCACCGAGGCATGCGGAAGCCGCGCTTGGTCTGCGTCAGCCCGATGGCACGCCCCTTGGCGATCCAGGCGTTGATGGTGACGCGGGTCGTGTCCACCAGGCGGGCAGCGTCGTCGGTCGAGATCATGTCGGCGGCGCCCAGGCGCTGCTGTCGAGCGTCGAGGCTGTGGGCAAGCAGGTCGCGGACGGCGGAAGCTGGAACATACGCATCCGGCTTAAGGGCGGTTCGGCGAGTTCGCGCAGAGTTGCGAGGAGTGGTTGAAAACGAGTGGAGAGCTGTGTCTTTCATTTCCAGCCTTTGGTCTGGAGGCCGTGACGACGGCCCTAGGAAGAGCGCCTTACGGCGCGTTGCGGCCGTCGACCTTGTGGGCGACGAAGAAGGCCCTGGCGCGACGTGCGGTCGGGAGAGGAGCGGCAGACGATCGACAGGACCTCAGCTTCCTGCGCCGGCGAGCGGGCAAGGTGGAGGCCAGCACGACGAACTGACGCCACTGGGAATAGAGGGTCTCGGCGCGAAATGCTGACCGGCGGCGAACACCCTGGTAAGCGCCGATCATGGCCGTCGACAGCTTGGTCGAGACGAAACGGCTAGGAAGGTATTCGGACTCGCGCTGGCGGCGTGCGAGCACGTAGTACTCGTAGGCTGCGAGTGTGTAGGAGCTGGGTGAGCGGTCGAGCTCTCCCGGTCCCACGAGGCATTCCCAAACCAACATATGAGGTCCTCCAATGCCCCGCCATGTGCGAGGCCGACGAGCAAGACGGGTGTCAAGTTCGTTAAGTTCGATTATGCCGCAAGTTCTGGTGAAGTGGCGGAGCGGCGGCAGCGCGTGTGACCAGCTGACGTCACTCCACGCACCGATGCCGTAGCGAGAGAGTGCGGATCCAGTGTGGCCAGGCCGGCAGCGCTGAGTCGCGGCGAGCTCCGGGCCGGAACGGTCGACGTGACGAGGCTCCGGCGGCATGCGGGTT
>NZ_JBFXIO010000193.1:0-9452 GCF_050175855.1 Piscinibacter sp.
CAGCTGACCGACGGCTATGTGGTCATCCGCGACGGCGAGCTGTTCCTGATCGGCTGCCGCATCAACGCCCTGCGCAGCGCGTCGACCCACGTGCACCCCGAGGCCGACCGCACCAAGAAGCTGCTGATGCACAAGGAGCAGATCCGCCGCCTGATCGGCAAGGTCGAGCAGAAGGGCTTCACCCTGGTTCCTCTGGACCTGCACTACAAGGGCGGCCGCGTGAAGGTGGAGATCGCGCTGGCCAAGGGCAAGGCCGAGCACGACAAGCGCGACAGCGAGAAGAAGAAGGACTGGGAACGCGAGAAGGGCCGCCTGATGCGGCACAAGGTCTCAAGCAAGGCCTGAGGCCGCGAGGGCCCGCGCGCAGTCGGCGATCAGGTCGTCTGCCGACTCCAGGCCCACCGAGAAGCGCACCAGCACGCCCTTCCAGGCCGGCGCATCGCGCATCGCGGCGAGCGAATATGGCACCACGAGGCTAACCGGCCCCGCCCACGAGAAGCCAAGCTTGAAGAGCTCCAGCGAATCGACGAAGGCGTCGACGCGTTCGGAAGGAATGCGCTCGTCGAACACCACCGAGAACAGCCCGGCCGCGGCGCGGCAGTGCGAGGCCCAGTGCTGGTGCCCCGGCGAGCCCGGCAGCGCCGGGTGCAGCACCTGCAAGATCGCCGGCTGAGCGGCCCACCATTGCGCCAGCCGGCGCGCCGCCGCGTCGTGAGCGGCGTAGCGCAGCGGCAGCGAGGGCAGTGAGCGCAGCACCAGTTCGGCCTCGTTGGCGCCGACGCCCCAGCCCAGACGCATGTGGCTGCCCTTCAGGCGCAGGTGCAGGGCCTCGTCGCGCGTGGTCACGGCGCCCATCAGCACGTCGCCCCCTCCACTGGGGTACTTGGTCAACGCATGGGCACTGATGTCCACGCCGAGGCCCTCGCCAAGTTCGAAGGCGTCGAAGGCGATGCCCGAACCCCAGGTGTTGTCCAGCGCCACGGTCACGCCGCGCTCGCGCGCGATGCGCACCAGCGCGCGCAGGTCGGGGAACTCCATGGTCACCGAGCCGGCGGCTTCGAGCCAGAGCAGTTTCGTCGTCGGCCCGATGCGTTCAGCCAGCGAGACCGGATCCATCGGGTCGTAGAGGCGGTGCGTGATGCCCCAGCGGGCCAGTTCCTGGCGCGCCAGCTCCTTGCCCGGGCCATAGGCGTTGTCCGGGATCAGCACTTCGTCGCCGGCCTTCAGCAGCGCCGTGTCGACCAGCGCGATCGCCGCCAGGCCGCTGGGCACCAGCAGCGTCTGCAGTCCACCTTCCAGCGTGGCGATGCGCTCCTCGAGCGTGTAGACGGTGGGCGTGCCGTGCAGTCCGTAGGTGTAGCCGTCCTTGCGCTTCCAGTCGCGCGCGCGCAGCGCCGCCACGTTCGGGAAGATCACCGTCGAGGCCTTGTGCACCGGCGGCTGCGGCGCCTCGAAGCCCGCCGGCGGGCGGTACGGGTGGTGGATCAGCGCGGTTGCCGGATCGGGCTTCTTGCCGGAACTCATCTCGGCCATGGCTCAGACCGGCATGCCGACGAGATCGTGGCCTTCGGCCGCGACGATGCGCGCGCGGGTGAACTCGCCCACCTTCAGTGTCTTGGAGGCCTTCTCCGGCGGCAGCAGGCGCACCCGGCCGTCGATCTCCGGTGCGTCGGCATAGCTGCGCGCCATGCCGCCGCGGCGTCCCAGTGCCGGGGCCTCGTCGACCAGCACCTGCATGGTGGCGCCGACCCGACGCGCCAGCTTGGCCGTCGACACCGCTTCGGCCACCGCCATGAAACGCGCGCGGCGTTCCTCGCGCAGCTCGGCCGGCAACATGCCGGGCAGCTCGTTCGCCGTCGCGCCTTCCACCGGCGAGTAGGCGAAGCAGCCGGCGCGGTCGATCTGCGCCTCGCGGAGGAAGTCGAGCAGGTGCTCGAACTCGGCCTCGGTCTCGCCCGGGAAGCCGGCGATGAAGGTGCTGCGTACCACCAGCTCGGGGCAGATCTCTCGCCAGCGCTGCAGCCGCTCGAGGTTCTTCTCGCCACTGGCCGGGCGCTTCATGCGCTTGAGCACGTCGGGATGCGAATGCTGGAACGGCACGTCGAGGTACGGCAGGATGCGGCCGGCCGCCATCAGCGGCAGGATCTCGTCGACGTGCGGGTACGGATAGACGTAGTGCAGCCGCACCCAGGCGCCATGGCGTTCGGCCAGCACGGCGAGCTGCTCGCAGAGTTCGGTCATGCGCGTCTTGACCGGTTTGCCATCCCAGAAGCCGGTGCGGTACTTGACGTCGACACCGTAGGCGCTGGTGTCCTGGCTGATCACCAGCAGTTCCTTCACGCCGGACTCGAACAGGCGCTGCGCCTCGCCGAGCACGTCGCCGATCGGGCGCGAGACCAGGTCGCCGCGCATGCTCGGGATGATGCAGAAGCTGCAGCGGTGGTTGCAGCCCTCGCTGATCTTCAGATACGCGTAGTGCTTCGGCGTGAGCTTCACCCCCTGCGGCGGCACCAGGTCGACGAAGGGGTCGTGCGGCTTGGGCACGTGCACGTGCACCGCATCCATCACCTCCTGCGTGGCGTGCGGGCCGGTGACGGCGAGCACGCTGGGGTGCATCTCGCGCACGAGATTGTCGCCCTGATGCCCGGCCTTCGCGCCCAGGCAGCCGGTGACGATCACCTTGCCGTTCTCGGCCAGTGCCTCGCCGATGGTGTCCAGGCTCTCCTTGACCGCATCGTCGATGAAGCCGCAGGTATTGACGATCACCAGGTCGGCGCCGGCGAAGGTCTTGGAGGTCTCGTAGCCCTCGGCGCGCAGCTGCGTGAGGATCAGCTCGGAGTCGGTCAGCGCCTTGGGGCAGCCCAGGGAGACGAAGCCGATCTTCGGCGGGGTGGCAATGTCTGTCATCGGCCGATTTTCGCCGATGACGCCGCGAGGCCGCTCAGCGCTTGGGCGTATGCAGCCCGCCCATGCCCGGGAACAGCGACTCGGCCTGCTTGGCCATCTGCTCCTGCATCTGCAGGAACATCGCCTTGCTCTGCTCGAGATAGTTGCCCATCAGGCCCTGCATCGCCGGCGCCTGGCCCTGCAGGAACTGCGTCCAAAGTTCGGGGTTCATCGCCTTCGGATCGAGCAGGCCCTTGGACTGCTCGGCGAAGCGCGCCTGGATGTCGGTGAAGGTCTGGAGGTTCTTCTCGAGGTACGAGCCCATCATGCCCTGCATGGCGTGGCCGTAGAAGCGGATGATCTGCGAAAGCATCTGCGTGCTGAAGATCGGCACGCCGCCGGTTTCTTCCTCGAGGATGATCTGCAGCAGGATGCTGCGGGTGAGGTCTTCGCCGGTCTTGGCATCGCGCACGACGAAGGCATCGCCCTCCATCACCATCTGCTTGACGTCGGCCAGCGTGATGTAGCTGCTCGACTGCGTGTCGTAGAGACGGCGGTTGGGGTACTTCTTGAGCACGCGCACCGCGGCGTCCTCGGCCTTGGGCGAGGCAGTCGCCTCCGCGGAAGCCTTGGTCGATCGACGGGTTGCGGCCATGGACAGGTGCTCCGGAATCTCGTTGTGCAGAGCACAAATTCTACGGAGCGCCCCCGCGACACCCGGAGGGGTTTTCCCCCGCCCGGCGGCGCTCAGCCCTTGACCGTCACTCCGGGCCGTGCGCTCTCGGTGATGCGGCCGACCACGCCGGCGCGCTCGAAACCGTGGCGGGCGAACACGCCCAGCACGGCATCGACCGCATCGGCGCTGCACGCCACCAGCAGCCCGCCGCTGGTCTGCGGGTCTGTGAGCAGTGCGCGGTCCTCGGCGGCGAAGCCGGACGGCAGTTCGACGTGTTCGCCGTACCCTGCCCAGTTGCGCCCCGAGGCGCCGGTGACGAAACCCTGCCCCGCCATCTGCCGCACGCCGGGCAGCAGCGGCACCGCGGCCCAGTCGAGCTCGACGCGGCAGCCACCGCCGCGGGCCATCTCCAGCGCATGGCCGGCCAGGCCGAAGCCCGTGACATCGGTCAAGGCGTGCACGCCCGGCAGCGCGGCCAGTTCCGGCCCCGGCGTATTGAGCTTGGTGGTGCTGGCGATCATCTGCGCGTAGCCGTCGTCGGGCAGTTCACCCTTCTTCAGCGCCGCGCTCATCACGCCCACGCCCAGCGGCTTGCCGAGCACCAGCACATCGCCCGGCTTCGCATCGGCGTTGCGCTTGACGAGCTTGGGATGCACCAGACCCAGCGCCACCAGGCCGTAGATGGCCTCGACCGAATCGATGGTGTGGCCGCCGGCGATCGGGATGCCCGCGGCGCGGCACACGGAGGCACCGCCTTCGAGCACGCGGCCGATGGTCTGCGTCGACAGCACGTTGATCGGCATGCCCACCAGCGCCAGCGCGAGGATGGGCTTGCCGCCCATCGCATAGACATCGCTGATCGCGTTGGTGGCGGCAATGCGGCCGAAGTCGAACGGGTCGTCGACGATGGGCATGAAGAAGTCGGTGGTGGCGATCAGCGCCTGCTCGTCGTTGAGCTGGTACACCGCGGCATCGTCGGCAGTCTCGATGCCGACCAGCAGTTCCTTCGGGATCGGCATCGCGGCGGTGCCCTTGAGGATCTCTGACAGCACGCCGGGGGCGATCTTGCAGCCGCAGCCGCCACCATGCGACAGCGAGGTCAGGCGGGGCTCGGCGGGTTTCTCGGGAGCGTTCATGTGCGGTCTCTCCGTTCGGTCCTGGCGTCCATCAGGCTTCGCACGACACGCATCAGCGCGGCGCGCTCGGCCTCGGGGGAAAACAGCGGTGCGCGTTCGACGGCACGGCGCTGCAGGTCGGCGAGCATAGCCGGCTCGTCGCGGGCACGCTCGATCAGGGTTGCCAGGGCCGCGTCGTCGCCCACCTCGAAGGTGGCCGGCCAGTCGTCACCGAGCAGACCGAGGTTGCCATCGATGCGCGACGCGATCACCGGTGTGCCGCTGCGCAAGGCCTCGATGACCACGTGCGCGCCGCCTTCCATGCGGCTGGCGTGCACGAGCACATGAGCGGCCTGGATGCGCCGGCGTGCCTGCACATGCGGCAGCGGCCCGAGCCAGCGGTAGCGCGGGTGCCGTGCGGCCAGGCGCGTGGCCTGCTCGTCCTGCGTCGGGTCGAGGGCCCCGCCGATGTGGTCGAAGAACAGGTCGGTCCGGGCGCTCAGGCGTTGCACCGCGCGCAGGTAGGTGCCGGGGTCTTTCTCGTCGCGCAGGTGGCCCACCATCAGCGCGCGCAGGTGCTGCGCAGGCTTGGGCACAGGCCGGCGAGCGCTGCACGACTGCAGGATCACGTGCGTCCGCTCGCGAAGCACGGGCGGCAGCCGCTCGGCCCCGTGCGCGTTCAGCACCACCAGCGCATCCGCGAGCTGCAGCGAGCGCTGCGCGCGCTCATCGGTGTCGATGTCGCGGTACAGGTCGGTGCCGGTCAGCACCACCACCAAGGGTGCGGCGCCGCGCCGTTCACGCCAGGCCAGGATCGAGGCCGCCGAGCGGCGCGCGTGCAGGGCGATCATCAGGTCCTCGTCGCCTTCGCTCCAGGCCGCCGCGAGCCGCACGCGGTAAGCTGCGGACAGCATGCGCGCCCAGCGGCGCGCGGTCTGCCAGTTGCCGTTGTTGGCGTCGGCCAGCGCGGGCGTGACGATGACGATCGATTTCCGATGCACGACGCAAGCCTAACCCCGGATGCCGCCCGGCTCGCCCGCCAGGGCGGCCGCGATGCACTGGCCCGGGCCCTGAGCGACAGCCGCGCCGACACGCTGGCCACCTTCGCCGCGTACGAGCGCGCCCTGCCGGGCCTGCGCGTGCCGCTGCGCGAGGAGCTGAACCCGCCGCTGTGGGAACTCGGCCACATCGGCTGGTTCCAGGCCTGGTGGCTGCAGCGCAATCCGCAGCGCCATCGGGGCACGGGCGCCGACCCCGAGGTGCCGCGCCTGCCCGCCGAGCCGGCCGATGCCGAGGCGCTGTACCACTCCAGCCGGGTCGCTCACGACAGCCGCTGGAGCCTGCCGCTGCCCGATGCCACCACCACCCGCGAGCATCTGCGTCGCCAGCTCGACACCACGCTCGTCCTGCTCGCCGACACACCGGAAGCCGACGAGGCGCTGTACTTCTTCCGGCTCGCCCTGCTGCACGAGGACATGCACCACGAGGCCGCGCTGTACATGGCGCAGGCGCTGGACATCCCGATCGACGATGCGCGCTGGCAGCCCCAGGCACTGCCCGCGCCTCCGTCGCCACTGGCCTTCACGGCCGGGACCTGGCGGCTCGGCAGCCCCGATGGCGAGGGCTTTGCCTTCGACAACGAGTGCGGCGCCCACGAGACGGCCGTGCCCGCCTGCGAGATCGACGCGCAGGTGCTGCGCTGGGCCGACTATCTGCCCTGCGTCGAGGCCACGGGCGCGGCACCGCCGCGCTACCTGCGTCGCGCCGCGGGCCGCTGGCAGCAACGCCGCCACGGCGTCTGGACGGACCTCGACCTCGCCCTGCCGGCCTGCCACCTCACCCAGCACGAGGCGCTGGCGTGGTGCCGCTGGGCCGGGCGCCGGCTGCCCACCGAGGCCGAATGGGAGCGCGCGGCGATCAGCGAGCCGGCGCGCTTCCGCTGGGGCGACGTCTGGGAATGGACGGCCAGCCCGTTCGCGCCCTACCCGGGTTTCGAGCCCCACCCTTACCGCGACTACTCCGCGCCCTGGTTCGATGGCCGGCCGGTGCTGCGCGGCGCCTCGTTCATGACGCAGCCGCGCATGCGCCACCCACGCTACCGCAACTATTTCCCTCCAGGGCGCAACGACGTGCCGGCGGGATTCCGCAGCTGCGCGCTGTAACCAATCCGGCCGCCGCGGCGAATGGGGCGGAGAGACCGGTGCCGCTCGGGGGCGGCATCGGCCTCGCCCCTGACGAGCAGATCCCCCGCTGACGGGGCTGTTCCGAAACCGGTCAGCCCGACGCCATGAACACCGCAAACCAGCCTCGTTCGTCCGTCCAGTGCCCAACCTGACCGAAACCGGCATGGCGCAGCAGTTCACCGAAGCCTTGTGGCGTCCACTTGTAGCTGTTCTCGGTGTGGATGCGCTCGCCCGCGGCAAAGCGTCGCTGTCTACCTGGCCAGCTCACCAGCAGGTCCTGGCGGGCCTCGAGATGCATCTCGATGCGCGAGGCCGCAGCGTCGAACCGGGCCACATGCTGCCACTGGCGCACGTCGAAGTCGGCGCCGAGCAGACGGTTCAGGTGCATGAGCAGGTTCAGGTTGAAGGCGGCGGTGACGCCCAGGGCGTCGTCGTAGGCGGCCTCGAGCGTCCCGGCGTCCTTGATCGTGTCGACGCCGATCAGCAGCGCCCCGCCGTGCGAGAGTGCACGCGCCTCGCGCAGCAGCCGCAGGGCGTCGGCGGGCGCGAAGTTGCCGATGCTCGAACCCGGGTAGAACACCAGCGCGGCACCGGGGCCGGTGATCTCCTCAGCCAGTTGAAGCCGTGCCGAGAAATCCAGCCCCACGCCGGTGAGGTCCATCTGCGGATGCTCGCGTTGCAGGCAGCCCATCGCCTGGCGCAGGAACTCCACCGAGATGTCCACGGCGACGTAGCGCCCCGGCTGCAGCAGCGGGAACAGGCGGGCCGCCTTCGCGCAATCGGCCGCGCCCAGGTCGATCATCAGCGGTGCCGGGCCGACGCTGCGCAGCGCCGAGGCCGCGATGGCCGCGCCATGCGCCGCGAAGATGGCCGCCTCGGTGCGTGTCGGGTAGTACTCGGCCAGCTCGGTGATGGCGTCGAACAGCCGCGAGCCGAGCGCGTCGTAGAAGAACTTGGGCGGCACCTGCGCGGCGGGCTGCAGCAGCCCGGCGGCCGCCTCGTCGGCGAGCGCGGCGTCGTCGATGCGGTGCAACTGGAAGAAACGAGGGGTCCTGATCGTAGACGTCGGCATCCGAGTTTCCTGTGGCCGCGTAGTGTGCCCATGAGCCTGCGCGGCACTCTACCTGCTCGAGGCCGCTAAAGTGCGGCCCTGCCTCATCCACCCTTGCCGGAGAAACCCCATGCTCGACCTGTCCCCGTCCCGCACACTCAAGGCCCTGCTCACCTGCGCCCTGCTGAGCTTCGGCGCGATCGCGCACGCCCAGCAGGTGTTCCGCATCACCGCCATTCCCGACGAATCGCCCACCGAGCTGGCGCGCAAGGCGGGTCCGCTGGTGAAGTACCTGGAAGGCAAGCTGGGCATGAGGGTCGAGTACACCCCGGTGACCGACTACGCCGCTGCCGTCGAGACCCTGGTCAACCGCAAGGTCGACATGGCCTGGTTTGGCGGCTTCACCTTCGTGCAGGCGAACGTGCGCTCAGGGGGCAAGGTGATTCCCATCGCACAGCGCGAGGAAGACGAGAAGTTCCGCTCGGTGTTCATCACCAGCGAGGCCGGTATCAACGCGCTGGCCGACCTGAAGGGCAAGGATGTGAGCTTCGGCTCGCAGAGCAGCACCTCCGGCCACCTGATGCCGCGCAGCTTCCTGCTGCAGGCCGGGCTCAACCCGGAGAAGGATTTCCGCCGCGTGTCGTACAGCGGCGCGCACGACGCGACGATCGCCGCCGTGGCCGCCGGCAAGGTGCAGGCCGGCGCGCTGAACATCTCGGTGTGGGACAAGTTCGTCGCCGACAAGAAGGTCGACACGACCAAGGTGCGCGCCTTCTACACCACGCCGCCCTACTACGACTACAACTGGACCGTGCACGCCGACATGCCCGTCGCGCTGCGCGAGAAGCTTTCCCAGGCGCTGCTGTCGCTGAGCCGCGATACCGCCGAGGGCAAGGAGATCCTCGAGCTGCAGCGCGCCACGCGCTTCATCCCGAGCAAGGCCGACAACTACAAGGGCATCGAAGCCGCCGCGCGCAGCGCCGGGCTGCTGTGATGTTGCGGGCCAGCAGTCGGGGCCGGGCGGCTTGAAGATCGAACTCCACGACGTCGCCGCGCGGCATCCGGCGGCGCGCAGCGGCAGCGCCGCGGCGCTACGCGGCGTGTCTGTCGACGTCGCACCGGGCGAGCTGGTCGCGGTCATCGGCCCGTCGGGGGCCGGCAAGACCACGCTGCTGCAGGTGATGGGCTGCGCCTTGCCGCCTTCGGGCGGCCGGCTCACGCTGGAGGGTACCGATCCCTGGTCGCTGCCGCGCCCGGCGCTTCAGAGGCTGCGCGGCCGTCTGTTCCTCGCGCCCCAGGTGCCGCCGCTGCCGCCGCGTCAGCGCGTGGTCACCGCCGTCCTTGCGGCGCGGCTGCCGGCGCTGGGCCTGTGGCGCAGCCTGCGTTCGCTGTTCTACCCCGACGACATTCCCGCCGCCCACGCCGCGCTCGACCGCTTCGACCTCGCCGACAAGCTGTTCGACCGCGTCGACCGCCTGTCCGGCGGCGAGCGCCAGCGCGTCGGCCTGGCGCGGGCGCTGCTCGCACCGGCGCGGCTGTGG
>NZ_JBFXIO010000194.1:0-9430 GCF_050175855.1 Piscinibacter sp.
GGCTCCGGCGAAGAAGGCTCCGGCGAAGAAGGCTGCGGCGAAGAAGGCTCCGGCGAAGAAGGCCGCTGCCAAGAAGCCAGCAGTCAAGAAGGCTGCGGCGAAGAAGGCTCCGGCGAAGAAGGCCGCCGCCAAGAAGGCTCCGGCGAAGAAGGCCGCTGCCAAGAAGGCCGCCAAGAAGCCCGCCGCCAAGAAGGCTGCTGCGCCCGCCCCCGCCGCAGCGCCCCCGGCAAAGACGGCGCTGAGCCCGCAGGCGGCATGGCCCTTCCCGACGGGAACCAAGCCCTGACCGGCGTGGTTTCGTGAACTTGGGGCTCCGGAAACGGAGCCCCTTCCGTTTCGTGGAAGGCTTCCACGCGCCTGTGCTGGCGCGCCGGGGTGACAGGGAAGCTGGGCGCATGCGGGAAACCAGAGCGGCATGTCTGCATCGCCGCTCAGGAAAACTGAGCTGCCCCGGGGATTCGTAGCGAGCAGTTTGAGAGTCCGATCAACCCGAGACGAAGATCGAGCCGATGAAGAAGCGATGCACCGAGGAACAGATCATCGGCTACTTTTGTGAGGATGATGCCTGGCTGCCAGTCAAGGAACTGTGCCGGAAGCAAGGCTTCAGCCCGTTGAGCGACCAAGCCTGAAAAGCCAGTTCCGGCAGCATGAACGCGTCGGCCACCAAGTCCAGCGGCCGCAGCTCCAACCGGCCCCACGCGAGGGCACTTCTTTGGCCAGACGTAGAGCGTCGCCTCGATGAAGCCATCTTGCGGCAAACCTCGTCGACGCTGGAGGCGAGCTCCGCCTGTTTCAGCGCGAACGCGAACCGCTTGTCAGTGGACTTGCACTTCTTGATGGCTTGAACTCATGCATCGCTGCCGGGCGTCCGTCATCCCGGTCGTTCTGTCAGTGAATGGTTCCGAATCCCGGGTCAGGCTCAATCATCAACTCGATGCCTGTTGCTCAGGAGTGATCCACCAGTCGGGGGCAGCATTGCACCTCAACCAGAACGCACCCGCGGCCGGACCGAATGGCGGCGCCGTTCAGGGCCTCGTGCGCCAATGCACCAGAGAGAGCGACGCGGCCAGCGCTTCAGGCCGCTGATGGCGGTCATCTGCGGGCAGTTCATGGTCCTGGCGCTTAAAATGTTTAGTTTAAGAACGGAGTAGGTAGTGGCCGTCGCCCCTTGTCTCGTCGGCGTCGTGATGGGCTCCAGCAGTGACTGGGAGACGATGAAGCTCTCCAGCGAGATCCTTGCGGAGTTCGGCGTGCCCCATGAAGTCCGAGTGGTGTCGGCGCACCGCATGCCCGACGACATGTTCGCCTATGCGGAAACTGCTGCGCCGCGCGGGCTGCGCGCGATCATCGCCGGTGCCGGAGGCGCTGCGCACCTGCCCGGCATGCTCGCCGCAAAGACTGTCGTGCCGGTCCTGGGCGTACCGGTGGCGAGTCGCCATCTGCAGGGCGTCGATTCGTTGCACTCGATCGTCCAGATGCCCAAGGGAATCCCGGTTGCCACGTTCGCGATCGGTGCGGCAGGCGCTGCCAATGCTGCGCTCTTCGCTGTCGAGATGCTTGCGACCACCGACCCGGAGTTGCAGCAGCGTCTCGCGGACTATCGACTGCGTCAGACCGAAGCAGCGCGCGCCATGAACAGCGAATTGAAGTGACCGGCACCATGTCCTCCCCGTCGCGCTTCATCGCTCCAGGTGCCACGCTCGGCGTGATGGGCGGCGGCCAGCTCGGCCGCATGTTCGTCCATGCCGCGCAGCAGATGGGCTACTTCACGGCGGTGCTGGACCCCGATCCGGCCAGTCCGGCCGGTCTCGTCGCGCACTACCACGTTCAGTCCGAGTACCTGGACGAGCAGGGCCTCGCACAGTTGATGCAGCGCAGCGCGGCCATCACCACCGAGTTCGAGAACGTGCCGGCTGCGGCCCTGGTCACGCTCGGAGCGCACCGCCCGGTGTCCCCTTCGGCGGATGCCGTTGCGGTGTGCCAGGACCGGGCTCGCGAGAAGCTTCACTTCACGCGATGCGGCGTGCCATGCGCGGCATTCGCCGTGATCGAGGACGGGCAGCAGTTGGCTGCGGTCAGCACGAGCCTGCTGCCGGGGATCCTCAAGACCAGCCGGCTGGGCTATGACGGCAAGGGCCAGGCACGAGTGGCCGATCGCGCCGAACTCGCCGCCGCCTGGGCCACCATGAAGGGCGTGCCCTGTGTCCTCGAGCAGAGGCTGAACCTCGCGGCGGAGATCAGCGTGATCGTCGCGCGCGGCGCGGATGGTTCGATGGTGCACCTGCCGGTCCAGCGCAATCTGCATCGGGACGGCATCCTGGCCGTGACGACCGTTCCGGCGGACCTCGATCAGTCCCTGGAAGCGCAGGCGATCGCGAACGCCGAGCGCATCGCCGAATCGCTGGCCTACGTGGGCGTGCTCTGCGTCGAATTTTTCGTGCTGGCCGACGGATCGCTGGTCGCCAACGAGATGGCACCGCGGCCGCACAACTCGGGGCACTACAGCATCGATGCTTGCGATGTCTCGCAGTTCGAACTGCAGGTGCGCGCCTTGACGGGCGCGCCGCTGCCGGCACCACGGCTGCACTCACCGGCGATCATGCTCAATCTGCTGGGCGACCTCTGGTACGACGTTTCGGGTGCGGTGGTCGAACCCGACTGGGCGGCCGTGCTCGGGTTGACCGGCGCGCACCTGCACCTCTACGGCAAGGCGCAGCCGCGTCGAGGCCGCAAGATGGGTCACCTCACGGTCACCGGCGCGACGGCCGAAGGCGTGCGTCGAGTGGCGCTCGAAGCGGCCGGGATGCTCGGGATCGAGGCGTTCTGAGCGTGCTGCTGCCTGGCAACGACGCCGAGGCGATCGAGCGTGCGGCCGACGCACTCGCCTCGGGGCACCTGGTCGCCTTCCCGACCGAGACGGTCTACGGCCTCGGCGCCCGGGCCGACGACGACCTCGCCGTGTCCGCCATCTTCCGGCTGAAGGGCCGGCCCGCGGATCACCCGCTGATTGTCCACGTGACGGACGCGAGCGGAGCGCTCGACTTCGCAGGGCATCTGGGCGACCCCGCACAGCGCCTCGTCGACGCCTTCTGGCCCGGTCCGTTGACCATCATCGTCCCGCGTGCGCCCGGCGTGGCGGCTGCGGCCGCGGGCGGGCAGGACACCATCGGGCTGCGCTGCCCGGCGCATCCGGTGGCCCAGGCGCTGCTCGCCGCTGCCCGCGCGCGCGGTGTGCGCGGGGTTGCCGCGCCCAGCGCCAACCGATTCGGACGCATCAGCCCGACGCGTGCGCAGCACGTGGTCGATGAGTTCGGTGACGATCTGATCGTGCTCGATGGCGGCGACTGCGAGGTCGGCATCGAGTCGTCGATCGTCGACTGTTCCGGCTTCACGCCCGCGCTGCTGCGTCCCGGACAGATTTCGCGCAAACGCATCGAGGCGGTGCTCGGCGCGCCGCTGGCCGCGCCTGGTGCCGATTCGCCGCGCGCGTCGGGCACGCTCGAATCGCACTACGCGCCGCGTGCGAAGCTTCGCCTGATGTCCGCGCAGATGCTGAATACCGCGTTGCAGATGCTCGGGGACAGCGCACTGAAGCTGGCGGTATATTCCCGCACCGTGGCGCTGCCGCCCGGGTCCCGGCTGGAGCGCCGGACCATGCCGGATGATCCGGACCGCGCCGCTCACGAACTCTTCGCCACGCTGCGCGAACTGGATGCCAGGAATCTGGATCTGATCTGGGTCGAGGAGCCGCCCAGCGAGGCAGCGTGGGATGGCGTTCGCGACCGTCTGTCGCGGGCTGCCGCGGCCTGAATGCGCTGCGTCGCGCAGCGTTCGAGACTTGCCACTGGAGCACCGATGATTCCCTTTGCCCCCGCCCTTCGCCGCACGGCGCTGGTTCTAGCCATCGGTGCGTCGGCACTGCTGTCGGCCTGTGGAGGGGGCGATCCGGTCGTGCCGTTCGTGCCCGATCGAGTGCTGGCCTTCGGCGACGAGAACAGTGTCCTCACGACCGACGGCCGCAAGTACACCGTCAATGCCCTGTCGACGGACGCCAATGGGGTGAAGACGATCAGCTGTGCCGCCAATCCGCTGTGGATCCAGCAGCTGGCGAGCAGTTACGGGCTGGTCTTCCCCGAGTGCAACCCGAATGCCGTTCCCAACCCGGCCAGCCGCATCTACGCAGCCGAGGGCGCCACCGTGAGCGACCTCGCCGCGCAGGTCGACCAGCACCTCGCAGGGGACACGTTCTCGAGCAAGGATCTCGTCACGCTGTTCGTCGGTCAGCACGACGTGCTCGATCTCTATGCCCAGTACCCGACCACCGGCGCCGAACAATTGACTGCAGCGGCAAGGGCCGCCGGCGTGGCACTGGCCGCGCAGGTGAGCCGCATCGCCGATGCAGGCGGCAAGGTGCTCGTCTCGACGGCGCCCGAGATCTCTCTTTCGCCATTTGCCGCGGCGGAGGATCTGGCGGCCGGCGACAAGACCCGCAGCGCGCTGCTGACCGCCTTGGTGGAGAAGTTCAACGAAGGCCTGCGGGTCGGCATCGCTGGCGAGAACGGCGCCGAAGTGGCCATCATGCTGACCAACGAACTCATGCAGACGATGTACAAGTTTCCGACCAGCTTCTCCGGCATGAGCAACGTCACGTCTGCGGCTTGTGACGGAGCACTGGCCGCCACCGTCCTGGACTGCACGGCCGACACGCTGGTCACCGGTGCAACGTCGACCACCCACCTGTGGGCCGACGATACGCACCTCAGCCCCAACGGCCACGCCTACATCGGCTCCCTGGCGGCCTCGCGCACGCGCGCCAATCCGTTCTGATCCGGACAAGCCCCAGGCCGCGCGGCCGGGTTTCCCCCGCGGCGAAGGGCGCAGCGACACACCTATAGTGACGCTCGGAAAAGCGAACGGTCGTTCGTTTTCAGACGAGTCTCTACGAGGTGTTCATGAAGCTGTTCCGTTCCCTGGCGCCGCTGGCCCTGGCGGCTGCGCTGCTCGCAGCCTGTGGCGGGGGTGACCCCGACGTCCCCGGCAGTGGCTCGCCCTCCGGCGCGCCGACCACCCCGGGCAACTTCACCGCCTTCATCAGCTTCGGCGACAGCCTCAGCGACGTCGGCACCTACTCGCCGGCGCCTGCGCAGTTCAACATCCAGGGCGGCAAGTTCACCACCAACGGTCCGTCCGGCACGGTGTGGGTCGAAAACGTGGCCGCCACGCTCGGTCTGCCGGTCACGCCGGCCGAAGTCGGTTTCGACGGACAGTCGGTGAAGTGCCCGGCGGCGCTGCAGAGCACGGTGCCCGCCATCCAGCGCTCCTGCACGGCCTACGGCCAGGGCGGCGCCAGAGTCACCAATCCGAATGGCATCGGGCGTGATCCGGCCACCGGTGCGGGCGCGCTCACCGTCCCGGTGGTCACGCAGATCGCCAATCACCTGGCGAACCCCGCCTTCGGCGGGCGCTTTGCCGACACGGACCTGATCATGGTCTATGCCGGCAACAACGACGTGTTCGTCCAGTTCGGCGCCTTCGCGGCCCAGGCCGCGCAGATCCAGGCTCAGGCCGCGGCGGGGCAGATCACGGTCGACCAGGCCAATGCCCTGCTGTTCCAGGCGCAGACCGACGCGCAGGAGGCGATGAAGCAGGCCGCCATCGAACTGGCGACGCTGGTCCGGTCGGAGATCCTCGCCAAGGGCGGCAAGTACGTCGCGGTGATGACGCTCAGCGACATCGCCGACACGCCGTTCGGCAATTCGTCCCAGGTGGCGCCGGCGCGCACGGTGCTCACCGATCTCTCGCGGATCTTCAATCTCTGGCTGCGCGAAGCACTCACCGGTCAGCCGGTGCAGATCATCGACACCTTCGCCATGTTCAAGGACCTGACGGCACGGGCCACGGCGCTGGGCTTCACCAACATCGCGCTGCCCGCTTGCGACATCGGCAAGATCGCCACGGCCACCGCGAACATCATCACCGATGGTTCTTCGCTGTTCTGCGACGGCAACCTGCTGATGACGACGCCGCTGCAGGCCGACGCCAACACCTGGTTCTTCGCCGATTCGGTGCACCCGTCGACCGGCGGCCACAAGGCCATCAGCGACGCCTTCCTCGCCCAGCTCCGCGCCTTCGGCTGGATCTGACGCCACGCACACCGGAGAACAACCCATGAAGTTCCAGATCCAGGTGCTGGCGGCCGCGCTGGCGATCGGCCTGACGGGCGTTGCACAGGCCCAGCAGAACATCTTCAAGATCGGCGCGATCCAGTACACGACGAACTCGAAGACCAACGGCATCCAGGGCATCGGCGTGCCGCCGGGCGCCGACGCCGAGACCGGCGACGCCACCACGCTGCTGCTCACCTACGAGCGCCTGTTCACGCCCAACATCGGCGTCGAGCTGGTGATCGGCATCCCGCCGAAGATCAAGGCCAAGGCCACCGGTACGGTCGCCTTCCTCGGTGACGACATCCTCTCGGCGCGCAACGTGGCACCGACGCTGATCGTCAACTACCACTTCGGCAGCGAAGGCGACCGCTTCCGGCCCTACCTCGGCGCGGGCATCAACTACACCAAGTTCACCGACGTGAAGTCGCGCCTGGCCCCGGACGTGAAGCTCGGCGACTCGACCGGCCTCGTGGTCCAGGCCGGCCTCGACTACGCGATCGACAGCAAGTGGGGCGTGTTCGGCAGCATCGCGCGCGTCGACACCAAGTCCAAGCTCGTGGCCGCCGGCAGCACGGTGCTGACCACCGAGATCGACTTCCGCCCGGTGACCTACTCGCTCGGCCTGTCCTACAAGTTCTGAACGGGAAGCGCGGCGGCGCTCAGCCGTCGCCGCGCCGACCGAGCACGATCTTCATCGCGAGGATGGCGGCGGCCAGCGCCAGCGTGATGGCGTTGGCGACGATCACGGGCCATGCGCCGAGCATGACGCCATAGACCAGCCACAGCGCCACGCCGAGCGTGAAGGCGCTGTACATCCCCAGCGAGATGCCGCGCACGTCGCGCGTGCGGAAAGTGTGCCAAGCCTGCGGCACGAACGACAGGGTGGTCAGCGTGGCGGCGGCGTAGCCCATCCACTCGGTGGCGCTGGAGGCAGAAGACATTCGGCGAGCCGTGTTCAGTTCGGTGTCTCGGCGGACGCGAGCGGCGCGCTGCCGTCCTGCACCACCCATTGCACCAGCGCATCGATGGCCGGCCGCGCCGCATTGGCGTTGGGATGATTGACGATGGCCACGACGACGTAGCGGCGCCCGCTGCTGGCGAGCACGTAGCCGGCCACGCCGACCACGTCGCGCAGCGAGCCGGTCTTGAGATGGGCGCGGCCGGGCGGAGCCTTGGAGCGGATCAGCGTGCCGTCGATGCCGGAGACCGGCAGCGAAGCCACCAGCTCCGGCATCACCGCGCTGCCCCAGGCCGACTGCAGCAGCCGGGCGAGCTGCTGCGCGCTCAGGCGGGTCTCGCGCGACAGCCCCGAGCCGTTGTCGATCACCGCGCCATCGGCATGCCGGCCGATGCGCTCGGCCAGCCAGCGCCGCAGCACCTCGCGCGACGCCTCGGGCGTGCCCTTGCCGCTGCGCGCCAGACTCAGCGTGAGGAAGAGCTGCTGCGCCATCACGTTGTTGCTGAACTTGTTGATCTCGCGGATCACCTCCGACAGCGCCGGCGATGCGCTGGTGAAGGTGGGCGGCGTGGACGGCGCCGCGCCCTCGCGCACGCTGCCGGCGAGCGTTCCGCCCATCTCGCGCCACAGGCCGGCGAGCATGCGTTCGTCGTAGCGGCGCGGCTCGGCATAGGCGATCGGCCAGGTCTTCTCGCCGCAGACGGCGGGGAAGCTGCCGGCCAGGCGCAGCCGCGACGGATCGGCGAAGTCGGCCTTCAGTTCAGCGCGCCAGTCATTGCAGGCCGTGGCCGACAGCGGCACGCTGCGATCGACCTCGACGCCGGCCAGCGGCGGGTCGACGCTGACCAGCGCCACGCCGCGCGCCGCATCCGGCGTGAAGCCGATCAGCACCGAGCGGTAGGCCAGCAGCAGCGCGTCCGCGCGCACGTTGTAGGGTCGCAGCGCCTCGCCGTCGAAATCGGCCGGGCTCTGCTCGGGCACCGCGAAGGCGCTGCGGTCGAGCACGATGTCGCCGCGGATCTCGCGCACGCCGAGCTGCTGCACGCGGCGCAGCAGCAGCCACAGGCGCTCGGGCACCAGCTTCGGATCGCCGCTGCCCTTGATGACGAGGTTGCCTTCGAGCACGCCGTCGCGCACGGTGCCGTCCAGCCACACCGGTGTGCTCCAGGTCCAGGCCGGGCCGAGCAGGTCGAGCGCGGCATAGGTGGTCAGCAGCTTGGTCAGCGAGGCCGGGTTCACCGCGGCGTCGGCGCGCCAGGCCAGCCGGTTGCGCGGGCTGCCGACCTCCTGCACGAGCACGACGACTGCGTCCGCGGGCACCTTGGCGCGGTCCAGTGCGCTGTAGACCTCGCCCGGCAAGCGGGCCGCAGCGCTGCCTGCGGCCGAGACGAACAACAGGAAGGCCGCGAGGCGCAGGATCGGGGCGGACAGCATGGGCCGAGATGATCGCACGCGCGCCGGCGCGCCGAGGGCCTTGACCTACACTCGCCCGCATGACCTGCCTGCTGGCCATCGACAGCTCCACCGAGGTGATGTCCATCGCGCTGAGCCGCGACGGTGAAGCCTGGGTGTTCGAGGGCGAGGGCGGGGCGCAGGCCTCGCAGCGGCTGCTGCCCGAAGTGCTCGCGCTGCTGCAGCGCGCCGGCTGCGCGCTGGCCGAGGTGGATGCGGTCGGCTTCGGCCGCGGCCCGGGCGCGTTCACCGGGCTGCGCAGCGCCTGCTCGGTGGCGCAGGGGCTGGCGCTGGGCGCCGGCAAGCCGGTGCTGGCGCTGGACAGCCTGCTGCTGGTGGCGCAGGACGCGTTCGACGAACTGGGCGACGCTGCCGCCGATTGCTGGGTGGCGATGGACGCCCGCATGGACGAGGTCTATGCCGCGCACTACCGCGCCGAGCAGGGCCGCTGGGCCGTGCTGGCGAGCCCGATGCTGTGTCGTCCCGACGTGCTCGCGGCCCGATGGCGCGACGAACCACCGCGCTGCATGGCCGGCTCGGGCCTGGCCGTCTTCGGCGAGCACTGGAACACCGGCAACGCCCTGCGGCGCCCGGTAACGCGCTCACGGGCGGTGGCGCTCGCCCGCCTGGCCGAAGCAGCCTGGCACGCAGGCACCGCCATCGATGCCGCACTCGCCTTGCCGGTCTACCTGCGCGACAAGGTCGCCCAGACCACCGCCGAGCGCGAGGCGGCCCGGCGCGCCCAGGCCGAGGCATGAGTGCCGTGCCGCAGCCGCGGCAGCGCACGCTGCTGCCGATGCACGCCGCGCACCTCGATGCGGTGATGGCCATCGAAGTCGGCGCCTACGCCTTC
>NZ_JBFXIO010000195.1:0-9425 GCF_050175855.1 Piscinibacter sp.
CTGGGCGTCCAGCCAGGTCGAATCGGTGCGGGTCATGCGATGAGCTCGGAGAGGGCGACCCGCGGAGTTTGCTAGAATGCGCGCTGTCGTGGGGGGGTAGCTCAGCTGGGAGAGCGTCGCGTTCGCAATGCGAAGGTCGGGAGTTCGATCCTCCTCCTCTCCACCACCACACACCGAAGCGCCTGATTCCAGCCGGAGTCAGGCGCTTCTTGCTTTGCGGGCCAGGATCAGAGCCAAGCCCACAGGCGACGCAGCCAATACGGCGTGCGCGCAGGCGCGGGACGGTAGATCTGTCGGTGCAATGAGTGCATGGGAACCTCCGTGTGCGACTACTGTATATGCATACAGCTCTCTGCGCAATCGGGCGGCGCCAGTTACATCGGCACATCCCGGAACATTCCGACAAACCCGCTTCGCGAATGGGTGAGTAAGGTCAAACCCTCGGTCCCGCTCCCCGGGGCTGCAGGAGAAGAACCATGATGGACACTCGCTCTCGCCTCATCGATACCACCCGCCGTGCTTGGCTCCTGCGCGCCGGTGCCGGCTCGCTCGCGCTGGCCGTGCCCGCCCTGGGCATCGCGGCCGACGTGACCGACGACAGCACCTACGACGAAGCCGGCACCCTCAAGGCGGCCACCGACTTCTTCGGCCAGACCACCGAAGGGCTGGCGCAGGTGATCGCCAAGGCCTTCAGCGAGCAGGGGCGGCCCAATGCCTTCATCCGCGGCGAGGAGGTCTCTGCCGCCATCACCGCGGGCGTGCGCTACGGCGAAGGCGAGCTGGTGATGAAGTCCGGCGCCACGAAGAAGGTCTACTGGGCCGGCCCGTCGGTGGGCTTCGACCTCGGGGCGAACGCCTCGAAGGTGTTCGTGCTGGTCTACAAGCTGCCCGACGTGCAGGCCATCTTCAAGCGCTACCCCGGCGTCGACGGCAGCCTCTACTACGTCGGCGGCGTGGGCCTCAACTACCAGCGGCTCGACGGCGTGACGCTCGCGCCCATCCGCCTCGGCGCCGGCCTGCGTGCGGGCGCCAGCGTGGGCTACACCCACTACCGGCCGGAGAAGTCGCTCAATCCCCTCTGAGCGACGTCGCCGCCCGTGCAGGGCGGGCTGAAGTTGAATATCATCCTGCACTGATATTCAACCGAGCCCGCCCATGCCCGCATCGACCGCTTCCGCTCCCGCCGTCGCGAGCCGCCTGCGCCGGCGCGCCCTCGTGACGATGCTGCTGCTGGGCAGCGTGGTCGCACCGGCCCGCGCGGACGACCTGTCCGTCAGCCTCGAGGAAGCGCGCGCGGCGTGGGAGTCCGGTCGCGCGCTGCTGATCGACATCCGCGAGCCGAACGAGCACGCCACCGGCGTGGCCGCCGGCGCGCTGCTGCTGCCGATGAGCCAGATCGGCCGGCGGCTCGCGGAGATCCCGGTCGCTCCGGATGAGCCCGTCCTGCTGATCTGCAACACCCAGAACCGCTCCAGCCGCACGCTCCGGGCGCTGCGCGAGCGCGGCTACGGCCATGTGCGCTTCGTCAATGGCGGCATGAGCGAGTGGGCGAAGCGCGGCTGGCCGATGGTCGCCCCGCCGCGCTGAACGGACGCGCGGGACATGGCCATCGTTGCGCTGTACCGCGGCGACGCGCGCCATCCGCAGGCCCAGGCCTGCGCCGCCTGCGAGGTGCGCAGCCAGGCGCTGTTCGGCGCGCTCGACGACGAGGGGCTGGACCGCATCCACACCCGCATCGTCAGCCTCGACCTGCCCCCCGACGAGCCCGTCTACGGCCGCGGTGACGCCGGCCAGGCCGTGTTCACCATCCGCTCGGGCATCGTGCGCTTCGAACGCAGCACCGAGCACGGCGATCGCCGCATCGTGCGGCTGGCCGGCCGCGGCGACCTGATCGGCCAGGAGGCGCTGCTGCAGCGCCCCTATGCCGACGAGGCCGTCGCCTGCACGCCGGTGCAGCTGTGCCGGCTGCCGCGCCACCTGGTCGACGAGCTGGCCGCCTCCAGCGGCGGCATGCCGCGCGAGCTGATGCTGCGTTGGCAGTCGGCGCTCGATGCAGCGGAAGCCTGGGTGGCCGACCTGTCCACCGGGCCGGCGCGCCGCCGCCTGCTGCGCCTGCTCGAGCGGCTGAGCGCGCTCACCGAGCCCGGCCAGGCCGTGTGGCTGCCGCGGCGCGAGGAGATCGGCGCCATGCTCGACATCACCGTCGAGACGGCCAGCCGCATGATCAGCCAGTTGCGCCGCGAAGGCGTGCTCGCGCTGGCCGGCCCGCGCCACGCCACGGTGGATGGCCGGGCGCTGGCGATCGCCCTGCGCGCCGACGCAGCCTGATCGGCGCCGCCGTCATGCTGTCGCTGCAACTCGGCCCGCTCGCGCTGCCCGTCGCACCGCTGCTGCTGTTCGCCTCCGCCTGGCTCGCGATGACGCTGGCTTCGCGCCTGGCCGTGCCGGCACGCCGGCACGAGGCCGGCAATGCGGTCTTCCATGCCACGCTGGTTGGCCTGCTGGCCGCGCGCGTCACGCACCTGGCGTGGAACGCCTCGGCCTATGCGGCCTCGCCCTGGTCGGTGCTCGATCTGCGCGACGGCGGCTGGCACGCGGCGAGCGGCCTGCTGGCCGGCACGCTGTGGCTGGCGTGGCACGGCTGGAAAACGCTCGAACTGCGGCGGCCGCTGGGTTTCGGCCTGCTGGCCGGCGTGCTGGTCTGGACGGCGGGCTCGCTGGCCACGCAATTGCCACGCGAAGCCCGCATGCCCGAGGTGGCGCTCGCCGAACTCGTCGGCAACCGCCCCACCACGCTGGCGCAGGCCGCCGGCGGACGCCCGGCGGTGGTCAACCTCTGGGCCACTTGGTGTGGCCCCTGCCGCGCCGAGATGCCGGTGCTCGCCGCCGCGCAGCAGCGCACGCCCGACGTGGCGATCCTCTTCGCCAACCAGGGCGAGCGCGCTGCCACGGTGCAGGCGTACCTGGATCGCGAGCGGCTTGCCTTGCGCGACGTGCTGCTCGACGAACGCTCGGCCCTGGGCCCCGCCGTCGGCTCGCGCGGCCTGCCGACCACGCTCTTCTACGACGCCCAGGGTCGCCTCGTCGACGCCCACGTTGGCGTGCTCAGCGCAGCCTCGCTCGAGGCCCGGCTGACGCGCCTGCGCGAGTCTCGCTGAAACGTCTGAAACCATCGCGCACCGCGCGCGAAGTCGTGGTGAAACACGTGCTGCTGACACTGCTGTCCATCACGACAGGAGAGTCATCATGCAACGCACCCTCGCCACCGCCGCCTTCGCCCTGGCCACCTTTGCCGCCGCCATCCCGGCGCAAGCGCAGAGCTTCATCCAGACCCGCGATTGGGACGTCTATGTCGACCTGCCGACACGCTTCGCCTACGTGAAGACGCCCGTCAAGGGCTGGGTGTTCGTGCGCCAGCTCGACGCCGCGCAGATGGACCGGCTGCACCCGACCACGCTGACTGCGCTGCTGCCGCGCGAGGCCGAGGAGATCCACTGGGCCCACCCGGCCCTGGAGATGTCGCCGCGCCTGATGGCGATGCGCCTGGGCACCCAGGTGGCGGCCCAGCCGGCCGCCACGCGCGCCGAGTGAACCCCGTGCCGGCTCAGGCGTAGAGCTTGGCCTGTGCCTCCAGCGGCACCGGCTTGATCTTCGAGGCCCGGCCGGCACAGCCGAAGGCCTCGAAGCGCGCGATGCACACGTCGCGCGCCGCGGCCGTCGCGTCCTTGAGGAATTTGCGCGGGTCGAACTCGCCGCGGTCCTTGGCCATCGCGCGGCGCATCGCACCGGTCATCGCCAGGCGGATGTCGGTGTCGATGTTGACCTTGCGCACGCCGTGGCGGATGCCCTCCTGGATTTCCTCCACCGGCACGCCATAGGTCTCCTTGATGTCGCCGCCGTACTCGCGGATGACCGCCAGCCACTCCTGCGGCACCGACGAGGAGCCGTGCATCACCAGGTGGGTGTGCGGGATCTTCGCGTGGATCTGTTTGATGCGGTCGATCGCGAGGATGTCGCCGGTGGGCTTGCGGCTGAACTTGTAGGCGCCGTGGCTGGTGCCGATGGCGATCGCCAGCGCATCCACGCCGGTGAGCTTGACGAAGTCGGCCGCCTGGTCGGGGTCGGTCAGCAGCTGGTCGTGGGTGAGCGTGCCTTCGGCACCGACGCCGTCTTCCTCGCCGGCCTGGCCCGATTCGAGCGAGCCGAGGCAGCCGAGCTCGCCTTCCACCGACACGCCCACCGCATGCGCCATCTCGCACACGCGGCGCGTGACGTCGACGTTGTACTCATAGCTCGCCGGTGTCTTGGCGTCCTCGCGAAGCGAGCCGTCCATCATCACGCTGGTGAAGCCGCTGCGGATGCTCTGCATGCACACCGCCGGGCTGGCGCCGTGGTCCTGGTGCATCACGATCGGGATGTCGGGGTACATCTCGACCGCTGCCTCGACCATCTTGCGCAGGAAGGGCTCGCCGGCGTACTTGCGCGCACCGGCCGAGGCCTGCAGGATCACCGGCGCATCGGTCTTCTGCGCGGCCTGCATGATGGCCTGGATCTGCTCCAGGTTGTTGACGTTGAAGGCCGGCACGCCGTACCCGTGCTCGGCGGCGTGGTCGAGCAGTTGCCGCAGGGAGATCATCGCCATCGAGGGCTCCTGAAGATCGATGTGAGGTTCAATGGGTGGCGAGTTCGGGCGTGCGGGCCGCGGCCACCAGTCGTGTGGCGCGCACCGCCACCATCTCGGCGGTGATGCCGAACAGGCGGAACAGGTCGCCAGCCGGCGCCGATTCACCGAAGCGATCGAGGCCGACCACGTCGCCGTTCTCGCCGACGTACTTCCACCACAGGCCAGTGCTGCCGGCTTCCACCGCCAGGCGAGGCAGGTGGCGCGGGATCACCTCGGCACGCCAGGCATCGTCCTGCCGCTCGAAGACGTCGAGGCAGGGCACCGACACCACGCGGGCGGCAATGCCCTCCTCGCCGAGCAGCGTGGCCGCAGCCAGTGCCACCTGCACCTCGGAGCCGGTGGCGATCAGCACCACCTGCTCGTTCGCCGGCCGGCGCAGCACGTAGCCGCCGCGGGCAATCGCCTCGGTTCGCTCCTGCCCCGCCTCGCCGGCGTGCGGCAGGCCCTGGCGGCTGAGCGCCAGCGCGCTCGGTCCGTCGGCGCGGCGCAGGGCCTGGCGCCAGGCCACGGCCGTCTCGGTGGCATCGGCGGGGCGCCAGACATCCAGGCCCGGAATCAGCCGCAGGCTGGAGACATGCTCGACCGGCTGGTGCGTCGGGCCGTCCTCGCCCAGGCCGATGGAGTCGTGCGTGAACACGTGCACCACCGGCAGCTTCATCAGCGCCGACATGCGAAGCGCATTGCGCGAGTAGTCGCTGAAGGTGAGGAAGGTGCCGCCGTAGGGCCGGAAGCCGCCGTGAAGCGCCACGCCGTTCATGATCGCGGCCATGCCGAACTCGCGCACGCCGTAGTGCACGTGGTTGCCCGTGCCGGAGCCCAGCAGCGGCTGGTGGCCCTTCCAGTCGGTGAGGTTGGAGCCGGTCAGGTCGGCCGAGCCGCCGAGCAGTTCGGGGATGGCCGGCGCCACCGCATTGAGCACTTCCTGTGAGGCCTTGCGCGTGGCCACGGTGGCGCGCTTGGACTCCGTCGAGGCGATCGCATCGGCAAACGCCTTCTCCGTGCGGGCGTCCGGGACGCCCGGGCTGGCATGGCGGCGCAGCAACTCGTGGGCAAGCTCCGGGTGGGCCTCGGCATAGGAGCCGAAGCGCAGCTGCCATTCGTTGCGCGCCTGCGCGCCCTTGTCGCGCGCCGACCAGGCCGCACGCACCGCGTCCGGAATCTCGAAAGCCGGCCAGTTCCAGCCGAGTTGCTCGCGGGTCAGGCGGATCTCCTCGGCACCGAGCGCCTCGCCGTGCACCTTGGCCGTACCGGCGCGGTTGGGCGAGCCGTGGCCGATGGTGGTCTTGCAGCACACCAGCACCGGCTGCGTCGAGGTCTTCGCCGCGGCGATGGCGGCGTCGAGCGCCAGGCGGTCATGACCGTCGACGTCGCGGATCACCGTCCAGCCGCAGGCCTCGAAGCGGGCCGGCGTGTCGTCGCCGAACCAGCCCTTCACGTTGCCGTCGATCGAGATGCCGTTGTCGTCATAGAAGGCGACCAGCTTGTTCAGCCGCCAGGTGCCGGCCAGCGACACGGCCTCCTGGCTGATGCCTTCCATCAGGCAGCCGTCGCCGAGGAAGACCCAGGTGCGGTGGTCGATCACCGTGTGGCCCGGGCGGTTGAACTGCGCGGCCAGCAGCTTCTCCGCCAGCGCCATGCCCACCGCATTGGTCAGGCCCTGGCCCAGCGGGCCCGTGGTGGTTTCCACGCCGGGCGTGAGGCCATGCTCGGGGTGGCCGGGCGTGAGCGAATGCAGTTGGCGGAAGCGGCGCAGCTCGCTCATCGGCAGTGCATAGCCGCTCAGGTGCAGCAAGGCATACAGCAGCATCGAGCCGTGGCCGTTGGAGAGCACGAAGCGGTCGCGGTCGATCCACTGCGGGTCGGCCGGGTCGTGCTTCAGGTGGTGGCGCCACAGCGCTTCGGCGATGTCGGCCATGCCCATGGGCATGCCCGGGTGCCCGGAGTTGGCGGCCTGCACCGCGTCGATGGCCAGCACGCGCAGCGCGTTGGCGCACAGCGTGCGCAGGGCGGCGTGGTCGAGGGGCGTGTTCGTCATGGTCGTGCCCTCCGCTTCAGTTCGACAGCGCCTTGCGGCGGCGCTCCACCAGCCGAAGGATCATCGGCGTGAAGATCAGCTGCATCGCCAGCTCCATCTTCCCGCCCGGCACCACCAGCGTGTTGGCGCGCGACATCCACGAGTCGTGCAGCATGCTCAGCAGGTAGGGGAAGTCGATGCCCGCCGGGTTGGCGAAGCGGATCACCACGAGGCTCTCGTCGGCGGTGGGGATGGTGCGGGCGATGAACGGGTCGGAGGTGTCGACCACCGGCACGCGCTGGAAGTTGATGTGCGTGCGGGTGAACTGCGGGCAGATGTAGTGCACGTAGTCGGGCATGCGACGCAGGATCACGTCGGTCACCGCCTCGGTGGAGTAGCCGCGCATGTTCTTGTCGCGGTGGATCTTCTGGATCCACTCCAGGTTGATGACCGGCACCACGCCGATCAGCAGGTCGGGGTAGCGGGCGATGTCGACGGTGTCGGTGGTCACGCCGCCGTGCAGGCCTTCGTAGAAAAGCAGCTCGCTCTTGCGCAGGTCTTCCCACGGCGTGAAGGTGCCGGGCTCCTGGTTGTAGGGCGCGGCCTCGTTGGCGTCGTGCAGGTACTTGCGCGTCTTGCCGGTGCCGCTCTCGGCGTAGTCGCGGAACAGCGCCTCGAGTTCCTCGAACAGGTTGCCCTCGTGGCCGAAGTGACTGAAGGCGCGGTTGCCCTTGGCTTCCTCTTCGGCCATCTTCGCGCGCATGGTCTTGCGGTCGAAGCGGTGGAAGGCGTCGCCCTCGATGACGGCGGCGTCGACCTTCTCGCGGCGGAAGATGTTCTCGAAGGTGCGCGTCACCGAGGTGGTGCCGGCGCCCGACGATCCGGTGATCGCGATGATGGGGTGCTTGGCGGACATGGGAGTTCCCGGAGGTGAAGAAATTCGTGGGGCGCGAACGGGTACTCCTTGATCCCGCGCGCCGATGTCAGGTCATGTCGATCAGACCGTGGTGCTCGCGAACAGGCCACGCTTGCCGAACAGCGGTGACTTGTACGAATCCAGCGGCTCCTCGGCGTGGTAGCTCTCGATGCGGGCGACCTCCTCGGCCGAGCCGAAGATGAAGCCGATGCGCTGGTGGATGGACTCCGGCTGCACGTCGAGGATGCGCTTGTGCCCCGTCGTGGCGCGCCCGCCGGCTTGCTCGATCAGCATGCCGATCGGGTTGGCCTCGTACAGCAGGCGCAGGCGGCCGGGCTTGCTCGCGTCCTTGTTGTCGCGCGGGTACATGAACACGCCGCCGCGCATCAGGATGCGGTGCGTCTCGGCCACCAGCGAGGCGATCCAGCGCATGTTGAAGTCCACCCCGCGCGGCCCGGTGCTGCCCGCCAGGCATTCGTCGACGTAGCGCTTGACGGCCGGCTCCCAGAAGCGGCTGTTCGAGGCGTTGATGGCGAACTCGCGCGTCTTTTCCGGCACCTTCAGGCCGCGGTGGCTGAGCACCCATTCGCCGAGGCTGGGTTCGAGCGTGAACGCGTGCGTGCCATCGCCCATGCTCAGCACCAGCATCGTCGTCGGGCCGTAGATCGCGTAGCCGGCGCAGACCTGCTGCGTGCCCGCCTGCAGGAAATCCTCGGCCTTGGCGTCCTGCCCCGGCGTGGCGGCGCGCAGCACCGAGAAGATGCTGCCCACCGACACGTTGACGTCGATGTTCGACGAACCGTCCAGCGGATCGAACAGCAGCAGGTACTTGCCGCGCGGGTATTGCGGAGGCAGCGTGTAGGGCTCCTCCATTTCCTCCGAGACCATGCCGGCCACGTGGCCGTCCCACTCGGCCGAGCGCACGAACAGCTCGTTGCTCTCGATGTCCAGCGGCTTCTGCTCCTCGCCCTGCACGTTGACGCTGCCACCGACCTTTTCATGACCGCCGATCGGCGCGCCAAGTGCGCCCAGCGCCACCCTGCGCGCGATCGCCTTGCAGGCCAGCGATACGTCGGTGATCAGCGCGTTCAGTTCACCCGTGGCACCCGGGTGACGACGGCGTTGTTCGATGAGGAACTGCGTGAGGGTGGGTCTTCCGCCAGTGGGCATGACGGTCTCCTAGGAGTTGAGAATCGGTTCGGCGCCGGCGCGCGCAGCCCGCAGCGCCTGCAGCAGTTGATCGGGTGCGTCGATGCGCATCTGCGGCGGCCAGCCGCCCAGCTTGTCGTGGCCATAGCCCCAGGTGACCAGCATCGCCGGGCAGCCGGCGGCCTGCGCGCTGCGCATGTCGGGCTCGCTGTCGCCCACCATCAGCAGGTGGGGCGGCTCCACGCCCAGGCGATCGCAGGCGGCCAGCAGCATCGCCGGCGCGGGCTTGCGCAGCGCCGGTGTATCGGCGCCGTGCACGCCGGCCAGGAAGGGCAGCACCCCGGCGGCATCGAGCACGGCGCGCGCCAGCGGCGTGGGCTTGTTGGTCACCGCCACCATCGGCACCAGGCGGCGCAGCCCGGCCACCAGGTCGAGGATGCCGGGGAAGACACTGCCGCCGGACAGCGGTGCGGCCAGCGTGGCGGCATCGAACCAGCGGCGCAGGCGCCCGCGGAACTCGTCGTCGGCATCGCCCCGGCCCTGGTGGGCCAGCGCGCGGGCGATCAGCACGTCGGGCCCGTCGCCGATCCAGCCGCGCACCAGTTCGAGGTCGAAGCGCTGCAGCCCTTCCTTCTTCAGCGCGTCGTTCAGCGCGTGCTGGA
>NZ_JBFXIO010000196.1:0-9378 GCF_050175855.1 Piscinibacter sp.
CCCGCCCACCCCAGGCGCAGGAGACGCGCCTCACCAAGGAGCGCGTCATGGCCGCCAGCACCCCCAGCCCCACTGCCCGCGATACCCGCGCCATCGAGCGCATCCGCACGCTGGCGCTCGTCGGCCAATCGGCCGCGGGCAAGACCAGCCTCGCGGAAGCGCTGCTGCACCGCGCCGGCGCCATCGGCGCGACGGGCAGCCTGGAACGGGGCACCACCGTCAGCGACTTCGATCCGATGGAGCGCCGCGTGCAGCACTCGCTGAACTCGGCGCTGATGCACCTGGAGCACCGCGGCACGCGCATCCACCTGATCGACACGCCCGGGTACCCCGACTTCGTCGGCCAGGCGATGACCGCGCTGGAGGCGGTGGAGACCGCGGCGGTGGTGGTCAACGCGGCCACCGGCATCGAGGCCATGAGCACGCGCATGATGGCCTGGGCGGCCGAGCGCGGGCTGGACCGCATGGTGATCGTCAACAAGATCGATGCGCAAGGCGTCGACCTGCCGGTGCTGCTGGCGCAGATCCGCGAGACCTTCGGCAAGGAGTGCCTGCCGCTGAACCTGCCCGCCGCCGGCGGCTCGAAGGTGGTCGACTGCTTCTTCAACACCGAAGGCGCGAGCGATTTCGGCTCGGTGGCCGACGCGCACCGCGCGCTCGTGGAGCAGGTGGTGGAGGTGGACGCCGCCTTCGTCGATCGCTACCTCAATGACGGCGACGTCGACCCGAAGGAGCTGCACGCACCGCTGGAGCAGGCGCTGCGAGAGGGCCACCTCATCCCGGTGTGCTTCGTCTCGGCGCGCACGGGCGCCGGCGTGGCCGAACTGCTCGACGTGATCGAGCTGCTGCTGCCCCATCCGGGCGAGGGCAACCCGCCGCAGTTCTACAAGGGCGAGGGCGCGCAGGCGAAGGAACTGCATGCCGACCCCGACCCGTCCATGCACGTGATCGCCCACGTCTTCAAGGTCACGGTCGATCCGTACGTCGGCCGCATGGGCATCTTCCGCATCCACCAGGGCACGGTCACCAAGGACAGCCAGCTCTACATCGGCGACGGCCGCAAGCCCTTCAAGGTGGGGCACCTGTTCATGCTGCAGGGCAAGGAGCACGTCGAGGTGCCCTGCGGCGTGCCGGGCGACCTGTGCGCGGTGGCCAAGGTCGACGAGATCCACTTCGACGCGGTGCTGCACGACGCCGCCGAGGACGACCACCTGCACCTCAAGCCCCTGCCCTTCCCGGTGCCGGTGCACGGCCTGGCGATCGAGCCGAAGCGGCGCGGCGACGAGCAGCGCATGTGGGAGATCCTGCAGAAACTGGTCGACGAGGATCCGTGCCTGAAGGTGGAGCATGTGGCGGTGACCAACGAGACGGTGGTCTACGGCTTGGGCGAGCTGCACCTGCGCACCCTGCTCGAGCGCATGACCGAGGTCTACAAGTGCGAGGTGAGCACCCGGCCGCCGAAGATCGCCTACCGCGAGACCATCACCGCTCCGGCCGAGGGCCACCACCGCCACAAGAAGCAGAGCGGCGGCGCCGGGCAGTTCGGCGAGGTCTACCTGAAGATCGAGCCGCTGCCTCGCGGCGCGGGCTTCGAGTTCGTCGACCAGGTCAAGGGCGGCACCATTCCGACGCAGTTCATCCCGGCGGTCGAGAAGGGCGTGCGCCAGGCGCTCGATGCCGGCGTGGTGGCCGGCTACCCGGTCAAGGACGTGCGCGTGATCGTCTACGACGGCAAGTCGCACAGCGTCGATTCCAAGGACATCGCCTTCGCCACCGCGGGCCGCAAGGCCTTCGTCGACGCCGTCATGAAGGCGCGCCCGATCGTGCTCGAGCCCATCGTCAAGGTCGAGATCACCGCGCCCGAAGGCGCGATGGGTGACATCACCGGCGACCTCTCGGCCAAGCGCGGGCAGGTCAGCGGCACGCAGGCGCTGGCCGGCGGCGGCATGGTGGTCAGCGGCCAGATACCGCTGTCCGAGCTCAACGGCTACCAGGCGCGGCTGAACGGCATGACCGGCGGCCAGGGCCGCTACACGCTGGCGCTCAGCCACTACGAGGCGGTGCCGCCCACGGTGCAGGCGCAGCTCGCGGCGCAGTTCAAGCCGCGCGAGGACGACTGAGCCGCGCCGGTTGATCAGGCTCAGGCGCGCACCATGCGGCCCTTGAAGCCGCGCCGTCGCGCCCTATCTCCTGGGCATCGGCGGCCGTCTGCCGCCTCTGCCAAGAAGGAGGTTGCCATGTTCTCTCTGCTGTCCCGCCCTGCCACGCAGGGTGCTGCGCTGTCGCGCGATCCGTTCAGTCTGGTCGACGCCATGTTCAACGAGCTGGCCAGCCAGCGCAGCGGCTCGTCGCTGGTGTCGCGCGCCCGCATCGACGTCACCGAACGCAACGGCACCTACGAGGTCCGTGCCGAGCTGCCCGGCGCGAAGAAGGAAGACATCGCCATCGACATCGACGGCGCCTACGTTTCGATCAGCGCCAGGGTGTCCAGCCAGAGCGAGCGCAAGGAAGGCGAGCGTGTGCTGTACAGCGAGCGCAGCCACGAGTCGTATGCGCGCGCCTTCGAGCTGCCGCAGGCCGTGGACGCCCAGGCCGCCGAGGCGAAGTTCGACAACGGCGTGTTGACGCTCACGCTGCCGAAGAAGGACGCGCCGCGCTCAACCCGCCTGGCGGTGCGCTGAGCGCTGCCGCGGCTAGAGCTGGCTCAGCGGTAGCGTGGCCGCGAAGCCGTGGGCGGTGTCGCCGGGCTGCTGGTGCCTGGCGGCGTCGGCCTTGGCACGCAGGCCGTCGAGTTCGTCATAGGCCTCGGTGAGGTGGCGGGCCAGCTTCTCGGTCTCGGCGCGGTGTTCGGCACTGAGCCGCTCGACGCGGCTGGTCATCTCGGCCTGGATGGCGGCCACGTCGCGCTTGGCGGCGGCCTCGGCCGCCGCCACCGCCGACTGGGCGCGTGAGCGCTCTTCCTTGAGCGCGTGTTCGGCGCGCTCGACGCGTTCGTTCAATCCGGCCATGCCGCGCGTGCGCGCCAGCATCCAGCCGATCGTCACCCCCGCCGCCAGGCCGGCAGCGGCCAGGCCCCAAGCGAATCCCATGTCCATCCTGGTCCCCTGTTCTTGTGCCCCCAAGGGTACTCAATCAGGACCAGGAAAACGGCATCACTTCTCTCCGGTGTGACGAATTCCTGCCGGGTTGCACCGGAAACCACAACGGGGTTCAGGCCAGCGGCAGGGCCAGCGTAAAGCGCGCCCCGTGGCCCGGCTCGGATTCGACGCTCAGCCGGCCGCCCATCAGCTCGGCCAGCGCCCGCGACAGAGCCAGGCCGAGACCGGTGCCGCCGTGCTGGTAGCTCACCCGCTCGCTGCCCTGGCGGAACTTCTCGAAAATCAACTCCTGCTGCTCGTGCGGAATGCCCGGGCCGCTGTCGACCACCTGCAGCAGCAGTTCGTCGCCGCGACGCTCCACTTCGATGCCGATACCGCCCTGCTCGGTGAACTTGACGGCATTGGACAGCAGGTTGTTGAGGATCTGCTTGGTGCGCAGGCCGTCGCAGAGCACGCTGGCCGGAACGTCGTCGGCCACGCGCACGGCCAGGGCCAGGCCCTTGGCCGCGGCGGCCACCTCGAAGAATTCGCCGACGTCGCCCACCAGACGGCGCAGGTCCTGCGGTTCGCGCACGATGGGCATGGCGCCGGCCTCGACCTTGGTCAGGTCGAGGATCTCGGTGAGCAGCGTATTCAGGTGCTCGGCGCCCTTGCGGATCATCGAGGCCTGGTCCTTGAACACCGGGTGCTCGATGCGCCGCTCCATCAGTTCGGCGAAGCCGCGGATGCTGGTCAGCGGCGTGCGCAGCTCATGCGAGATGGCGGCGAGGAACTCGGTCTTGGCACGGTTGGCCGCCTGCGCCTGCATCTCGCTGGCGCGCAGCGCCTGGTTGCTGCGCTCCTGGCGGCGCAAGCCGAGGCCCGTCAGCGCCAGCACCGCGACGATCAGCAGCGAGAGCGCCGCAGCCAGCGAGAACATCACGTTGCGGCCGATGCGCCAGGCGTCGAGCGCCTCGTCGCTGCCGGTGAAGACGAAGATGTTGAGCGGGTAGCCACTGATCGCGCGGTAGGCGTACAGGCGCTCGATGCCGTCGACGCTGCTGAGCGTCGTCACACTGCCCTCGGTACCGAGATCGGGCCGTGCCGAAACGCTGTTCTCGCCGAGTACCGTGCCCATGCCCGCGGGCTGGCCGCCGATGACGCGGGCGCGCACGCCGCGATCGAGCCCGACCAGCGCCACGCCGCCGCTGCGGCCCAGCTGCACACGGGCGTAGACCTCCTCGAAGTAGGCCGGGTCGAGCGAGGCGACCACCACGCCGAGCGTGCCGCCGTCGCGGCCGACGATGCGGCGAGTGAGCTGGATGGTCCATCGCTTGGACACCTTGCCCAGCACCGGCTTGCCGATGAACAGGCCGTTGGCCGGCAGCAGCTTCTCGCGCTCGGCCTGCATCTGCGGCGACAGGTGGATGCGGATGTGCTCACGCTCGGAGAGGTCGACGTGGCCGGTCTTCTCGCCGGTCGGGTCGAGGTTGCTGGCGGCGAAGCGGCCATCGGCCCACACGTGCGAGAGCTGCACCAGGATCTTCGGCGCCAGGCCAGTCTCGTTGGCGAAGCGCACCAGGTCGGGAGACTGCTCCGGGTGGGCCGCCACTGCATCGGCGACACGGCGCGTGGCCTGGTCGACGGTGGCGATCACGCGCTCGGTCTGCTCCTGCAGGACGCGGGCGACGTTGGCGTTCTGCTTGAACTCGGCGCGCAGGGCTTCGTCGCGGCGGGAGTCGGCGATCCAGCCGACCGACAGCCACAGCAGGGCGAGCAGCACGATGGCGACCGCCACCAGTGCGTGAACCGGCCGCCAGGCCGGTGGAGGAGAAGCAGAGGGTGGAGCAGAAACGGCAGTCACGGAAGGCAAGCCTGCAGGCGAGCCTCCACTTTGCCGAAAAACGGACTCAGATGTTCATATCGGCCGAATTCATTTATCAAATTCGGCAAGAAATGGCATTCTCGGTGGCCGCTCTCAGGTCGCCCGCGGTTTCACGCACGCAGCCGCCTGCTTGGCGCGCTGCCGCGCGACCTCAACGTCCCCGTGGCGGGCCAGGGCCACGCCCATCCGGCGCTTGACGAAGCTCTCGGGCTTGCCGAACAGGCGCAGCTCGGTGCCGGGCACGCGCAGCGCGGCGTCGACACCGTCGAAGACGATGCCCTGCGCCTCCACGCCGCCGTAGATCACCGCGCTGGCGCCCGGCGTCTTCAGCGAGGTGTCCACCGGCAGGCCGAGGATGGCGCGGGCGTGCAGTTCGAACTCGTTCTGCCACTGCGTGGCCATCGTCACCATGCCGGTGTCGTGCGGCCGCGGGGAGACCTCGCTGAACCAGACCTGGTCACCCTTGACGAACAGCTCCACGCCGAACAGGCCCAGGCCGCCGAGGTCCGAAGTCACCGCCTCGGCGATCAGCCGCGACCGCTCCAGTGCGGCCTCGCTCATCGGGTGCGGCTGCCAGCTCTCGACGTAGTCACCGCTGACCTGCACGTGGCCGATCGGATCGCAGAAGTGCGTCTCGACGTTGCCGCGCGCATCGACCGCGCGCACCGTCAGCAACGTGATCTCGTAGTCGAAGGCGATGAAGCCCTCGACGATCACCCGGCCCTTGGCGACGCGGCCTCCAGCCATCGCGTAGTCCCAGGCGCGCCGGACGTCCTGCGGACCGTCGATCCTGCTCTGGCCCTTGCCGGAGCTGCTCATCACCGGCTTCACAATGCAGGGGTAGCCGATGCCGGCATCGATGGCGGCCTGCAGTTCCTCCAGCGAATCGCAGAAACGGTACGGGCTGGTCGGCAGCCGCAGCGTCTCGGCGGCCAGGCGGCGGATGCCTTCGCGGTCCATGGTCAAGCGCGCAGCACGCGCCGTGGGAATCACACGCACCAGGCCCTGCGCCTCGAGCTGCTCGAGCATCGGCGTGGCGATCGCCTCGATCTCGGGCACCACCAGCATCGGTCGCTCGGCCTCGATCAGCGCCTTGAGCTGCTCGGGGTCGCTCATCGCGATGGTGCGTGCGTGATGGGCCACCTGCTGGCCGGGCGCGTGGTCGTAGCGGTCCACCGCGATGGTCTCGACACCCAGGCGCTGCAGCGCGATCAGCACCTCCTTGCCGAGTTCGCCGCTGCCCAGCAGCATGACCTTGGTGGCGGAGGGCGAAAGTGGGGTGCCGAGCGTCGTCATCGTGAAGGGTCGAGGTGCGGAACGGGGCCGGATTGTCTCGCGCCCGGCTGGCGCCAGGCTTGCTCAACGGGCCTTTATCATCGGGGCATGACCCCCGGTGTGCGCGACGTCGCCCAGATCCGCCTCGACAACGCCCTGCTGCTGTTCGAGGAATTCGTGCAGGCGACGGTGAAGCATCCGGACGCCGCCACGCTGCGCGGCCTGGAGCGTCGCTTCGCCGAGCGGCTGCAGATCCAGCCCAGCTACTGGAGCCAGATCAAGGGCCGCTCGCGGCAGATCGGCGAACGGCTGGCGCGCCAGTTCGAGGTGCTGTGCCACAAGCCGCACGGCTGGATGGACCAGCCGCACGGCGCGGGCGGGGCCGGCGCCGCGGCACCCGCCGAGGAGCCCCCGCACAACGTGCCGCAGGACGACGACGAGCGCTTCATCGTCGGCCTGGTGCTCACCTACTACCGCCGCCATCCGCAGCGTGCCCGCACGCGGCTGCTCGACCTGCTCGGCGAGGTGCTGGCGCCGGCGCCGCCGGCCGCGCCGTCACCTGCGAAGCCCGCCGCCCCGCCGGCCGAGGAGAGCATGGACCTGTGGACGCGCACACAGGCCGGCGTCGCGCCGCTGAAGAAGAAGCGCTGAGCGCCGGGCGCGCCGGCATCGGTGTTGATCCCTAGATCAAGGGATCTTGCCAAAGATAATCAATCCTTTATCATGCGCGCAAGTCGCGGCAGCCGAAGGCGCCCGACGACACCCCGCCGAACCACCTTTCCGACGCCCGATGCGCCGCCTGCCGTTCCCGACCGCTGACTGCAACCGCCGCCCCGCACCGGGCTGACGCTGCCATTCGCCGCGTCCGCCACGACGGCCCGGGTTGCTCGCAGCACCCGGGCCGTCGTGTTTTCAGGCCTCGCCGGCCGACCCGAGGAGAACCGTTCATGAAGATCACCGTGAAGACCCTGAAGCCCCGCAACCCGCTGGTGGCGCCCGCCCACTTCCGCCGTGCCGGTTCGCACCGCGCCGGCAGCCGACTCGTGCGGCAGGAAGGCCAGCGCGCGCTGCAGCGCGAACTCAAACAGATGACCCACAGCCCTTGATTCCGCGCGGCATGGCCGCGCGCTGGAGACGACCATGAGTCCGAAAGCCCACCGCTGGAGCCCGCTCGCCGAAGCGCCCAGCGCCACTTCCGTTCCCCGCCACGCCGCCGCGAGCGTGCTGCGCAGCGCCAGCGCCGTGCTGGCCCGCCTGGCCCGTCGCCTGGCCGCTTCGCCGGCGCGGCACACCACCGATCCTCGGCTGGAGTTCTACGCCGAGGCCGGCGCCCCCGAAGGCGCGCTGTACCTCGACGGCCAGCTGGTCGGCTGGCTGCCGGGCGTGACGCGCCTGTGATGCGGCGATGAGCCGCCCTCTGCGCCCCGCAGGCCTTCGCGCCTGCCGGGGCGCCCTTCTTCAGACCATCGCCAGCGCGGTCTTGCGGCGCGGCGGTGCGAACAGCGCGTCGAGTTCGGCGAGATCATCGGGGCCCAGCGTGATCGACGTCGCCGCGAGGTTCTCGCGCAGGTGCGACTCCCGCACCGCCTTCGGGATCGCCATCACCCCCGGCTGCTCCATCGCCCAGGCCAGCGCCAGCTGCGCGGCGGTGGCCCCGTGGCGTGCGGCGAGTTCGGCCAGGGGCCGCGCGCCCGCCAGCACGCCCTGGTCGATCGGGCAGTAGGCCATCAACGGCATGCCGTGGCGCTGCAGCCAGGGCAGCAGCGCGAAGCCCGCGCCACGCTCGCCGAGCGAGTAGTAGACCTGGTTGGCCGCGCAGGCCCGGCCGCCGCGCAGCGCGAGCAGTTCCTCCATGTCGTCGACGTCGAAGTTGCTCACGCCCCAGCGGGCGATCTCGCCGCCTCCGACCAGCGCCTCGAAGCCCGCCACCGTCTCGCCCAGCGGATGCGCGCCGCGCCAATGCAGCAGGTAGAGATCGATGCGGTCCAGCCCGAGCCGGCGGCGGCTGCGCTCGCAGGCCGCGCGCACGCCGGCGCGGCTGGCGTTGTGCGGGTAGACCTTGCTGACGACGAACACTTCGTCGCGCGTGACGGTGCCGGCGCGCATCGCCTCGGCCAGCGCCTGGCCGACCACTTCCTCCGCGCCCCCTTCGCCATACATCTCTGCGGTGTCGATCACGCGGTAGCCGATCTCCAGCGCCAGGCGCACCGCGGCGACCTCGCGCGCGCGCTCGCGCGCCGATTCGCCCATGCGCCAGGTGCCCAGGCCCAGGGCCGGCGCCGAACTGCCGTCGGGGAAGCTGACATGCTGCATGGTCGGGCCCTCAGACGCGATACTCGATGCTAGTCGCCGCAGGCGGCCCGCACCAAGGACTTCGCCATGACGCTGCGCCTGATCATCGAACGCCACGACCTGCACCGCACCCGCTGGGAGCAGCTTCCCTCGCGCGCGCTGGCCGATGGCGAAGTGCGCCTGCGCATCGACCGCGTGGCCCTCACCGCCAACAACATCACCTACGCGGCCTTCGGCGAGGCGATGCACTACTGGGACTTCTTCCCCACCGGCGACGTCACCACCGGCTGCCTGCCGGTGTGGGGCTTCGGGGAGGTGGTCGAATCGACGCATCCCGAGGTGCAAGTCGGCGAACGCTTCTACGGCTACTTCCCGCTGGCCGACGAGCTGATCGTGCAACCGGCGCGCACCAACGCCGCCGGATTCCTCGACGGTGCCGAACACCGCCGCGCGCTGCACACCATCTACAACCACTACGCGCGCTGCAGCGCCGATCCCGGCTACCGCGCAGAGCGGGAGGCCGAGCAGGCGCTGCTGCGGCCGCTGTTCACCACCTCGTTCCTGATCGACGACTTCCTCGCCGACAACGGCGGCTTCGGCGCCGCGCAGGTGCTGCTGTCCAGCGCCTCCAGCAAGACCGCCTACGGCACCGCCTTCTGCCTCGCCCAGCGGCGCGGGCAGGCGGGGGCGTTGCGCATCGTCGGGCTGACCTCGGCGGGCAACCTCGGCTTCACCCGCTCGCTCGGCTGCTACGACGAGGTGCTGAGCTACGACGAGCTCGCCGCGCTGGATCACACCACACCGGCGGTCTACGTCGACTTCAGCGGCAGCGCCTCGTTGCGCCGCGCC
>NZ_JBFXIO010000197.1:0-9360 GCF_050175855.1 Piscinibacter sp.
CGTCGAACTCGCTGCGCGCCGCCTGCGCCGGCCACGCCAGCGGCAGGCACAGCGATGCCACGATCAATCCTCGGCGCAGCGATGACGCAAGCATGGCGGACTCCGGCGAACCGCGCGCAGCTTCGCGCGACACGCCAGCATGATCCTTCGCGCCGGCCCTGCAAGGCGCGTGGGCTTTGCAGGGGGCGTCAAGGCCGCGTCAGCGGCGGCCGAAGGGCGACTGGCCGCGCCAGTAGCGAATCATCAGGAAGCCGCCGAGCATGCCGCCGAGGTGCGCGAAGTGCGCGACGCCCGAGGCCGTGCCGGTCACGCCGAACAGCAGCTCGAGGCCGCCGAACACCATCACGAAGGTCTTGGCCTTCATCGGGATCGGCGGGAACAGCGGCATGATGGTGCGGTTGGGGAACATCATGCCGAAGGCCAGCAGCAGGCCGAACAGGCCGCCCGACGCGCCCACGGTGGGTGCGCCGCCGGTGAACAGGCCGACGAGCAGTTGCGTCAGCGCGGCGGTCAGCACGCTGGCGAAGTAGAACTGCAGGTAACGCTTGCCGCCCCAGATGCGCTCGAGCTCGGCGCCGAACATCCACAGGCCGAGCATGTTGAAGAACAGGTGGCCGAAGCTGCCGTGCAGGAAGCCGTAGCTCACCACCTGCCAGGGCATGAAGCGGCCGCTGCCCAGCGGCCACAGCGCGAACAGCGCGGTCAGCAGGTGACCGAGCAGCAGGTCGGCCGCGAACAAGGCCACGTTGATGAGCAGCAGCGCTTGCGTGATCGGCGGCAGGGCGGGCATGGCGTTCGGGGTTGGTGCCGGAGACCGGAATCGAACCGGTACGAGGTTGCCCTCGGCAGATTTTGAGTCTGCTGCGTCTACCGATTTCGCCACTCCGGCAGGTGCGGGCGCTGGTAGGCCTTGGAGGGGCAGGATTATGTCACGCGACCTGCGCGGCGCCGGGCGCCCTGCGACAATCGCCGCGAGGAGAACCCCGTGAGCGAGAACACCCCCCGCTACCCGACGCTGGAAGACGTGATCGGCAACACGCCGCTGGTGCGGCTGGTGCGCCTGCCCGGGCAGGACAACGATCGGCGCGGCAACGTGATCCTCGGCAAGCTCGAGGGCAACAACCCTGCCGGTTCGGTGAAGGACCGCCCGGCCATCAGCATGATCCGCCGCGCCGAGGAGCGCGGCGAGATCAAGCCCGGCGACACGCTGATCGAGGCCACCTCGGGCAACACCGGCATCGCGCTGGCCATGGCCGCGGCGATGCGCGGCTATCGAATGCTGCTGATCATGCCGGAGGACCTTTCCATCGAGCGCGCCCAGACGATGAAGGCCTTCGGTGCCGAGCTGATCCTCACGCCGCGCTCGGGCGGCATGGAGTACGCCCGCGACCTGGCCGAGCAGATGCAGAAGGACGGCAAGGGCCGCGTGCTCGACCAGTTCGCCAACGCCGACAACCCACGCGTGCACTACGAGACCACCGGCCCGGAGATCTGGCGCGACACGCGCGGCCGCGTCACCCACTTCGTCAGCGCGATGGGCACCACCGGCAGCATCACCGGCACCTCTCGTTACCTGAAGGAGCGCAACAGCGACGTGCGCGTGATCGGCGCCCAGCCCAGCGAAGGCTCGCGCATTCCCGGCATCCGCAAGTGGCCGCAGGAATACCTGCCGAAGATCTACGACCCGGCCTTCGTCGACGAGACCATCCTGGTGAGCCAGGCCGACGCCGAGGAGATGGCGCGCCGCCTCGCCCGCGAGGAGGGCCTGTTCGCCGGCATCTCGGCGGCCGGGGCCTGCTGGGTGGCGCTGCAGATCGCGAAGCAGGTGGAGAACGCCACCATCGTCTTCATCGTCTGCGACCGCGGAGACCGCTACCTCTCGACCGGCGTGTTTCCCGCATGAAGGAGGGCTACCGCTTCTGTCCGATGTGCGCCACGCCGCTGCAGTGGCTGGCGCGCGAAGAGGACGGCGGCGCGAAGGAGCGGCTGCGCTGCGCGGCCTGCGAATGGACGCACTGGAACAACCCGACGCCGGTGCTCGCCGCCGTGGTGGAGATGGCCGACCGCGACGGCGCCATCCTGCTGGCGCGCAACGCCGCCTGGAGCGGCCGCATGTTCGCGCTGATCACCGGCTTCATGGAGGCCGGAGAGACGCCGCAGGAAGGCATCGCCCGCGAGGTGAAGGAAGAGACCTCGACCGAGGTCGAGTCGGTGAGCCTGATCGGCGTGTACGACTTCCAGCGCATGAACCAGGTGATCGTGGCGTATCACGTGGTGGCGCGCGGCGAGATCCGGCTCTCGCCCGAACTCGCCGAGTACAAGCTCTTCGCGCCGCAGGACGTGCGTTGCTGGCCGGCCGGCACCGGTTACGCGCTGGCCGACTGGCTGCGCTCGCGCGGGCATGACCCGCAATTCATCGAATTGCCGCCGCGACCGTAAAATCTCGTTTCCGACGGACTGCACCCCCCGCCATGGAAGCCCAGAAAGAGATCGACACCCGCGGCCTGAACTGCCCGCTGCCCATCCTCAAGGCCAAGAAGGCCCTGGCGGACATGAAGAGCGGCGACGTGCTCAAGGTGGTGGCCACCGACCCGGGTTCGGTGCGCGACTTCCAGGCCTTCGCGCGGCAGACCGGCAACGAGCTCGTCGAGCAATCTTCCGCGAACGACGAGTTCACGCACTTCCTGCGCCGACGCTGACCGGCGCCGGTTGCCCGCTCAGAGATCGAGCGACTTGAGATACTCGCGAAACCCGGGCCCGAGCTGCGGGTGGGCGAGTGCCAGCTCCACGTTGGCCTGCAGGAAGCCTTCCTTGCTGCCGCAGTCGTAGCGCTTGCCTTCGTAGCGGTAGGCGAACACCTTCTCCCGGCGCAGCAGCCCGGCGATGCCGTCGGTGAGCTGGATCTCTCCGCCCACGCCGCGTGGCTGGTGGGCGATCTCGTGGAAGACACCGGGCGTGAGGATGTAGCGGCCGGCCACGCCCAGGCGCGACGGTGCGGCCTCGGGCGCGGGTTTCTCGACGATGCGCTGCACGTCCATCAGGCGGTCGTTGACCGGAGTGCCATCGACGATGCCGTAGCGGCGGGTGTGCTCGGCGGGGACCTCCTGCACCGCGAGGATCGAGGCGCGCCACTCGGCGAACAGCTCCGTCATCTGCTGCAGCACCGGCTTCTCGCCCACCATCAGGTCGTCGGCCAGCAGCACCGCGAAGGGCTGGTTGCCCACCAGTCGCTGGCCGCACAGCACCGCATGGCCGAGGCCCAGCGCCTGGGCCTGGCGCACGTAGATGCACTCCATGTCGTCGGGCTTGACACTGCGTACCACGTCGAGGAGTTCCTGCTTTCCCGCCTGTTCGAGGGCTACTTCCAGCTCGAAGGTCATGTCAAAGTGGTCTTCGATCGGCCGCTTGTGGCGGCCGGTCACGAAGATCATCTCGCGCACGCCGGCGGCATAGGCTTCTTCGACGGCGTACTGGATGAGCGGCTTGTCGACCACGGGCAGCATCTCTTTCGGCTGCGCCTTGGTGGCGGGCAGGAAGCGGGTGCCGAGGCCGGCCACGGGAAAGATCGCTTTGGTGACTTTCATTTACTTACAATGCGTTATCAGTAGCCAAATTCTTGCACGGGCATCGATGACCGGACCGTTGGTGAAACACCCTCGTACGCATGGACTTGCTGGTCGTTGAACCTCTCGAGACCGAGGTGATGCAGTGGCTCGAGTCGCGCCACGCGGTGCGCTTTGCGCCCGAGCTGGCGCTGGAGCCTCGCGCGCTGCGCCAGGTGCTCTACAACGTGCGCGCCATCATCGTGCCGCCGAGCTGCGCCATCGACGCGCAGGCCCTGCACTACGCGCCGGTGCTGCGCGCCGTGGGGCGGGTGAGCGCCGGCGCCGAGAACATCGACCTCGACGCCTGCGCCCGCAACGGCGTCGAGGTGGTGCGCAGCCTGACCGCCAGCGCCCAGGCCGAAGCAGAGTTCATGATCGGCGCGCTGCTGTCCATGCTGCGCCGCGTGCCGGTGGTGGGCAGCGACGGCATGCTGGTCGGCCGCGAGCTCGGCGCGGCCACCGTCGGCCTGGTGGGCATGCCGCCAGCGGCGCGGTCGATGTCGCAGCTGCTCGGCGCCTTCGGCTCGAAGGTGGTGGGCTACGACCCGTCGCTGCACGCCAGCGACAGCGTCTGGGAGCGCTGGCGCGTGCGGCCCATGGGCCTGCGCGAGCTGCTCGAGACCTGCGACGCGGTCTGCGTCCAGCTGGCCTACTTCAGCCGCTACCAGGGCCTGCTGGGCGACCGTTTCCTGCCCTTCTGCAAACCCAACCAGGTGATGGTCAGCACCGCGCATTCGGCGCTGTTCGACGAGAAGGCCCTGGCCGGCGTGCTCGCCAGCGGGCGCATGGCGGCGGCGTGGTTCGACAGCATGGAGCCCGGTGCGCTGGACAGCGGCCGGCCGCTGGCTGGCATCACCACGCTGCAGATCACGCCGCGCGTGGCCAGCACCACGCGCGAGTCGCGCTTGCGCAGCGCCTGGGCGGTGGCGCGGCGCATCGACGAACTGCTCGCCGCCGCGCCGCAGCCGCAGCGCGACTTCAGGCCGACAGACCCAAGCGTCCCAGCTGATCTCGCAGACGGTCCCGTGTCGCCGTGAAGTCGGCAATGCGCTGACGCTCCTGCGCCACCACCGCCGCCGGCGCCCGGGCCACGAAGCTCTCGTTGCCCAGCTTGGCGTTGGCCTTGGCGATCTCGCCCTCGAGCCGGGCAATCTCCTTGCCCAGGCGATCGCGCTCGGCCGCCACGTCGATCTCCACGTGCAAGGCCAGGCGTGATTCGCCACGCACCACCACCGGCAGCGCCTGCGTGGCCTGCGCGAACGCCGCCTCGTCGTCGAACACCTGCACCTCGGCCAGCTTGGCCAGCGCGGTGAGCAGCGGCGCGGCCTCGCGCAGGAAGGCGGCATCGCCGATGGCGCGCAGCGGCACGCGCTGGCCGGGTGGCAGGCCCATCTCGCTGCGCAGCGCGCGGCAGGCGCCGGCGATGTCCTTCAGCTTCGCGACCCAGGCGTCGGCCGCCGCATCGATGTTCTGCGGCTGTGCCTGCGGGTAGGGCGCCGCCACGATGCCGCGCTCGCTGTGCGTGCCGGCCACCGGTGCGACGCGCTCCCACAGCTCGGCGGTGATGAACGGCGTGATCGGATGCAGCAGGCGCAGCGCCGCCTCCAGCACGCGGATCAGCGTGCGGCGCGTGGCCCGCTGCTGCTCGGGCGTGCCGCCGGCGATCTGCACCTTGGCGATCTCGATGTACCAGTCGCAGTACTCGTCCCACACGAAGCCGTAGATCGCGTTGGCGACGTTGTCGAGCCGGTAGTCGGCGAAGCCCTGGGCCACCGCGGCCTCGACGCGTTGCAGCTCGCCGATGATCCAGCGATCGGCCGCCGAACGGCCGACGCTGCCGCTGTCGGAGCAATCGTGCCCCTCGCAGTTCATCAGCACGAACTTGGTGGCGTTCCAAAGCTTGTTGCAGAAGTTGCGGTAACCCTCGCAGCGCTTGCTGTCGAAGTTGATGTTGCGGCCCAGGCTCGCCAGCGAGGCGAAGGTGAAGCGCAGCGCATCGGCGCCGAAGGCCGGGATGCCCTCGGGGAACTCCTTCTCGGTGTCCTTGCGCACGCGCGGCGCGGTCTCGGGGCGGCGCAGTCCGGTGGTGCGCTTCTCCAGCAGCTGCGGAAGGGCGATGCCGTCGATCAAGTCGACCGGATCGAGCACGTTGCCCTCGCTCTTGCTCATCTTGCGGCCCTGCGCGTCGCGCACCAGGCCGTGGATGTAGACGTGGCGGAACGGCACCTGGCCGGTGAAGTGCACGGTCATCATGATCATCCGGGCGACCCAGAAGAAGATGATGTCGAAGCCGGTGACCAGCACCGACGAGGGCAGGAAGAGGTCCTGCTCCACCGTCCTGGCCGGCCAGCCCAGCGTCGAGAACGGCACCAGCGCCGACGAGTACCAGGTGTCGAGCACGTCGGGGTCGCGCTGCAGCGGGCCCGCGTAGCCGTCTTCGGTGGCCTTGGCGCGCGCCTCCTCCTCGCTGCGCGCCACGTAGACCTGGCCGTCGATGCCGTACCAGGCCGGGATCTGGTGTCCCCACCAGAGCTGGCGCGAGATGCACCAGTCCTGGATGTTGTTCATCCACTGGTTGTAGGTGTTGACCCACTGCTCGGGCACGAACTTCACCGAGCCGTTCTCGACCACCTCGATCGCCTGCTGCGCGATGCTCTTGCCGTTCGCGCCCGGCTTCGTGGTGGCGACGAACCACTGGTCGGTGAGCATGGGCTCGACCACCTGGCCGGTGCGCGCGCAGCGCGGCACCATCAGCTTGTGCTTCTTGACCTCGACGAGCAGGCCCAGCGCCTCGAGATCGGCGACCACCTTCTTGCGTGCGACGAAGCGGTCCAGCCCGCGGTAGGCCGCGGGTGCGTGGTCGTTGACCTTCGCGTCCAGCGACAGGATGCCGATGATCGGCAGCCCGTGGCGCTGGCCCACCGCATAGTCGTTGGCATCGTGCGCCGGCGTGACCTTCACGACGCCAGTGCCGAACTCGCGGTCGACGTAGGCATCGGCGATCACCGGGATGTCGCGCTCGCACAGCGGCAGGCGCACCGTCTTGCCGACCAGCGCCGCATAGCGCTCGTCTTCCGGGTGCACCATCACCGCCACGTCGCCGAGCATGGTCTCGGGGCGCGTGGTGGCCACCACCAGCGCGCCGCTACCATCGGTCAGCGGGTAGGCGATGTGCCACAGCGAGCCGTCTTCCTCCTCGCTCTCGACCTCGAGGTCGGAAACGGCCGACATCAGCACCGGATCCCAGTTCACCAGGCGCTTGCCGCGGTAGATCAGGCCTTCCTCGTAGAGCTTCACGAAGGTCTCGGTGACGACCTTCGAGAGCTTCTCGTCCATCGTGAAGTACTCGTGCTCCCAGCTCACGCTGTCGCCCATGCGGCGCATCTGGCGCGTGATGGTGGCGCCCGAGCTGTGCTTCCAGTCCCACACGTGCTTCAGGAAGGCCTCGCGGCCGAGGTCGTGGCGGCTGAGGCCGGCCTCCTGCAGCTGGCGCTCGACGACGATCTGCGTGGCGATGCCGGCGTGGTCCGTTCCCGGCACCCACAGCGTGTTGAACCCGCGCATGCGGTGGTAGCGCGTCAGCGAGTCCATGATGGTCTGGTTGAACGCGTGGCCCATGTGCAGCGTGCCGGTCACGTTCGGCGGCGGCAGCTGGATGGAAAACGAAGGCTTGTTCGTATCCAGCGTGGGGCGGTAGGCGCCGCTCTTCTCCCACAGCGGGCCCCAGTGGGCCTCGATGGCGGCGGGCTCGAAGGATTTCGCGAGTTCGGTCATGGCGCAGGCAAGCACGGCCGGCGGCCGTGAAACAGAGTGCAAGGCGGGGAGCGTCGGATTGTAGGTGGTGGTGCCGTGCTGCTAAGGTGCGTGCGTCGTCGCGCCAGGGAGGCCGTAGGAATGACGTTTCGCCGTATTGCTTCGCTCACGATCTCGATCGCGGCTGCCGTGCTGTTGGCCGCCTGCGGGGGCGGGGGAGGCGGCTCGTCGAGCGGCGCCGCCTCGTGCGACGTGAGCGCCCAGAAGGACTGGCTGCGCAGCTACATGCTCGATTGGTACTACTGGACGGGGCAGTCGCCGAACCCGGAGCCGGCCGGGTTCGCGACGCTGGACGCCTACTTCCAGGCCCTGAAGTACACCAGCTACCCGGGCGTGCCCAACGGCATCGACCCCTGGAGCAACTACCAGAGCACCGCCAGCTACAACCAGTTCTTCGCCGAAGGCCGCAGCACGGGCTACGGCGTGGCCGTCAACGGCCTGGAAGGCCAGTTGCCCCTGAAAGTGCGCTACGTCGAGCCGCAGTCGCCGGCGGGGCTGGCCGGCCTGTTGCGTGGCGACGTGATCAAGGCGATCAACGGCGTGCCCGACAGCACGCTGATCACCGGCAACTTCGCGGTGCTCAGCGGCGCCGCCGGCCAGCAGATCACGCTGGACATCGAGCGCAACGGCGTGCCGCAGCGCTTCACGCTCACGGCCGCCGACTACGCACTCACGCCGGTGCCGGCCTCGGCCACGCTGCCGGGCAATGTGGGCTACATCGTGCTGAAGGACTTCATCGTCCAGGCCGAGCCCGAGCTGAGCACGCGGCTGAACGCCATCAAGGCGGCGGGCGTCACTGACCTGATCATCGACCTGCGCTACAACGGCGGCGGGCGCATCTCCACCGCCAACCTCTTCGCATCCGAGGTGCTCGGGCCGCGCGGTGTGTTCACCACGCTGCAGTACAACGCGACGCAGCAGGCCAGCAACCGCAGCTTCACGCTGACGGCCAGTTCGGCCGCCGGCGTGTTCAACCGGATCGTCGTGCTGACCGGCCCGCGCAGCTGCTCGGCCAGCGAGCTGCTCGTCAATGGCCTGCGGCCCTACGCCCAGCAGGTGAGCACCGTGGGCGACACCAGCTGCGGCAAGCCCTATGGCTTCAACCCGGTCGACTCCTGCGGCAACACCTTCAGCATCGTCAACTTCAAGGCGGTCAACGCGCTGGGCCAGGGTGACTACGAAGCCGGCATCGCGCCGACCTGCGCGGTGGCGGAAGACTTCTCCGGCGCTTTCGGCGACCCGTCCGAGAAGCTCACCGCGGCGGCGCTCTCCTACCTGCAGCCCGGCACCGGCCCGGCCACGGCCACTGCACCGGCCGCTCGCGCCCGTACCCTGGGCGCGCGGCTGCCGCGGGCCGGCGCCGCGCCCGGCGCGCGCCGCGGCATGACCGCCGACTGCCCCCCCGGCCGCGCGGCCAGACACATTCCGACATGTTGCGGCACAGCGCCGCAACGGTCGGGGGCGAGCATGGGTTCATGAACCCTGCCCACCACGTGCACCTTGTCGACGCCGATGCCGCCGCCCGCGGCGCCATCGCCCGCTATCTCGAATTCCACGGTCTGACGGTCACCGCGATGGACTCCGCGGCCGACCTGCTGCGGCGCATGCACCGCCAGCGGCCAGATGCCGTGGTGATGGATGCGGCGCTGCCGGGGCTCAGCGGCCTTCAGGCCTGCCGTCAGCTGCGGGGCGAGGGCGACCGCGTGCCGCTGATCCTGCTGACCGCGCGCAACGAGGAGATCGACCGCGTGCTCGCCCTCGAGATGGGCGCCGACGACGTGCTCGGCAAGCCCTGCCCGTTGCGCGAGCTGCTGGCGCGGCTGCAGGCGCTGCTGCGCCGAGCCAACGTGCCGCCGGGCCTGCCGATGCTGGCGATGGCGCCGGTGGAGATCGGCGAGCTGCGCTTCGACATCGCCTCGCGCAGCCTGCTGCGCGGCAGCCA
>NZ_JBFXIO010000198.1:0-9328 GCF_050175855.1 Piscinibacter sp.
TGAGCGGCCGCGACGTGGCGCTGGCCTGATCGCGCATGCTGGCCCGCCTCCAGCAGGCGATCACGCTGGGCCTGCTGGCCCTGGCGCTGGGCTGGGCGGGCTGGTTTGCACGCGAGGGGCAGTGGGCCTGGGCGCTGGCCGGTGCGCTGCTGGTGCTGTTCGGCTATGCGCTGTTCCTCGCGCTCGAGTTCGGCCTGCTGGCTTTCGTGCACGGCGACGATCCGGCGCCGCGCGCAACGCCGGCGCAACTGATCCGCGCATGGTGGGGCGAGGTGAGGTCGGCACCGAAGGTGTTCTGCTGGCGCCAGCCCTTCCGCTCGCAGGCCGAGCCGGACCATCTGCCGGGCGATGCGGCCGGCCGGCTCGGTGTGGTGCTGGTCCACGGCTTCGTCTGCAACCGCGGCTTCTGGAATCCCTGGATGGGCCGGCTGCGGCGAGCCGGCGTGCCCTTCGTGGCCGTCAACCTGGAGCCGGTGTTCGGCCGCATCGACGACTACCTGCCGATCATCGAGGCGGCAGTCGCTCAGGTGCGCCAGGCCACCGGGCGCGCGCCGCTGTTGGTGGCGCACAGCATGGGTGGGCTTGCCGTGCGCACCTGGCTGTCGCGCTGCGCCGAGGCCCGGCCGGTCGAGCACGTGCTCACCATCGGCTCGCCGCATGCGGGCACCTGGCTGGCGCGATTCGGTGTCACGCCCAATGGCTTGCAGATGCGCCGGCCCAATGCCTGGCTCGATGCGTTGCGGGCCCAGGAACGCCAGCGCTCAGGCGAGACGGCCTATGCGCGGTTCACCTGCTTCTACAGCCACTGCGACAACATCGTCTTCCCGCCGTCGACTGCCACGCTGCCCGGGGCCGACAATCGCCACGTGCCGGGCAGCGCGCACGTGCACCTGGCCGATCAGCCGGCGGTGTTCGGCGAGGTCTGGCGCCGCCTGGAAGCGGACGCGCGGTAGGCCATCCACAGCGCGACGCCGGCCAGCGCCAGGTGCATCGCCGTGTGGCCGCTGAGCCAGCCGGTGCCGGCCAGCAGCGCTGCATCCGCGAGATCGAGCAGCTTGGCCAGGCCGTAGGTGGCCAGCAGCACCAGCCAGTCGCGTGGCTGGGTGTACGCGCCGGGCAGCCACGCGGCGCCGGCCGGGATCAGCAGCACCGGCAGCACCTGCAAGAGCAACAGGGGGCGCATGTCGGCGCCGTCCTCCGTCCCCATGCCAGCAGCCGCCCAGGCCATGCCGACCCCGATCAGCAGCAGCGCTGCCGCCAGCCCCCGCCATGAGCCGAAACCTCGGTGAACGCGCTCCGCCAGCACGCCGGCAGTGAGCATCACGAACGCACCGCTGGTCGCGCCGTGGGCGGCCAGATAGCCGCCGTCGGTGGGCACCGCGTGGTAGATCGCGGACCCCAGCGCCGACAGTGCCGCGAAGCCGTGGAAACCGACCCAGGGAAAGCGCACCTCGGCGCCCCAGGCACTGCGCCAGGTGGCCACCACGCCCCAGCATGCCGCCGCGAACAGCGGCAGGCAGGCCAGCACGTTCAGCGCATTGGCCAGGCCGGCCCAGCTGCGCTGGTCGGCATAGTGATGCTCGGCGGCAGTGAGCCGCACGGGTCCCCAGGCGAGCAGGCCCGCGGCCACGCCGGCCGCCAGCGCCACCAGCAGCGCCAGCGCACAGCGGCGGCCCATCGGGCCGCTGCGCGCGAGCAGGAGTTCGGTGCGGGCGATCGTCATCGGGCGCGCAGTGTCCTGCCGGCCCGACGGCACGTCCATCACCCCCAATGGGGATGACGGCCGCGCTCAGTACACCTTGTCGGAAGGCAACCGGGCGTCGGCTTCGAGGTCGCCGGCGGCGGCCACGCGCCGATACACCGGAGTGAAGTCGGGCGCCGTGGCCTCGAACAGCTGCGCGAAGCCGTCGATCACGAAGTAGCTGGCCTGGTAGCTGTCGATGCGGTAGCGCGTGCGCATGATGCGCTCGAGGTCGAAGCCCAGGCGCTGCGGCTCGGGGCTCTCGACGCTGTATCGCAGTTCCCCCGCCGACGACAGGATGCCGGCGCCGTACGCACGCAGCCCTGCCGGCGTCGAGATCAGACCGAACTCCACCGTATACCAGTACAGACGGGCGAGGCGCTCACAGGCCTCGAGCCGGCTCGCCTTCAGCCCGCCTTCGCCGTAGGCCTGCATGTAGTCGGCAAACATCGGGTCGAACAGCAGCGGCACGTGGCCGAACAGGTCGTGGAAGACGTCCGGCTCGACCACGTAGTCGAACTCCTCGGGCTTGCGGATCCAGTTCGTCACCGGGAAGCGGCGTGCGGCGAGCAGCGCGAAGAAGGCCTCCTCGGGGATCAGCCCCGGCACCGCCACCACCTCCCAACCGGTGCGGCGATGCAGCGTCTCGCTCAGCTGATCGAACCGCGGGATGCGGCTCGGCTCGCCGAGGTGCTTCACCGCGGCGATGAACTCCTCGCAGGCCAGCCCCGGAAGCTGCGCGGCCTGGCGCTCGTACAGGCGCCGGTAGAGGTCGTGCTCGGCGGCGGTGTAGCGCTCCCACTGCTGATCGCAGGTGTAGTCGGCTCGCGCATGGGCGTAGTCGCCGCGCGGCGGGCGGTCGCCCTGGCCGTAGGTGACGGGCGCAACGCCCTGGTTGATGCCGGAGTGGAAGTCCAGGGCGGCGCTCATGCTCGTCTCCTGCGCCTCAGGCGGCGGTCTGGTCCTGCAGCACGCCGCGGCGGATCTGGTCGAGCTCGATGCTCTCGAACAGCGCGCGGAAGTTGCCTTCGCCGAAGCCCTCGTCGCCCTTGCGCTGGATGAGCTCGAAGAAGATCGGCCCGATCACCGTCTGCGTGAAGATCTGCAGCAGCAGTTCGTTCGGCGCACCTTGATGCGTGGCGCCGTCGATCAGGATGCGCAGTCGGCGCAGCTCGTCGAGCTTCTCGCCGTGGTGGGGCAGGCGCTTGTCGATCAGGTCGTAGTAGGTCTCGATCGTGTCCTGGAAGGCCACGCCGGCCTTCTTCATGCCGTCGACGGTGCGGTAGATGTCGTTGGTGCCCAGCGCGATGTGCTGGATGCCTTCGCCGTGGTAGAGGTCGAGGTACTCGGCGATCTGGCTCTTGTCGTCGCTGCTCTCGTTGATCGGGATGCGGATCTTGCCGCAGGGGCTGGTCATCGCCTTGCTCTTCAGGCCGGTGAGCTTGCCCTCGATGTCGAAGTAGCGAACCTCCTTGAAGTTGAACAGGCGCTCGTAGAACTCGGCCCACTCCTTCATGCGGCCGCGGTGCACGTTGTGCGTGAGGTGGTCGATGTAGGTCAGGCCATGGCCCGGCACCTCGGCCTGGGCGCCGTCCAGCGGCACGAAGTCGACATCCCAGATGCTGATGTTGCCGATCGCGCCGGGCTTCGCGCCGTCCTTGCCGTGCCAGCGGTCGACGAAGTAGATCAGGCTGTCACCGATGCCCTTGATGGCCGGGATGTTCAACTCCATCGGGCCGGTCTTGTTGTCGAAGCCCCAGGCGCCGAGCGACAGCGCGCGCTCGTAGGCCTGCCGCGCATCCTTGACGCGGAAGGCCATGGCGCAGACGCACGGCCCGTGCAGGCGGGCGAAGCGCTGCGCGAAGGAATCGGGCTCGGCGTTGACGACGAAGTTCACCTCGCCCTGGCGGTACAGCAGCACGTTCTTCGTGCGGTGCCTGGCGATGGCGCGGAAGCCAAGCTGCTCGAACAACTGGCCCAGTGCTGCCGGATCGGGTGCCGCGTACTCGATGAACTCGAAACCGTCGGTGCCCATCGGGTTGTCCCAGGGGGTGAACTTCATGCGGCGCTCCTGCTGTGTTCGGCTGCGTTTGACCTGTCTCAACGCTGGATCGCACTGTAGGAGCGGCGGCGCGCAGGATTCGTGCAAGTTCGGGCGCCGATCTGGTCATCGGCGCAGGAAAACTGCAGAATGCGGCGCATGGAAAACGCGATCCCGCTCGATGCGATCGATCGGCGCATTCTTCGCGCGCTGCAGGCCGATGGCCGCATCACCTACGACGTGCTCGCCGCCCAGGTGAGCCTGTCGCCCTCGGCCACGCTGCGGCGCGTGAAGCGTCTGGAGGAAGCCGGCGTGATCGCCAGCTACGTGGCGCTGGTGGCGCCGGAGCGAGTCGGCCTCGGCCTCACGGCGTACCTCAACGTGCGGCTGGAGAAGCACGCCGAGGTGCACAAGCGCAACCCGATGGACCTGTTCCGCGCCGCGGTGCAGACCTGGCCCGAGGTGGTGGAGTGCGCCGCGCTGACCGGCGAGATGGACTACCTGCTGCGCGTGGTCGTGGAGGACATGGCGCACTACTCGCGTTTCGTGATGGACACGCTGTTGCGCCACCCGAGCGTGGAAGATTGCAAGACCAGCTTTGTGCTGGACCGCGTCAAGAACACGACCGCGCTGCCGGTGTGAGCCCGGCAGCGCACCCGTGCAGCAGCGTCAATCCTTGCTGCCGATCACCTTGTAGACCACGGCGCCGAGCAGCGCCCCGACGATCGGTGCGACCCAGAACACCCACAGCTGCGCGATGGCCCAGTCACCCACGAACCCGGCCACGCCGGTGCTGCGCGCCGGGTTCACCGAGGTGTTGGTGACCGGGATGCTGATCAGGTGGATCAGCGTCAGGCACAGACCGATGGCGATCGGCGCGAAGCCGGCCGGCGCGCGCGAGTCGGTGGCGCCGAGAATCACGATGAGGAACATCATCGTCATCACGATCTCGGTGACCACGGCGGCGAGCATCGAGTACTGCCCGGGCGAGTGCGCCCCGAAGCCGTTGGAGGCGAAGCCGGCCGAGACGTCGAAGCCGGCCTTGCCGCTGGCGATCAGGTAGAGCACGCCGCCGGCGGCCACCGCGCCGAGCACCTGCGACACGATGTAGGGCAGCAGCTGGCCCGCCTCGAAGCGGCCCCCTGCCCACAGCCCGATCGACACGGCCGGGTTGAGGTGGCAGCCCGAGATGTGGCCGATGGCATAGGCCATGGTCAGCACGGTCAGTCCGAAGGCGAGGGACACGCCGGTCAGGCCGATGCCCACCTCCGGAAAGGCCGCGGCCAGCACCGCGCTGCCGCAACCGCCGAGCACGAGCCAGAACGTGCCGAAGAACTCCGCGAACCATGCCTTCATGAGCCTTCTCCTCTGTGAACCGGCCGCATGGCCCCGATGCCGCGGCGCGTGTGTGATGTCGGAGGTGGACTGTGGCCATCCCGGCCGGCGCGGCCCAGGGTCAGGCCGAACGATGCGTGACTTCTTCCCAGGGATGGCGCTGCGGCGCCACGGAAGAAGGAATCAGGCCTCGATGCTGCGCACCAGCTGCATCGCCGCCATGTGCGACAGGTTCAGCAGCGCGGCGATGTCGGCCACGTCATCGGGCAGCGCGGCGTTGTCCCAGCCTTGCGCCGTGTGGCGCGCCAGGCGCACGGCGAGCAGCACGTTGCGCACGTTGGCCTGCTCGGTGTGGCGGTCGTCGCTGATGCGGCGAAGCATCTCGGGCAGCCGCCAGGCCTTCATCAGCGCCTGCTGCAGGTCGTGCAGCTCGATGCCCAGCACGTCGCGCTGGATCGCCGCCGAACGCAGCGCCGGGTCGGCACGCTGAGCCTGGCGGATCTGCAGGGCCAGTGCCGGCGCGTGGCACCACAGCAGCATCTCGGCGAAGTCGTGCAACAGCGCGGCCTCGTGGATCAGCGGCGCGTCCGGATCCATTCGGTGCACGGCGAAGCCCAGCGCGAAGGTGGCGCCGCGGTGCGCCCGGCGGATCACCTCGTGGAGGCCCTCGAGCGCCTCGGGGTGCTCGGCCAGCTTCTGCTCCAGCGTGAGCTGCGGCCCGAAGGCGCGGAAGAACGGCGAGATGCCCATCATCACCAGCGTGGCGGTGACGGTCTCGGTGTCGGTGACCACCCGTGCCGGCCGGTGGGCGGCGGCATAGGCCAGCACCTTCAGCGTCATCAGCGGGTCGTTGGACACCATCTCGCCGATGGCATTGGCATCGACGTCGTCCTCGTTCTCGCGCATCGCCTCGATGGCCTCGGCAGTCTGCGCGAGCACCGGCACGTCCGCGCGGCGGAAGTGCTCGGTCCAGGCGGCCAGGTCGCGAAGCGGTCGGGTCAGCGGTGCATCCAGGTCCGGCATGGCGAACCCCGAGGTCAGTGATCGTGATCCGTTATCGGCCGGCGCGCGCCCGGCTTGAGAGTGATCACTTGCCGCCGAGCTTCGCCTTCAGGTCGACACCGACCTTCCTGTTAACGAACTGGAAGGTGGCCACCTTGGCCAGATCGACCTCGCCGGGCTTGTACAGCCCGGCCTTGACCATCTGCTCGTGGAAGTCCTTGATGCGTGCCTCGTTCATCGCGCCGATGCCGTTGGTCAGCGATTCGCCGGAATCGACGATGCCCTGCTGCTTCATCAGCGCCACCGAGGCTTCGAGCTCGGCGACGGTCATCTCGGGGTTGTCCTTGATCATCAGTGCGTTGGCGGCGGCGCGGTTGCCGTAGAGGTAGTTCACCCAGCCGAGGATGGAGGCGTCGACGAAGCGCTGGACGAGGTCGGGCTTGTTCTTCACCGTATCCGCGCGGGTCTCGATCACCGTCGAGTAGGTCGAGAAGCCGTGGTCGGCCAGCAGGTGCACCACCGGCTTGAACCGGCCCTGGTTCTCCACGTAGATCGGCTCGGCCACCGAGTAGCCCTGCTGGATCGCCTTCTTGTTGGCAAGGAAGGGGCCGAGGTTGTAGTTGTAGGGCTTGAGCGCCTCGTCGCGGAATCCGTGCGTGACCTTCAGCCACTGCCACCAGGAGAACTGGCCGTCCTTGGCGATCAGCGCGACGGGCGCGTTCTTCAGCGCCTCGAACTTCTCGTAGCCCTGGCCGGGGTGGGCGATCAGCGCCTGCGGATCCTTCTGGAACATCGCCGCGACGACCACGGTGGGCACGCCGTTCTTCACGTTGTCGAAGTTGTGCAGCAGGTTGCCGGTCATCAGGAAGTCGATGCGGCCGGCCGGCAGCAGCGGCCGGTTGTTCACCTGCGGGCCGCCGGGCTGGATGGTCACGTCCAGGCCGTACCTCTTGTAGGTGCCGTCGGCCACCGACTGGTAGAAGCCGCCGTGCGCGGCCTGGGCCTTCCAGTTGGTGGCGAAGGTCACTTTGTCCTGGGCGAGGGCGGGCGCAGCGATCAGCGCGGCGAGCAGCAGGGGCAGGCGTGTCGTCATGGCAGGGATCCTTCAGTCCTTTCGCTCGCTAGCATGCCAGCGGCCGAGCAGCGCCTTCGACAGCGCCTCGAATGACCAGAACACCAGCACGCCCGTGAGCACGAGCAGCAGCAGCGCGGCGAACATCTTCGGCGTCTCGGTGCGGAAGCTGGCCTCGAGGATGCGCGAGGCCAGGCCCGTCTCGCGGCCGGCGGCGCCGGCCACCATCTCGGCCGTGACCGCGCCGATCAGGCTCAGCCCTCCCGACACTTTCAGCCCGGCGATGAAGTAGGGCAGCGCGCTGGGCACCAGCAGCAGGCGCAGGCGTTGCAGCGGCGTGGCGCGGTAGAGGCGGAACAGGTCGCGCAGGTTGGCGTCTGCCGAGCGCAGCCCGATCACGGTGTTCGACAGGATGGGGAAGAAGGCCACGATCCACGCACACAGCAACAGCGCCGCGGTGGTGCTCTCCACGTAGATCAGGATCAGCGGCGCGATCGCCACCACCGGCGTCACCTGCAGCACCACGGCCACCGGGAACAAGGCCCGCTCGATGCCGCGCGACAGCGCGAACACGGCAGCGATCAGCACGCCGCCGGCGCAGGCCAGCGCCAGCGCGCCGAGCGTGATCTTCAGCGTGAACCACCAGCTCGCCGCCAGCGAGCCGAAGTTCGCCCACAGTGTCTGCAGCACCAGCGACGGCGCTGGCAGCGTGTAGTGCGGAATCTGCGCGAGCCGCACCAGTGCCTCCCAGCCGCCCAGCAAGGCGAGCATCGTCAGCACCGGCAGGGCGCGCAAGGCGTTCATGCGTGGGCGGCCTCCAGTGCGGCGGCCAGGCGCGCACAGGCCGTGCTGAAGGTCGCCGAATGGCGGAACGCGGCGCTGCGCGGGTAGGGTGCATCGATCAGCAGCTCGTCGATCACCCGGCCCGGCCGTGCGCTCATCACCAGCACGCGCTGGCTGAGGAACACCGCCTCGTAGACGCTGTGGGTGACGAAGACCGCCGCGAAACCCTGCGCCTGCCAGGCGGCGAGCAGGTCGATGTTGAGCCGGCCGCGGGTGATCTCGTCGAGCGCGGCGAACGGCTCGTCCATCAGCAGCAGCCGCGGCCGCGTGACCAGCGCGCGGGCGATCGACACGCGCATGCGCATGCCGCCGGAGAGTTCGTTCGGGAACGCCGCCGCGAAGTCGGCCAGGCCGACGGTGGCCAGTGCGGCCTCGATGCGCGGCCGGGCCTCGGCACGGCCGAGGCCGGCCAGCCGCAGCGGCAGCCAGACGTTGTCGGCCACGCTGGCCCAGGGCATCAGCGTGGGGTCCTGGAAGACGAAGGCGGTGTCGGCGGCGCCGCTGCGCAGCGCGGGCGCGTCGATGCGACCGGCGCTCGGCGCGTCGAGCCCGGCCGCCAGCCGCAGCACGGTGCTCTTGCCGCAGCCCGAAGGCCCGAGCAGGGCGAGAAACTCGCCGGGCGCGACACGCAGGCTGACGCCCGCCAGCGCCTGCACGCCGTTGTCGAAGCGCTTGTCGACGCCCTCGAGCGTGACGACGGCCTCGCTCATCCGGCCAGCGAGACGATGTGGCCGTCCTGCGGCGCGGCCGTGCCGTCGAGCAGCGCGCGATACACCGCCTCGGCCTCCTGCGGGCCGCGATGCTCCACCACCCGCAGCCACGGCGGCTGCGCGCTCGTCACCGGCTTCATGAAGGCCACCCAGGCCTGCGCCAACCGCTGCTGCAATCCGGCGGCGCCCCATTGCTCGATGCGCTTGCTGGCCTGCGCCGGCGCGAAGAACAGCGTCGGCCGCGGGCCCGGCAGGTCGCGCCCGGCGCCTTTCGCGGCCAGTTCGTCCCAGTGGGTGCCGCCCACCGAGCAGCTGTAGGCCAGCCGCTCGCCGAAGCCCTCGTGGATGGCGCGGCGCAACGAGGCGCTGCCGCTGAAGTCGACGTAGACCGCCGGTGTGGTGTGGTCCACCCCGGCGAGCTCGTCGTAGCTCAGCACCTCGTCGTAGCAGCCGAGTGCGCGGGTGAAGCCGAGGTTGCCCGCCGAGGTCAGCCCGACGATGCGCAACGCCCCCGCCTGCCCGCGCCGCTGGGCGAGGCAGAAGGCCGTGCCGTAGGCGGTCTTGCTGGAGGCGCTGGACAGCAG
>NZ_JBFXIO010000199.1:0-9292 GCF_050175855.1 Piscinibacter sp.
GGCGGTCAGCCGCGCCTGTTCTTCCTTGAAGCCGCGCGTGGTCATCGCCGGCGAGCCGAGGCGGATGCCGCTGGTGATCATCGGCTTCTGCGGGTCGTTCGGGATGCCGTTCTTGTTGCAGGTCATGTGGGCGGCACCGAGGATGGCCTCCGCTTCCTTGCCGGTCAGCCCCTTGGGGCGCAGGTCGACCAGCATCACGTGGCTCTCGGTGCGGCCACTGACGATGCGCAGCCCGCGCTGCACCAGCGTCTCGGCCATCGCCGCGGCGTTCTTCACCACCTGCTGCTGGTAGGCCTTGAACTCGGGCGACAGCGCCTCCTTGAAGGCGACCGCCTTGCCGGCGATCACGTGCATCAGCGGGCCGCCCTGGATGCCGGGGAATATCGCGCTGTTGACCTTCTTGGCGATCTCCTCGCCGCGCATCAGGATCAGGCCGCCGCGCGGGCCGCGCAGCGTCTTGTGCGTGGTGCTGGTGACCACGTCGGCGAAGGGCACCGGGTTCGGGTAGACGCCCGCGGCGATCAGGCCGGCATAGTGCGCCATGTCGACCATGAAGTAGGCGCCGATCGCCTTGGCCACCTTGGCGAAGCGCTCGAAGTCGATGCGCAGAGCGTAGGCCGAGGCGCCGGCGATGATCAGCTTCGGCTTGTGCTCGTGCGCCAGGCGCTCCATCGCGTCGTAGTCGATCTCTTCCTGGGCGTTCAGGCCATAGGAGACGACCTTGAACCACTTGCCGCTCATGTTCAGCGGCATGCCGTGGGTGAGGTGGCCGCCCTCGGCCAGGCTCATGCCCATGATGGTGTCGCCCGGCTGCAGCAGGCCGAAGAACACCCCCTGGTTGGCCTGCGAGCCCGAGTTCGGCTGCACGTTGGCGAACTCGGCGCCGAACAGTTGCTTGGCCCGGTCGATGGCGAGCTGCTCGACCACGTCGACGTTCTCGCAACCGCCGTAGTAGCGCTTGCCGGGGTAGCCCTCGGCGTACTTGTTGGTCAGCTGCGAACCCTGCGCGGCCATCACCGCCGGCGAGGCGTAGTTTTCCGAGGCGATCAGCTCGATGTGGTCTTCCTGGCGCTGGTTCTCGCGCTGGATGGCGGCCCAGATCTCGGGGTCGACGTTGGCTACGGTGGAGGCGGTACGGTCGAACATGACGGCAGTCCTTGACAGCAGAGGATCCCGGGGCGGGCCGCGGTGGTGCGGCCGCAGGGCTGCCCAGGCGAACGGCGGATGCGATGGCCGAAAGCGTCGGTCACCGACCACGCTTCCCGGTGGTACACCACCTCAGGCCCCGGGGCGGGGCCGCATCGCCAGTCGCGCGGTGGCGGAAGTGTAGCGGAGGGTCGCCGGCTGCTCAGCGCAGCCAGGCCACCTGTTCACCCGCTTCGGCCGGCGCCTTGGCCGGCTGGGTGAGCTCGGGCTGCACGGAGGAAGCCGCGGGCGCCGGCAGCGACACCGGGATCAGCGCCACGTTGGCCGGCACGGTCTTGCCGGCAGCCACCAGGCGCAGGTTGTTCTGCTCGGCCAGCACCTTGCCGGTGTAGCCACCGTCGTCGTCGAGGTTGGCGGCGCCGACGTAATAGCGCAGGCCGGCCTCCAGGCTGCCGGCACGGGCGATGCACTCCTTGAGCACCTGCACGCCGACGCGCAGGTTGGTCACCGGGTCGAAGGCGGCATGGTTGCCGCCGAAGGCCTCGTACTTGTCGTCGTGGATCTTGGTCATGACCTGCATCAGGCCCTGCGCACCGACGCTGCTCTGCGCGAACGGGTTGAAGCTCGATTCGACGGCCATGATGGCCAGGATCAGCGTCGGGTCGAGGCCGGCGCGCTCGCCGACGTGCCAGGCTTCCTGCACCAGGCGGCTGATCGGCTCCGGCGCCACACGGTAGCGGCGCGAGATCCACAGCGCCACCGCGGCCTGCTGGCGGCTGAGCTTCTTCGGGTCGGCCGCGGTGGCGCGGGTAATGGCTTCCGGCTCGCTGAGCTGCTGGGCGAGCAGCTCGGCCGGCTCGGTGCGGGCTTCCTGGCGGGCCTGCAGCCAGCCCAGGGCATGGGTCTCGACGGCATGGCGCAGCTCGGGCTTGCCCAAGGCGAACAGTGCGGCGGCCACGATCAGCAGACCGATCAGCGCCAGCATGTTGTGGCTGACTTCGAGCAAGCCATGCCCGACGTCCTTCAGGAACACCGTGGCCGACTCGCCGATGGCATCGCGCACCCGCAGGGCACGCGTCAAGCATCGCTTCAGCGTCGTCATGTCACTCCTTTCGCACCGCCTGCCCCGCGGGGGGCTGCCCCTTCGCCGGCTGTGCCGGGGGCGACGGTGATAATCGTTGGCCGGGGTTTGGAAGCCGTCTTGCGCGGCGTGGTCCGGCAGCGAATCGGATCGCGATCCGATGGTGGCAGCGACTCGGCTGCCTCACTATCCCTGCACCGAGGGCCTGGGGTTATCCCGTAGCGGTGCGAACGGCGCGAATTCTAGGAAGCCATTTCATAACCGGTCAAGACTAAGAACTTGACTATTAATTACGATTGCGTATGAAGTACCGGGACTTGCGTGACTTCGTAGCCGGCCTGGAGTCGCTCGGTGAGCTTCGGCGCGTGGCCGAGCCAGTCTCTGTGCGGCTGGAGATGACAGCGGTCAGTGACTTCGTGTTGCGTTCCGCCGGCCCGGCACTTTTTTTCGAGAAGCCTGACGGTTACAAGTTCCCGGTCCTCGCCAACCTGTTCGGAACGCCCCGGCGGGTGGCGCTTGGCATGGGCGCCACCGAGGTGAGCGAGCTGCGCGAGGTGGGTCAATTGCTGGCTCGGCTGAAGGAGCCGGAGCCGCCCAAGGGCCTCAAGGACACGGGTCGCCTGTTACAGATGGCCAAGGCGATCTGGGACATGAAATCCGCTTCGGTGCGGCAGCCGCCCTGCCAGGAGGTGGTACTCGAAGGCTCGGACGTCGACCTGACCCGGCTGCCGGTGCAGACCTGCTGGCCGGGCGACGCCGGCCCGCTGATCACCTGGGGGCTGGTGGTCACGCGCGGGCCGCAAGGCGGGCCGAACGCCCGCGCGCGGCAGAACCTGGGCATCTACCGCCAGCAGGTGATCGGCCGGCGCCAGGTGATCATGCGCTGGCTGGCTCACCGCGGCGGCGCGCTGGATTTCCGCGAGTTCGCGCTGGCCAAGCCGGGGCAGCCGTTTCCCATCGTCGTGGCGCTCGGCGCCGACCCGGCCACCATCCTGGGCGCCGTCACGCCGGTGCCCGACACGCTCTCCGAATACCAGTTTGCCGGCCTGCTGCGCGGCAGCCGCACCGAAGTGGCCGAAACCGGCGCGGGCGACGCCGGCGTGATGCTGCAGGTGCCGGCCAGCGCCGAGTTCGTGCTCGAGGGCGGAATCCCGACCGCCGAGAAGGGCTGGACGGGCGCCAGCGAGCACGGCGTGCCGTTGAAGGAGATCAACGGATACCTGCATGCGCTGGAGGGCCCTTTCGGCGACCACACCGGCTATTACAACGAGCAGGACTGGTTCCCGGTGTTCGAGCTCTCGCGCATCACCCATCGGCGCGATCCGATCTACCACTCCACCTACACCGGCAAGCCGCCGGACGAGCCGGCCGTACTCGGCGTGGCGCTCAACGAGGTGTTCGTGCCGATCCTTCAGAAGCAGTTTCCGGAGATCGTCGACTTCTACCTGCCGCCGGAAGGCTGCAGTTACCGCATGGCGATCATCAGCATCCGCAAGGCCTACCCGGGCCACGCCAAGCGGCTGATGTTCGGGTTGTGGAGCTTCCTGCGCCAGTTCATGTACACCAAGTTCATCGTGGTGACCGACGACGATGTCGACATCCGCCGCTGGGACGAAGTGATCTGGGCCATCACCACCCGCATGGACCCGGTGCGCGACACCACGCTGGTGGAGAGCACGCCGATCGACTACCTCGACTTCGCCTCGCCGGTGAGCGGCCTGGGCGGCAAGATGGGGCTGGACGCCACCAACAAGTGGCCGGGCGAGACGCAGCGCGAGTGGGGCCGGTCGATCCGCATGGATGCGGCCGTCGAGCAGCGGGTGGCCGATGTGGTTGCGAAGATCATGAAGCCGGCGGCGTGACAAGAGGAATCACGAGCGCTTTCGGCGCTTGAAGTCGGCGCCGGCATGGCCTAGCTTAGAAGAGCCTGTTCATGCAGGCGCAACCGATGGCGCAGTCCCTGCGCGCCAGGGGCCCCGGACCCAATACCTCCGGAGCTCCAACCGGCGGCGTCAGCCGCCCGCCCCTCCCACCTCTGGTCGGGAGGGGTTTGTCTTTATGGGTGTCTTGTTGTTCGCCGCTCAGCGCGTCGGCATGAGCAGGCCTTCGTGCACTGCTACCCGTTCCAGCGCTTCCTCGAACTTGGCGCGCGTCGAGGCGGCCACCCCGGCGAGGTAGGCGTGCAGTTCGGCGTCGGCCGGGCTGCGGTTGCGGCACTCGGCGCTGTACGCCTCGAAGTGCGTCAGCTGCATCAGGATTTCTGCGACGTGCCGCGGGCACTCGCAGGCGATGGTGGACGACAGCCCGGCGATGTCGGCCAGCGCGGCGTCGTCCCAGCGTCGCGGCGGCACCGGCTCGGCCACCGACAGCGGCGGCAGCGGCGCGCGCGGCACGCCACCGGCCAGGCCCTCGAGCCACTGGCCCAGCGCCGCGTCGGCCAGCGGCTCGCGCAGCAGCGCCACGCCGGCCAGGGCCAGGCGCTCGCAGACCGACTCCGAGGCGAAGCGGTACACCGCCGCCGTTCGCGCGGTCTTGAGCTGAGGCGCCGCCTGCTGCAGTTCCGACAACCAGGCGGGGTGCAGGGTCGGTGCGTGCACCAGCAGCAGGTCGGCGCTGTCGGGTCCGATGTCCGCGGCCGCCTCGGCGGCGTCCTTGAACGGCCCGAGCACCTCCAGCGCACCGGCCAGTCGCCGGCGTACGCTCGGGCGCATGAGCCGCCGCGCCAGCGACTCGCCGACCACGGCGACGCGCCAGCGTGTCAGGGCGGGGGAGGGCGCTGCCGACAGGGTTCCGGTCACTGCGTGCGCGTGGGTGGCGGCCACCTCCTGCAACTGCGCCATGTCCAGCCCCGCGAGGCTGCCAATGGCATGGCCGTGCTCGGTGAGCTGCTTGAGCAGGGCGATCCGGCGCACATCGGCGGCCGAGTACAGGCGCTGGCCGCTGGGCGTGAGCGCCGGGGACGAGAGCTGGTAGCGCCGCTCCCAGACCCGCAGCGTGGCCACCGGCATGCGCACCATGCGCGCCACCGCACCGCTGCGGTGGCGCGGTTCGTCATCGGGAACGGGAAGTGGGATCGACGCCATCGTGAACTGCCTGTGACGATGAAATGAACTGGATTATCGGACCGAAATTGAGGTCAATAACGAATTTGACGCAAGTCTGACGCAGGCCTGCGTATGCTGCCCGGCATGCGAGCGTCCAACCCTTCGAAGCGTGTGGCCGTTGTCGGCGCCGGCCTGGCGGGCTCGGCGGCAGCGCGGCGGCTGGCCGATGCCGGCCATGACGTTCAGGTGTTCGACAAGGCCCGTGGCGCCGGCGGCCGGCTGGCCACCCGCCGTGCCGAGTGGATCGACCGGCAGGATGCGCCGCGAACGACACGGCTGGACCACGGGGCGCCAGGCTTCGGCGCGCGTGACGATCGCTTTCGGGCCTTCGTGGCTGAGGCGGTCGGCGCCGGCTGGCTGACGCCGTGGACGCCGGTGTGGTCGTCTGCCGGCTTGGGCGTGGACGAGCGCGCTGAACTGTTCGTGGCCGTTCCGGAGATGCCGCGGCTGTGCCGCGAGCTGCTGGCCGGCATCGACTGCGGTTGGAACGAGCCCGTGGAAGGCCTGCTTCGCGGCGGCGCGCGCTGGCGTCTGCGTCGCCGCGGCGTCGTGCTGCCGGACGAGTACGACATCGTCGTGCTGGCGATGCCGCCGGTGCAGGCGGCGCCGCTGCTGATCCCCCACGCACCGGGCTGGGCGCGCACCGCTGCCCGCGTGGCCATGCGGCCGTGCTGGACGCTGATGGGCATCAGCGAACCGACCCGCGCGCCGCCGGGCTGGCAGGCGGCGAGGCCGCCGCAAGGGCCGCTGGACTGGCTGATCCGCAACGAGACGAAGCCCGGTCGCGAGCGCCGTGACGACGAGATCCACTGGGTGGTGCACGCCCGCGCCGACTGGAGCGCCGAGCGGCTCGAGGCGCCCGGGGAACAGGTGCAGGACGAGCTGGAAGCCGCGGTGGACGACTGGCTGGGCGAGTCGCTGCGCTGGAAGCATGCCTTGGTGCACCGCTGGCGCTATGCGCTGCCGCCTGTCGAGGCGGTCGAGCCGGGGCATCTGCACTGGTGGGACCGGTTGCAGGGCCTCGGCGTATGCGGCGACTTCCTCGGCGGCTCGGGCGTGGAAGGCGCCTGGCTGTCCGGTGCGACCCTGGCCGACGCGGTGCTGGCCAGCGGCACCGGCGCCCGCGGACGCGGCAGAGCCTCCGGTGCGGATGCCGCGGCGGAGGCGGCATGACGCGCGCCGCCTCGGGCTTTCGCGGCAACAAGGCAACCCTGCCGTCCAAGCCCTGCCTCGCCTGTGGCCGGCCGATGAGCTGGCGGCGCGCCTGGGCGAAGAACTGGGCCGAGGTGAAGTACTGCAGCGATCGATGCCGGGCCGTCAGGGGCCGCCATGGCTGAGCTGCGCACGCTGGTGATCGTGCTGGGCGATCAGCTCGACCTCGACGCGTCCGCCTTCGACGACTTCGACGTCGCGCAGGACGCGGTGTGGATGGCCGAGGTCGCCGAGGAGTCGACGCATATCTGGTCGAGCCAGCCGCGCACGGCGCTGTTCCTCTCGGCGATGCGCCACTTCGCGCAGGCGCTGCGGGAGGCTGGCCGGCCGCTGCACTACACCGCGCTGGACGACCCCGGCAACCGCGGCAGCCTGGCCGCGCAGCTGACGGCCGACATCGAGCGGCTGCGCCCGCATCGTCTGGTGATGACGGCACCGGGCGACTGGCGCGTGCTGCAGGCCTTGCGTGGTGTGGCCGAGGCCTGCTGCCTGCCGCTGGACATTCGCGAGGACCGCCACTTCTTCTGCAGCGTGCGCGACTTCGCTGCCCACGCGCGCGGCCGGCGCTCGCTGCGCCTGGAGTACTTCTATCGCGAGCAGCGCGTGCGCCACCGCGTGCTGATGGACGGCGACCAGCCGATCGGCGGCGAGTGGAACTTCGACGCCGACAACCGCGAACCCTTCGGCGCCGAAGGTCCGGGCCGCGTGCCGCCGCGCAGCCGCTTCGAGCCCGACGAGATCACGCGCGAGGTGATCGCGCTGGTGCGCAATCGATTCGCCGATCACCCCGGTGCGCTCGACGACTTCGCGTGGCCGGTGACGCGCGAGCAGGCGCAGCAGGCGCTGTACCGCTTCATCGACGAGCGACTGCCTCGATTCGGCCGCCACCAGGATGCGATGTGGCCCGGTGAGCCCTGGCTCTTCCATGCCCATATCGCCGCGGCGCTGAACCTCAAGCTCATCCACCCGCGCGAGGCCGTGGCCGCGGCCGAGGCGGCCTACCACGCCGGCAAGGCGCCACTGGCCAGCGTGGAGGGCTTCGTCCGCCAGATCCTCGGCTGGCGCGAGTACGTGCGCGGCATCTACTGGACGCAGATGCCCGGCTACCTCGAACGCAATGCGCTCGACGCCCGCGAAGACCTGCCGGCCTGGTACTGGAACGGACAGACCGACATGGCCTGCCTGCGCGACGCCATCACGCAGACGCTCCGCCACGGCTACGCGCACCACATCCAACGTCTGATGGTGACCGGCCTCTTCGCGCTGCTGTACGGCGTCGATCCGAGGCGGGTGCATGGCTGGTACCTGTCGGTCTACGTCGATGCGGTGGAGTGGGTCGAGCTGCCCAACACGCTGGGCATGAGCCAGTACGCCGATGGCGGCCTGATGGCCAGCAAGCCCTACGTGGCCACCGGCAAGTACATCGACCGCATGAGCCCGCATTGCCGCGGCTGCCGGTACGACCCGTCGCAGCGCAAAGGCGAGCGCGCCTGCCCCTTCACCACGCTGTACTGGGACTTCCTCATGCGCCACGAGGCGCTTCTGGCGAAGAACCCGCGCATGGCGCTGCAGGTGAAGAACGTGGCCCGCATGGGCGATGACGAGAAGCGCGCCGTGGTGGCGCGCGCCGCGGCGATCCGCCGCGGTGAGGTGGGGAGCAAGAGCCATGAGTGACCTCTTCGAGCCGACGATCGCCGCCGCACGGGCGCGTATCGCCGCGGTGCGGCCCAAGGCCTATGCCAGCACGCGCAACCACCTGGAGGGCGCGGTCAGCGGCCTGTCGCCCTACGTGACGCACGGCTTCGTGAGCCTGCGCGAGGTGCTGCAGGGCGTGGCCGACCGGCACCGGCTGGAGGCGCAGCACAAGTTCGTCTACGAGCTTGGCTGGCGCGAGTACTTCCGCCATGTGTGGGACGAGCACGGCACCGGCATCCTGCGCTCGCTGCACGCCGGCGTGCTGCCCGAGGGGGCGTATTCGGGCGAAGTTCCGGAGGACATCCGCGAGGCACGCACCGGCGTGCCGGCCATCGACCAGGCGGTGCGAACGCTGTACGCCACCGGCATGCTGCACAACCATGCGCGCATGTGGCTGGCCAGCTACGTGGTGCACCTGCGCAAGGTGCACTGGCGCGCCGGTGCCGACTGGCTGTATGCCCACCTGCTCGATGGCGACCTCGCCAGCAACCATCTCAGCTGGCAGTGGGTGGCCGGCACCGGCAGCCACAAGCCGTACCTCTTCAACGCGGAGAACGTGGCGCGCTACGCGCCGCCCGGCTGGCACAGCCCGGGCACGGTGATCGACACGAGCTACGAGGCGCTCGACGGCATCGCGCGTTCGGCGCTTGCCGTGGCCGAGGCCGGGAGCGGCCAGGGTGTGGCCGAGCCGGTTTGCCTCAGCGAGCCCCCCGAATGGCTGGGCTGCGAAACGCCCGATGCCTCGCACGTGCGCGGCACCGAGGTCTGGCTGGTGCACCCCTGGAACCTCGGTGCGCTGCCCGACGAACTGCCGGCCAACACGCGCGTCATCGGCCTGTTCAGTGCCGAGTTTCACCGCGCCTGGCCGTGGAGCGAGAAGCGCTGGCAGTTCGTCGGCACGCGCATGGCCGAGCTGGTGCCGCTGCGCTGGTTCGGGGAGGCGCGCGCCATCGGCGAGGCGCTGGCGTCGGCCAGGCGCGTGCGCAGCGTCGCCGAGCCGCACCTCGCGCCCTGGCTGGAGCGCTGGGCGGATTGCGAGCCGGCGCCGCGCCTG
>NZ_JBFXIO010000200.1:0-9252 GCF_050175855.1 Piscinibacter sp.
CAGCACGCTGTCCGCCAGCTCGGGCGACACCGAACGCTGCAGCAGCCGCGGCGCGGCTTCCAGCACGCTGACCGACTTGCCCAGCATCGCCGCCGTGGCGGCGATCTCCAGCCCGATGAAGCCACCGCCGAGCACGGTCACGCGCTTCGCGGCGTCGAGCAGGCTGCGCAGGCGCCGCGCATCGGCGGCGCCGCGCAGCACCGCCACGTTGGCCAGCGTGGCGGGCAGCGCCGGCAGCGTGCGCGCGCTGGCGCCGGTGGCCAGCACCAGCCACTCATAGGGCAGCACCGCGCCCGAGCGCAGCGTCAGTGTGCGGCCCGCGCGGTCGATCGCCAGCGCCGGGTCGGCGCGGTGCAGCGTGATGCCGGCCTCGCCGTACCAGGCCTCGTTGCGGTGCGGCTGCACGTCCTCGGACGGGCTCTTCAGGAAGGCCTTGGACAGCGGCGGTCGCTGGTAGGGCAGCTCGGCCTCGGCGCACACCAGGTGCGTGCGCGCGCCCAGGCCGGCGGCGGCGAGCGCGTTGCACAGCGCCGCGCCGGCATGGCCTCCGCCGACGATCACGATGGCGCTGCGCTCACTCATCGGCATCCTCCTCGTCGTGCACGCGGCGCCGCGCCGCGGCCGGGAAGCGGCGCGCCACGTAGCGGGCCGTGGCCGTTTCCACCGCGGGCAGATTCTCGTGCAGCCGCTTGAGCAGCGCGATCAGCGTCTCGGTCTCTTGCGGGTTCAGCACCGACAGGAAGGCCCGCTCGCGCTCGAGCGCGATGCCCAGGATCTGGTCGTGCAGCTCGCGCCCCTTGGGCGTGAGGGTGGCGATGCGCAGGCGCCCGTCGCCGGCGTCCAGGCCGATGGTGACGAGCCCGCGCGACTGCATGCTCTTGAAACAGCGGCTGACCGAGCTCTTGTCCATGCCGATGATGCGCGACACCTGCTGCGCGGAGATCGAGCCGTGGATGGCCAGCAGCACCAGGCAGCGCCAGGTCTCGATGCCGACGTCGAAGACGGCGAGGTAGTGCTGCGAGGCGCCGCGCGAGAGCTTGTTGGCGATCCAGGTCAGGAAGGCCGGGACGTAGCGCTCGAGATCGACGTTGGTCGGTGAAGCCACTTACTGCTGCCGCTCGGGGATGCGCACCACCAGCCCCTGCAGCGCGGCGGTGAGCTTGATCTGGCACGACAGGCGGCTGGTCGGACGGCGTTCGGCGGCGGTGCATTCGAGCATCTCGAGCTCGTTGGCCAGCGGCGCGGGCAGCTGGCCGGCCCACGCCTCGTCGACGTAGACGTGGCAGGTGGCGCACATTGCCGAGCCGCCGCACTCGGCGACGATGCCGGGCACGCCGGCGCCGGTGGCCGCGGCCATGACGCTGACGCCCTCGGGCGCCTCGAGGCCGCGCTCGCTGCCGTCGGTCAGGATGAAGGTGATGTCGGGCATGGTGAAGTCAGCTTGCAGGAATCGGGCCGGAGTGTCAGGCGGGAACGAGCGTCAGCGGCAGGGTGTCGAGGGCGCGCAGCGTGTTGTTCAGGCGGCGGGTGTGCGCTCCGGCGATCTCGATGCGCTTGACGCGCCGGGCCAGCGCCGTGAGCACCACCTCGCCTTCCAGCCTCGCCACCGCCTGTCCCACGCAGCCGTGGATGCCGGCGCCGAAGGCCACGTGGCCGCTCGGTCGCCGCTCGATATCGTAGCGGTCCGGGTCGGGCCACTTGCGCGGGTCGCGGTTGGCCGAGGCCAGCATGCACAGCACCTTGGTGTTCTCGGCCACCGGTACACCGGCGATCTCGCAGTCGCGCGCCGCAGTGCGGTAGAAGGTCTGCGCGGTCGATTCCCAGCGCAGCGCCTCCTCGAAGGCGGGGCGGGCGAGCGATGGGTCGGCATGCAGCCTGGCGTATTGATCGGGGTGCTGCGCCAGCGCGAACAGCGCGTTGCCGATTCCGTTGATGGTGGTGTCGACGCCGGCCGAGAGGAAGGAGCGCACCAGCAGCGGCGCCTGCTCGTGGGTGATCTCGCCGGCGTCGGCGGCCTGGTAGATCTGGTCGCCGAAGCCGCCGGGGCGCAGGTGCTCGCGCCGGCAGTGCGCCATGATCCACTCGGTGACCGGCCCCATGCGTTCGGCTGCCTTGGCCAGCAGCGCGTTGCGCGGGCCCATCGAGTTGAAGATCAGGTCGCCGTAGACGAGCAGGTTCTCGCGGCCGTCGTCTTCGACACCCACCGCGTCGGGGAACACCTTCAGCGGGTAGATCTGCGCCAGGTCGTGGATGCCGCAGATCGTGCCCTTCTCGACGCAGCGCTCGACCATCTGTTCCGCCACCTCGGTGAACGTGGTGCGGATCTGCATCACCGCCTTCGGGCTGAGGATGCGCGAGAGCACCGCGCGCGTCTGCGTGTGCAGCGGCGGATCGGCCTCGAGGATCAGGCTCTTTGGGCGGAACGGCGTCTCCAGGTTGAAGTTGCTCAGGCCCACGCCGGCGCCGGAGATGAAGGTGGCGTGGTCGTTGAACACCGCGTGCACCTGCTCGTGGCGGGCGCAGGCCACCAGGCTGGGGTAGGGCGTGAGCCTGACCACCGGCCCGGCCTCGCGCATGCGCTGGTGCATCGGGTAGGGGTCGATCAGGTTCTCGGCCGAGTACGGGTCGATGTCCAGTTCGGGGATGTTCGCGGTCTCGTTCATGGCTCTCCTCCGTTTCGTTCAGTGCACCGCCACGCCGACCAGGCGCTCGAGCGCGGCGGCGTCCCGGCGCAGTGCGTCGGCCGCGGCCTCGTGCACCACCGAGCCGCGCTCCAGCACCAGCGCCCGGTCGGCATAGCCGAGCGCCTCCTGTACCTGCTGCTCGACGATCACCACGGTGATGCCGCTGTCGCGGCTCATGCGCGCGAAGGCGGCCAGCAGCTCCTGGCGGATCAGCGGCGCCAGGCCTTCGAGCGGTTCGTCGAGCAGCAGCAGACGCGGCTGGCCGAGCAGCGCGCGAGCCACCGACAGCATCTGCTGCTCGCCGCCGCTGAGCTGGCCGCCGCCGTTGCGGCGCCGCTCGGCCAGGCGCGGGAACAGCGCGTAGGCTTCGTCGAGCGCGCGCTTCGGCCGCCGCTTCAGCCCGGCGACCAGGTTCTCCTCGACCGTCAGCGAGGGAAAGATGTCGCGCGTCTGCGGCACCAGGCCGAGGCCGCGCGCGGCGCGCTGGTGCGGCGCGAGGCCGGCGAGGTCTTCGCCGTCGAAGACGATGCGCCCGCTGCGCAGCTGCGCCAGGCCCATCACCGCCGCGAGCGTGGTGGTCTTGCCGACGCCGTTGCGGCCGATCAGCGCCAGCTTCTCCTGCGGGGCCACCGTCAGGCTCAGGCCGTTGAGCACGGTGATGGGGCCGTAGCCGGCCACCACGTCGTGCAGTTCGAGAATCATGACAGCCCCTCGTCCGACGGGTACGTCGGCCGATCCCCTGACGGGATGCGGGCCGGCTTGGGAGCGGCCCGGCGCTCGGCCCGCGGTGGCGACGACTGAAGGCAGTTCATGCTCACTGGCCCAGGTAGGCGGCGCGCACGCGCGCATCGTTGCGGATCTCGGACGGCGTGCCGTCGGCGATCACCGCGCCTTCGGCGAGCACGACGATGCGGTGCGCGAAGCGGAACACCAGTCCCATGTCGTGTTCGATGATCAGCACGGCGAGGTCCCGGGGCAGCGCGTCGAGCGCGGCGAGCAGCCGCGTGCCTTCGCCCTGCGGAACGCCGGCCATCGGCTCGTCGAGCAGCAGCACCTTGGGCCGCAGGGCCAGGGCCAGCGCCAGTTCCACCAGCCGCTGCTCGCCGTAGGCCAATCGTTCGGTCGGCCAGCCGGCGTGTTCGCCCAGGCCGAGGTCGCGCAGCAGCGCGCGCGCCTCGGCGGCCAGCGCCGGGTAGCCGTCGATCGAGCGCCAGAAGCGGCCGGTCAGCCCTTCGCGCTCGAACAGCGCGAGTTCTACCTGGCGCTGCACCGGCAGGTGCGGCGCCAGCGTGGTGATCTGGAAGGTGCGCGCCAGGCCGGCGCGCACCCGTTGTGCCTGCGAGCGGCGCGTCACGTCCTCGCCGGCGAGCCAGACGCTGCCCGAGCTTGGCGCCACCGTGCCGCTGAGCTGGTTGACCAGTGTCGTCTTGCCGGCGCCGTTCGGGCCGATCAGCGCGAGGCGCTCGCCGGCGTGCAGCTGCAGCGAGACGTCGCGCGTGACGTGCAGGCCGCCGTAGCGCTTGTCGAGCTGGCGTGTCGCCAACAGCACGGCGCTCATGGCGAGGCCCCCAGGCGCGAGCGCAGCCAGGCCCAGGCCTTCTGCGGCGGCACCAGCACCACCGCCATCAGCGCGGCGCCGACGACGAACAGCCAGTGGTACGGGTTGATCGACGCGGCCGTGTGGTGCAGCAGCGTGAACACGACGGCGCCGATCAGTGCGCCGTGCAGCCGACCCGCGCCGCCGAGGATGAGCATCACCAGCGCCTCGGCCGAGAGCGCGAAGGTCAGGCTGTCCAGCCCGACGATGGCGTTGGTCTGCGCCGACAGTGCCCCCGCCGCGCCGGCCAGTGCCCCGGCCAGCGTGTACATCGCCAGCAGCCGCGGGATCACCAGCGTACCCAACGCGGCCATGCGCGCGCGGTTCTCGTGGATGCCGCGCACGGCCAGCCCGAAGGGCGAATCGGCCACCCGGCGCGCCACGTACAGGCCGAGCACCAGCACCGCCAGCGCATACAGCGCGGCGGTGCGGCCTTCGAGGTCGAAGGCGAAGTGGCCGAGCAGCGGGCCCATCGTGAAGCCGGTCAGGCCGTCGTCGCCGCCGGTCCAGTCGCGGGCCTTCTGCGCCAGGCTGGCGGCGATCTGCGCCATCGCCACGGTGAGCATCAGGAAGGTGAAGCCGTGGTAGCGCAGCAGGAAGGCGCCGGAGGCCAGCGCCAGCAGCGCGCCGGCGCCCGTGCCCACGGCCAAGCCGAGCAGCGGGTCGGCATGCGCGCGCAACGCGAAGATGCCCGCCGCGTAGGCGCCGGCGCCGAACAGCGCCGCATGGCCGAGCGTGGCCAGGCCGGCGATGCCGACGACCAGGTCGAGCGAGAGCACGAACAGCGCCGTGATGGCGATGCGCGTGAGCAGGCCGAGCTGGTCGGGCATCGCCCACCACGCGGCCAGCCCGAGGGCGAGCACGATCAGCGGCGCGCGCCAGGGCGGCGCCACCTTCGGGGCCCCGGTGTCGACGCCGCTCATCGCCTCAGCAATCCATCGGGGCGCCAGGCCAGCAGCATGGCCATGGCGAGGAAGAAGAACAGGCTGCCCCAGTCTGAGGCGAGGTACTTGCTCGCCGTCTCGACGATGCCCAGCGCCACTGCGGCGAGCAGCGAGCCCGGCAGGCTGCCCATGCCGCCCACCGCGACGACCACCAGCACGAGCACCAGGTACTTCAGCGCGTAGTACGGCTCCAGCGGCATCAGTTCGGCACCGAGCACGCCGCCCAGCCCGGCAAGCGCCGCACCGGCGGCGAAGCTGGCGCACTGCACGGTGCGGATCGGGATGCCCAGCGTGGCGGCGGTGTCGGGGTGGTCGACGGCGGCGCGCAGCCACACGCCGAAGCGCGTGCGCGCCACCGTCCACGCGGCGGCCGCCGCCACCAGCAGCCCCGTCGCGATCACCAGCAGGCGTTGCGCCGGCAAGGTGCGGAAGCCCAGGTCGACCGGCTGCGCCAGCAGCGGCGGCAGCACGATCAGCTGCACCTGCGGCCCGGCCAGGGCATTGGTCAGCGCGATCAGGAAGAAGGTCAGGCCGATGGTGAACAGCACCTGCTCGAGCTCGCTGCGGCGGTACAGGTGGCGCAGCACCAGCGCCTCGAGCAGCGCGCCGGCCGCCGCGGTGAGCGCGAGCGCCGCGGGCACGGCGACCCAGAAGCTCCACTGCGCTTCTCGGGTGAGCAGCGCCGCCGCGTAGCCGCCGATCATCGCGAACGCGCCGTGCGCCAGGTTCACGAAGCGCATCAGGCCGAGCGTGACCGACAGGCCCACGGCGATGATGAACAGCACCATCCCGTAGGCCAGGCCGTCGATCAGCACGTTGGCCAGCAGTTGCATCGCCGCGCTCCGTGCCTGCGCCTACTTGTCGAGGCCGTGGTCGGCCTGCGGGCCGAAGTTCTGCACTTCCTGGTTGACCAGCGTGCCGCCGGCCTTCTCGACCTTGCGCAGGTACACGTTCTGCACGATGTGGCGGGTCTTCGGGTCGATGCGCACCGGGCCGCGCGGGCTCTCCCACTGCAGCGTGCGCGCGGCCGCCACGGCCTTGAGGCCATCCCTCTGGCCGCCGGTGGCCTCGATCATCCTGTGGATGACCTGCATGCCGTCCCAGGCGCCCACCGCGGCGTAATTGGCGATCGCGTTCGGATCCTTCTTCTTCAGCGCCGCGACGAAGGTCTTGTTGGCCGGCGAGTCGTGCGCGGCCGAGTAGTGGAAAGCGGTGGTCAGGCCGAGCGCCGAGTCGCCGAACTTCTGCAGGTCGTACTCGTCCATCTCGGCCGTGCCGAGGAACTGGATGCCGGCCTTGGCCAGGCCGTTCTCGTTGTAGGCCTTGACGAAGCCGAGGTTGGGCGGGCCGCCGGGCAGGAAGGTGTAGACCGCCTGCGCGCCGCTGGCCTTGATGCGCTGCACGAAGGGCGCGAAGTCGGTGGTGGCGATCGGCATGCGGATCGACTCGACCACGGTGCCGCCTTGCTTCGTGAATTCGCTCTTCCAGGCGGTCTCGGCGTCGATGCCAGGGCCGTAGTCGGTCACCGCGGTGACCACCTTCTTGATGTTGTTCTTCGCCGCCCACTGCGCCAGCGGCACCGTCACCTGCCAGAGCGTGTAGCTGGTGCGGATGAAGAACTCGCTCTTGTCGGTGATGGCCGAGGTGGCGGCGTTGAAGATCACCGTCGGCGTCTGGCTCTGCTGGATCAGCGGCGCCACCGCGAAGGCATTGGGCGTGAAGACGAAGCCGCCGAGGTAGTCGACCTTGTCCTTGACGATCAGCTCCTGCACCAGCGTCTTGGTCTGGCCGGGGTTCGGGCCGCCGGTGTCGCGGTAGATCAGCTCGACGTCTCGGCCGCCGAGCTTGCCGCCCTGCGACGCGATGTAGGCCTCGGCGCCGTTCTTGAACAGCGTGCCGTAGTGCGCGAAGGGGCCGGAGAACGGCCCCACGATGCCGATCTTGACCGCCTGCGCGGCGGCACCGAACGAGGCGAACGAAGCAGACACGAGGGCGGCCGTCATCGCGGCCGCACGGCGTCGGGTGCACAGGCTCATGGGTTGTCTCCAGGTGATGCGCCGCGAAAGGCAAGGGCGCGAGTTGATCTGGCGCAATGCTCGATGCAATTGGTTGGTATGTCAACCAGTTGCTATATCAACTAGATGCGGGTTTTCCCGTTGTGCGATCACCGCCGGCGCCTTGGCCGGCTTGGAGAAGAGGGAGGGGAGAAAGAGCGGAGAGGGGCTCCGCTCGGCGCCTCAGCGCTTGCGGTCGGCCATCAGCTCCTGCGTCAGCGAGCGACGCACGGCGCCCATGCCGTCGCACAGCGAGCTTTCGTGCTTGGCGTCGCGGCGCTCGCCGATGAGCTGGGAGACCGGGATGGTCTTGCGCTTCGGGGTGTGAGGAGTCTGGATGTAGCGGGGGGCCATGACTGTGTGGGGGCCATCGTCCGGTCGAGGAAGACGCAGCCCGTGCGTTTTCGGGTGTTGAACGTCAGGTTAGTCGCTGCGGTTGACGTCCGTCCCCGATCAAGTGTTGCAGTGCGCAATGAGTGAAACCTCACTTTCTTGCGCCTGCAGCGGCCATGCCCCTCTCAGGTGCCGCAGAAGGTCTGGTAGCCGGCGGTGATCTCGGCGGGTGCCGGCCCGGCCAGGTCGGCGAACGCCGGGCGCTCGTCGAACGGCTGGTGCAGCGCCGCCATCAGCCGCTCGAACGGCGCCAGGTCGCCTTCGGTGGCGGCCGCCAGCGCCTCTTCGACCCGGTGGTTGCGCGGGATCATCCACGGGTTGGCGCCGCGCATGCGGGCGGCGCGCTCGGCCGGTGGCAGGCCGGCAGCGCCTTCACGGGCACAGCGCTCGCGCCACCGGGCCAGCCAGGCGGTGGCGGCCTCGCGGTCGGCGAACAGATCGAGCAGCGGGGCTTCGGCACCCTCGGCGGCGTCGGCCAGGCGGCGCCAGGCCAGGGTGTGGTCGACGGCCTGTGCGTGCAGCAGGGCCAGCCACTCGGCGGCGAGCGCCGTGTCGGCGGCGTCGTCACCCGCCGTGGCGGCGACGAGGCCCAGCTTCGCCCGCTGCCCCTGCAGCAGCGCCGCCGCGTAGAGCCCCGGGAAGGCGTCGATGACCTCGGTGACCTGCGCCACGGCCCGCCCGATCGCCGCCTCGTCGTCGGCGTCGGCCATCAGCGGCAGCAGCGCCTCGGCCAGGCGAGCCAGGTTCCAGCGTGCGATGTGCGGCTGGTTGCCGTAGGCGTAGCGCCCGCCGTGGTCGATGCTGCTGAACACCGCCGCCGGGTCGTGCGCCTCCATGAAGGCGCAGGGTCCGTAGTCGATGGTCTCGCCGGAGATCGTCATGTTGTCGGTGTTCATCACGCCGTGGATGAAGCCCACGTTCATCCACTGGGCGATCAGCGAGGCCTGGCGCTGCGCCACCGCGCGCAGCAGGGCGAGGTGGCGGTCGGGCGCCTCGGCCAGTGCGGGGTCGTGGCGCGCGATGGCGTAGTCGGCGAGCCGGCGCAGCCCGTCGAGGTCGCCCCGGGCGAGGAAGAACTGGAAGGTGCCGACGCGCAGGTGGCTGGCCGCCACGCGGGTCAGCACTGCGCCGGGCAGCACGACCTCGCGATTGACGCCCTCCCCGGTGGCCGCCACCGCCAGCGCGCGCGTGGTCGGGATGCCCAGCGCATGCATGGCCTCGCCGATGAGCACCTCGCGCAGCATCGGCCCGACCGCGGCCTTGCCGTCGCCACCACGCGAGAAGGGCGTGCGGCCCGAGCCCTTGAAGGCGACGTCGCGCCGCTGCCCGTGGCGGTCGATCAGCTCACCCAGCAGCAGGGCGCGGCCGTCGCCGAGCTGCGGCGAGAAGCCGCCGAACTGGTGGCCGGCGTAGGCCTGGGCGATCGGCTGGGCGTCTTCGGGCAGCAGGTTGCCTGCAAACAATGCGCCGGCATCCGCCGCGCGCAAAGCCGCCGGATCCAGCCCCAGCTCGTGGGCGAGCGGCTCATTGAGGAAGAGCAGCTGCGGCGCGGGCACCGCGGCAGGCTTCCACGCGACGTA
>NZ_JBFXIO010000201.1:0-9233 GCF_050175855.1 Piscinibacter sp.
AGGCGGAAATTGTCCACGCTCGCCTCGCCCTTCGGCCGCGAGGCCAGCAGCCACTGCTTGTTGATCGTCGTCATCGGGGTACTCCTTCAGTCGGAGGCGTTGAGCCTCTGGATGCGCCGGCCGCCCGCGGGCAGCGCCTTCATGTATTTGAACGTGCCGGTGGCATGGGCCACCAGCTCGCCCTTCTCGTCGACCACCGAGCCCTCGGTGAAGGCCATCGAGGCGGTGCGGTGCAACAGCGTGCCCCGAGCGGTGAGCCGGCCAAGCCCGGCGCGCAGGAAGCTGGTCTTCATCTCGATCGTCACCACGCCGGGCGATTCGGGGTGGCCGGGCTGGTTGGGGCTGCGCGCGGCATGCGCCATCACGACGTCGAGCAGCGTCATGGTCACGCCGCCATGCGCCACGCTCCACGAGTTGGTGAGCTCCTCGCGCAGCGTCAGCGCGATCTCGGCCCGGCCAGCCTCGCACGAGACCAGCTCCATGCCGAGCAGGTCGACGAAGGGGATCTGGGCGAGGAACTTCATCGGCGCGTCATCCGCCGTGATGCACGGCCGACACGCCGCCGTCCACCGCCAGGATCTGGCCGGTGATGTGCTTGCCCGCCGCCGAGGCGAACAGCAGCGCGGCGCCCTTGAGGTCGTCGTCGTCGCCGATGCGGCGCAGCGGCGCGGCCTTGGCGAGGCGGTCGGAGCCGATGCGCTCCAGCGTGCCCTTGGTCATCTTGCTCGGGAAGAAGCCCGGCGCCAGCGCATTGACGGTGATGCCGTGCTCGCCCCACTCGCCGGCCAGCGTGCGGGTGAAATTCACCACCGCGCCCTTGCTGGTGCCGTAGGCGATGAACTCGACGTCGCCCGAGCCGCTGAGGCCGGCGATCGAAGCGACGTTGATGATGCGGCCGCGCTTTCTCGGAATCATGCTGCGCTTGCCGATCTGCTGGCTCATCAGGAAGATGCTGCGGATGTTCAGGTTCATCACCTTGTCCCAGGCTTCCAGCGGATAGTCCTCGGCCGGCGCGCCCCAGGTGGCGCCGGCGTTGTTGACGAGGATGTCGATGTCGCCCAGGCGTTGCAGCGCCTCTGTGGCCACGCGTTCCACCTCGGCGGGCTGGCTCATGTCGGCCGCCACCCAGCGCGCGTCGATGCCTTTGGCCTGCAGGTGCGCGGCGGCCTCCTCCAGGTCGGCCGCCTTGCGCGAGGTGAGGAAGATCTTCGCGCCGGCCTCGCCCAGCGCCTCGGCGATCTGCAGGCCGAGGCCGCGCGAGCCGCCGGTGACGAGCGCGGTCTGGCCGCTGAGGTCGAACAGCTTCTGGATCGGGGTGCTCATGGTCGGTCTCCTGGGTTCTTTCGTCGTCTACTCGATGGCGAGGCTGCGGAAGAAGGCCTCGGCGTTGCCCTCGCGACCGAGGAAGCGGCGCACCAGCTCCTTCGGCGCCAGCTGGCCGCCGTTGGCCAGCACGGTGTCGCGGTAGCGGCGGCCCACCGCCGCGTCGAGCCGGTCGGCGGCGAAGGCGGTGCGCAGGTCTTCGGCCACCACCAGGCTCCACATGTAGGCGTAGTAGCCCGCACCATAGCCGCCGGCCAGGTGGCCGAAGCCGGCCGGGAAGATGGTGCCCGGCACGTGGCCCAGCGGCGTGGCACGCTCCATGCGAGCCCACAGCTTCATCGGCGCCTCGGCACGCCGGCCGTGCAGGGCGAGGTCGTAGCGGGCGAAGACGAGCTGCCGCGTGGTGGCGATTCCCTTGGCGAAGTGGCGGGCGCGTGCGGCGCGCTCGATCATCTCGCGCGGCACCGGTGCGCACTCGCTGCAGACCTGCTGGAACAGCGCCAGCACGGCCGGGTCGTAGACCCAGTCCTCCAGCATCTGCGACGGCGCCTCGGCGAAGTCGAGTAGCACGTTGGTGCCGCCGGGGATGGCGTAGCGCGTGGTCGACAGCAGCGCGTGCAGCGCGTGGCCGAACTCGTGCAGCAGCGTTTCCAGTTCTTCCAGCGTCAGGCCCTGGCTGTCGAAGTTCACCACCAGCGCGGCCGCAGGCAGTCGGCCGCTGCGCACCGACACGTTGCGGAACGACCAGACGGCCGCGTGGTTGTACTTGTCGGGCCGCGGAAAGAGGTCGACGAACAGCGTACCGAGCAGCCGGCCCTGCTCGTCGCGCGCCGCGTAGGCGCGGGCCTGCGGGTGCCACAGTGTCTGTTCTACTGGCTCGAAGCGCACGCCGAACAGGCGCTGCGACAGCGCGAACACGAACTCCAGGCTGCGCTGCGGCGGGAAGTGGGCGCGGAAGGCCTCCTGGTCGACCGTGTAGCGCTCGTTGCGCACGCGCTCGGTGAAGTGCCGCAGGTCCCAGCGCTGCAACGTCGTGGAGGCCTGCGGCGCGCCGGTGGCGCGCGCCTTGGCCTCGCGCAGCAAGGCAAGGTCGGCGCGCTCACGTTGTGCCACCGCCGCATCCACCTCGGCGAGGAAGCGCGTGGCCTGCGCCTCGCTGCCCACCATGCGCCGGCGCAGCGTGAAGTCGGCGTAGGAGTCGAAGCCGAACAGCCGCGCGTACTCGCGGCGCAACTCGGCGATGCGCTGCAGCGTCTTCAGGTTGGCTTCGCCGCCCTGGCGCATGGTCGCCCGCCACATGCGCTCGCGGGTGCGCTCCTGCACCGCGCGCTCCATCACCGGGTCGGCCGTCGGGTAGTCGAGGCCGAGTACATAGCGGCCCTTGGCATCGCGCCGCGCGTTGCGCCAGACGTTCTCCGGCACGCCTTCCAGCTGCGCCTCGGTGAAGGCCACGGTGTCGCGGCTCTCGCGGATGCGGCGCTCGAAGGCCTGCGAAAGCTCGGTGAGCTCGGTGCTGATGCGGCGCGCCCGCTGGCGGGCCGCCGGCGCCAGCGCCACGCCCGAGTCCTCGAAGGCGTCGAGCTGCTCTCGCTGCAGGCGGCGGTCGATGTCGTCGGCCACCGCCGCGTGCTTCAGCCGCGTGTGGACGCGTGCGTTCTGCAGGAAGGCGGCGGTGAAACGCTGGAACTCGAGGTCGCAGGCCTCGGCGGCGTCACGCACGGTCTTGTCCGGATGCACCGCCGGCAGCAGCCACAGCGGCCCCATGGTGTCCTCGACGCGCTGCAGCAGCTCATCCAGAGGCGCCAGCACGCCGGCGCCGCGCTCAGGCAGCGCCGCCAGCGCCTTCTCGCGCTGGCGCACGTCGGTTAGCAGGCGGCTGCATTCGGCATTTACCTGCGCCGCGTCGTTCCAGCGTGGGAACTCGTAGACCTGCGCCAGTGCGGGCGTGGCGAAGAACGCCACCGCGAGGAGGAGCCAGCGGCGCATCAGGCGTCGTCCTTCTGCGTCGATCGCACCCAGATCAGCACCACGCCCACCGCGGCCACGATGCCGCCGCCGACGACGAGCAACCAGCCGAGCGCCGCGCTGCCGCGCTGCTGCAGCGCGATGCCCAGGCCCACGGCGAGCAGGCCACCATAGATCAGGATCCAGACCAACTTCTCGGTCGTCGAGGGCTTCATGGTGCGTCCGCTCGGCGGCTTAGAACCAAGCTTCGTCGATCGTGCGGCAGGTGTCGTCGCGCGAGGCCACCACCTGCAGCCAGGCCGCCACCTTGGGCAGATCGTGCCGGTAGAAGAAGCGGCAGGCGGCGAGCTTGCCGCGCAGCGCGGGCTCGTCGGCAGCGCCTGGCTCCAGCTTTGCATGGGCGCACAACGCGACGTCGAGCCAGATCCAGGCGATCACCGTATGGCCGAAGGCCTGCAGGTAGGGCACGGCGTTGGCGAGGGCCTCTTCCGGGGTGCCGGTGGCCCAGGCCGCCTTGGTGGCGCGGCCGACTTCCGCCAGCGCCGCCGCGAGCTCGTTGCCGAAGCCGGCGAGCTCGGGCACGCGCATGGCCCGCTCGATGGTAGCGTTGATGCGCGAGGCCAGCAGCTGCAGGCCCTTGCCGCCGTCCATCACCACCTTGCGGCCGAGCAGGTCGAGCGCCTGGATGCCGTGGGTGCCTTCGTGGATCATGTTCAGGCGGTTGTCGCGCCAGTACTGCTCCACCGGGAAGTCACGCGTATAGCCGTAGCCGCCGTGCACCTGGATGGCCAGGCTGTTGGCCTCCAGGCACCACTCGCTCGGCCAGCTCTTGGCGATGGGCGTGAGCATTTCCAGCAGGAGCGCGGCCTGCGCCGCATCGTCGGGCGCGCCGGAGTGCTGCTCGTCGACCAGCCGCGCGCAGTACAGCTCCAGCGCCAGCGCACCCTCGCACCAGCTCTTCTGCGCCAGCAGCATGCGGCGCACGTCGGCGTGGCGGATGATCGGGATCTGCGGCTGCGTGGCGTCCTTGCCGCCGGGGCCGATCGGCCGGCCCTGCGGCCGGTTCTTGGCGTAGTCGAGGCTGGCCTCGTAGCCGGCGTAGCCGAGCATGGTGGCGCCCAGACCGACCGCGATGCGCGCCTCGTTCATCATGTGGAACATGCATCGCAGGCCTTCACCCGGCTTGCCCACGAGATAACCGATCGCTCCGGCCGACCCACGCACCGGGTAGCGCCCTTCGCCGAAGTTCAGCAGGGTGTTTGGAATGCCGCGGTAGCCGAGCTTGTGATTCAGGCCCGCGAGCGCCACGTCGTTGCGCTCGCCGGTGAGCTTGCCGTCGGTATCGACCAGCTTCTTCGGCACGATGAACAGCGAGATGCCCTTCGTGCCGGGGATGAGCTTGCCGTCCGGCCCGGGGATCTTGGCCAGCACCAGGTGGACGATGTTCTCGGCCAGTTCGTGCTCGCCGTTGCTGATCCACATCTTGTTGCCGCGCAGGCGGAAGCGCGGGCCCAGCGGATCGGCCTCGTGACCTTCGCCATCGGGCGTGGCGCGGGTGACGATGTCCGACAGGCTCGAGCCCGCCTGCGGCTCCGACAGGCACATGGTGCCGAAGAAGCGCCCGGCGAACTCGTTCTTGGCGAACACCTCGCGCTGCCGTTCGCTGCCATGCGCCATCAGCAGGTTGGCATTGCCGCTGGTCAGCATGCCGGCACCGCCGACGCCGATACCGGCCTTGGAGAAGAAGGCGTGCGCGGCCATCTCGACCACGCAGGGCAGCTGCATGCCGCCCATGTCGTAGTCCTGTGCGGCGGCGAGCATGCCGGACTCGGCGTAGGCGCGCGCCGCGGCGACGGCCGCGCCGGGCACGTGCACCTTCTCGCCGTCGAACCAGGGTTCCTCGGTGTCGACGAGGCGGTTGACCGGCGCGAACTTGTCGGCCGCGAGCTTCTCGCACATGTCGAGCACGGCGTCGAAGGTCTCGCGGCTGTGCTCGGCGAAGCGCGCGCGCTGCTGCAGCGTCTCGACGTGCAGCCAGTCGTAGAGCAGGAAGTCGGCGGTCTGTCGGTAGCTCATGGTCACTGGGAATCCTGGCCGGGTGCGGCGACGATGGTGCCCTGCGCCAGCGCGCAGAGCTTCTCGCCGGTGGCACTGACGGCGAACACCTCGCAGCGGCACACCGCCTGGGTCTTGCCGACGTGCACGGCTTCGGCGCGGGCCACGAGGCGGTCGCCCACGGCGGGCCGCACGTAGTTGATCTTGAATTCGCCGGTCAGTACCGGCACGCGCAGCGCGGTGCCGCCGGCGTAGGTGAGCGCGTTGTCGGCGAGATAGCTCAGCACGCCGCCATGCACGAAGCCGTGCTGCTGCTTGAGGTGCTCGGCCACCGTCACCTGCAGCTCGCAGCGGCCCGGCTCCAGCGCATTGAGCTGGGCGCCGAGCAGGATGCTGAACGGCTGCTTGACGAGGATGTCCCGGCCCATGGCCAGGAAGGCTTCCGGCGACACCGTCACCGGGGACGGTCCACCGGAATCCGCCATCACAGCACCTCGAACACGCCCGCCGCGCCCATGCCGCCGCCGATGCACATCGTCACGACGACACGCTTGGCGCCGCGGCGCTTGCCTTCAATCAGCGCGTGGCCGGTCAGCCGCTGGCCGCTGACGCCGTAGGGGTGGCCGACGGCGATCGCGCCGCCGTTGACGTTCAGCCGGTCCATCGGGATGCCCAGCGTGTCGGCGCAGTAGAGCACCTGCACCGCGAAGGCCTCGTTGAGTTCCCACAGGTCGATGTCGGCGACCGTCAGGCCCAGGCGCTTGAGCACCTTGGGCACCGCGAACACCGGGCCGATGCCCATCTCGTCGGGCTCGCAGCCGGCCACCGCGAAGCCGAGGAAGCGGCCCAGCGGCTTGAGGCCCTTCTGCTCGGCCACTTTCTCGTTCATCACGATGCAGGCACCGGCGCCGTCGCTGAACTGGCTGGCGTTGCCCGCCGCGATCACGCCGCCGGGCAGCGCCGGCTTGATGCCGGCCACGGCCTCGTAGGTGGTGCCCGGGCGCAGGCCCTCGTCGGCGCTGACCGTGACCTCCTTCGTGCGCAGGCCGAGCTGCGCATCGGCCACGCCGGCCATCACGGTGATCGGCGCGATCTCGTCCTTGAACTTGCCGGCTTCCTGCGCGGCGCAGGCCTTCTGCTGGCTGGCGGCGCCGTACTGGTCCATGCGCTCGCGCGGAATGTTGTAGCGCTTGGCCACCTGCTCGGCGGTCTGCAGCATGCTCCAGTAGATCTCCGGCTTGTTCTGCGCGAGCCAGGGATCGGCCAGCATGTGCTTGTTCATCTCGTTCTGCACGCAGGAGATGCTCTCCACGCCGCCGGCCGCGAACACGTCGCCCTCGCCGGCGATGATGCGCTGCGCCGCCATCGCGATGGTCTGCAGGCCGCTGGAGCAGAAGCGGTTGACGGTCATGCCGCTGGTGGTGATCGGCAGTCCGGCGCGCAGCGCGATCTGCCGTGCGATGTTCGCGCCCGTCGCGCCTTCGGGGTTGGCGCAGCCCATGATCACGTCGTCGACCTCGGCGGCCTCGATGCCGGCGCGCTCGACGGCCGCCTTGACGGCATGGCCGCCCAGCGTGGCGCCGTGGGTCATGTTGAAGGCACCCTTCCAGCTCTTGGCCAGGGGCGTGCGGGCGGTCGAGACGATCACGGCGTTTGTCATGGCAGGGCTCCTGGTCTCATTCGGCGGCCATCGCCGCCTTGTAGATGCTGTTGCGGGGCTGCGCGAACACGCGGCGCAGCATCGGTTCGAATTCGCTGATCGGCAGCGTCTCGGCCTTGGCGTCGAAGGCCGGGTTGTCGTAGAGCGCGCAGAACTCCTCGGTGCGCGCGTAGTGCGGGTGGCCCTTGAACTGGTCGCGCAGGTTCCGGTCCAGCCCGAGGTGATGGAAGAAGTAGTAGCCCTGGAAGATGCCGTGGTGCTGCACCATCCACAGGTTGGCCTCGCTCACCACCGGCTTGAGGATCGCCGAGGCCACGTCGAAGTGGTTGAACGGAGCCAGCGTGTCGCCAATGTCGTGCAGCAGCGCGCAGACCACGTACTCCTCGTCGCGGCCGTCGCGCAGCGCCCGCGTGGCGGTCTGCAGCGAATGGGTGTATCGGTCGACCGGGAAGCCGCCGTAGTCGCCTTCCAGCAGCTTCAGGTGCGCGATCAGCCGCTCGGGCAGCGCCTTCACGAAAGGCGCGTACTCGCCGGCGATCTTGCGCCAGTCGTCCGCCGTGCTTTCCTCCATGCGGGTGAAGGTGGCGCGCTCGCTCATCGCGGTGCTCCGTTCGTGCTCGGCTCGCGCTCAGCTGAAGGTCTTGCCTTCGGCGGCCAGCCTGGCAAGCAGCGGCGCCGGCTCCCAGAACTTCGCGTCGTCGTTCGGGTTCTTGGCGAAACGCTTCATCGCCTGCACGACGTTGAAGAGGCCCACCGTGTCGGCATAGCACATCGGACCGCCGCGGAAGAGCGGGAAGCCGTAGCCGGTGAGGTAGACCATGTCGACGTCGGAGGCGCGCAGGGCGATGCCTTCCTCGACGATGCGCGCACCCTCGTTCACCAGCGCGAACACGAGTCGCTGCACGATCTCCTCGTCGGAGATCTTGCGCGGGGTGATGCCGAGCTCGGTGCGGTGCTTGGCGATCATCTCCTCGACCAGCTTGGAGGGAATCGCGTCGCGCTTGCCCGGCACGTAGTCGTACCAGCCGGCGCCGGTCTTCTGGCCGAAGCGACCGAGTTCGCACAGCAGGTCGGCCGTCTTCGAGTAGCGCAGGTGCGGCTTCTCGATGTAGCGGCGCTTGCGGATGTACCAGCCCACGTCGTTGCCGGCCAGGTCGCCCATGCGGAACGGGCCCATCGCGAAGCCGAACTTCTCGACCGCCTTGTCCACCTGCGCCGGCGTGCAGCCCTCTTCCAGCAGGAAGCCGGCCTGGCGCGAGTACTGCTCGATCATGCGGTTGCCGATGAAGCCATCGCACACGCCGGAGACCACGCAGGTCTTGCGGATCTTCTTGCCCAGCGCCATCACGGTGGCGAGCACGTCCTTCGCGGTCTTCTCGCCGCGCACCACCTCCAGCAGCTTCATCACGTTGGCCGGGCTGAAGAAGTGCGTGCCAATCACGTCCTGCGGGCGCTTGGTGAAGGCGGCGATCTTGTTCACGTCCAGCGTCGAGGTGTTGGTGGCCAGGATCGCGCCGGGCTTCATCACCTCGTCGAGCGTCTTGAAGACCTGCTCCTTGACGGCCATGTCCTCGAACACGGCCTCGATGACCATGTCGCAGTCCTTCAGGTCGTCGTACTTCAGCGTGGTGCTCAGCAGCGCCATGCGCTGCTCGTACTTGTCCTGCTTGAGCTTGCCCTTCTTGACCTGGGCCTCGTAGTTCTTGCGGATGGTGGCGATGCCGCGGTCCAGTGCCTCCTGCTTCATCTCGAGGATGACCACCGGGATGCCGGCGTTGAGGAAGTTCATCGAGATGCCGCCGCCCATGGTGCCGGCGCCGATCACACCGAGCTTCTTCACCTCGCGCACCGGCGTGTCGGCCGGCACGTCGGGGATCTTGGTGGTGGCGCGCTCGGCCATGAAGGCGTGGCGCAGCGCCTTGCACTCCGGCGTCATCATCAGCGCGATGAAGTTCTCGCGCTCGTACTTCATGCCGTCGTCGAACTTCATCGTCGTCGAGGCCGCCACGGCGTCGACGCACTTGGGCGGCGCCGGGAAGTTCCTCGCCATCGCGCCGACGGTGTTGCGCGCGAACTGCAGGTAGGCCTGCGGGTTCGGGTGCTCCACCTTCAGGTTGCGCACCAGCGGCAGCGGGCGCCCTTGTTCGTGATTCTTGGCCACTTCGCGCGCGAAGGCGATGGCGCCCCCCAGCAGGTCGCCCTCGATGACTTTGTCGAACAGCTTCTGGCC
>NZ_JBFXIO010000202.1:0-9153 GCF_050175855.1 Piscinibacter sp.
AGTCGGCGACGGCACGCGCGAACTGCGGGTGTGCGAGCCAGTGGGCCGAGTGCGTGGGCACCGGCAGCAGCCCGCGTGCCATCTTGTGCTCGCCCTGCGCACCGCCCTCGAAGCGGCGGTAGCCATTCGCGATGCACCACTGCAGCGGCTGGTAGTAGCAGGCCTCGAAGTGCAGGCAGTTCACCTGCTCGGTGGCGCCCCAGTAGCGGCCGAAGGCCACCCGGCGATCCGGGTCGATGGCAACGAGCGAACAGGCGATGCGCTCACCGCCGCGCCGGGCGACGAACATGACCCAGTGCGCCGGCATCGTCGAGCGCATCCGCTCGAAGAAGTCGCGCGTGAGGTAGGGCGTGGAGTGGTGGGCGCGGTAGGTGAGGGTGTAGCAGCGGTAGAAGAAGTCCCAGGCTTCGCGGTCGATCGCTTCGCCGGCCAGCGTCTCGAATCTCACGCCGGCCTCGGCGACGCGGCGCCGCTCCTGCTGGATCTTCTTGCGCTTGTCGCGCTGCAGGCTGGCCAGGAAGGCGGCGAAGTCGGCAAAGGGATCCGGTTCGGGGTTCTGCCAGTGGAACTGCACGTTGGAACGCAGCATCCAGCCTTCGGCCTGCGCCGCCTCGCGGTCGTCGTCGGAGAGGAACAGCAGGTGGGCCGACGACAGCTTCTGCTCGCGAGCGAACTGCCGCATCGCGCGCAGCAGCAGCCGGCGCTCGGCGGCGCCGCGGGCCAGCAGCCGCACGCCGGGCACCGGCGTGAACGGCACGGCGCCGAGCAGCTTCGGGTAGTAGGCGAGGCCGTGCCGCTGGTAGGCATCCGCCCAGGCCCAGTCGAAGACGTACTCGCCGTAGGAGTGCGACTTCAGGTAGAGCGGGCAGGCGCCGACGAGCGCCTCGCCTTGGTGCATCGTGAGGAAGCAGGGCTGCCAGCCAGTGGCCGCCGTCGCGCTGCCCGAGGCCGTGAGCGCGAGCAGGTAGGCATGACGCAGGAACGGCGTCGCACCGGGATCGGCGTCGAGCAGCGCGTCCCATGCCGCGCCGTCGATCGTGGCAGGGTCGTCGTGGACCCGGATGACATAATCGTTCGAGCCTTCCTCGAGGCGATCGCCGACCGTCTCCAACCCGTTCTCGCCGCGCACCATGTCAGCCCAGCCGCCCGTCCAGGTCGCCCTCGCGCAGATCAACGTGACGGTCGGCGACATCTCCGGCAACGCTCAGCGCATCGTCGAGCAGGCCCGCCGCGCGCATGCGCAAGGGGCGAGGCTCGTGCTGTTTCCCGAACTGAGCCTGTGCGGCTATCCGCCCGAGGATCTGTTGCTGAGGCCGGCCTTCATGCGGGCCTGCGCCGATGCGCTGGCCGGCTGCGCGCAGGCGCTGGCGGAGCTCGACGGCTTGCACGTGGTGGTGGGGCATCCGCATCAGTTCGGTGATCGAGGGGATGTTAGGTCGAAGTCGGTGGCGGTGCAGCAGCGCTACAACGCGGCCTCGGTGCTGGCAGGGGGACGCATCGTCGCCACCTACTGCAAGCGCGAACTGCCCAACTACCAGGTCTTCGACGAGCGCCGCTACTTCGCCTCGGGCCGTGACGCGGCCCAGGGGCCGGTGGTGTTCGACGTGGCCGGCACGCGCTTCGGCCTGCTGATCTGCGAAGACGCCTGGTTCGAAGAGCCGGCCGCCGCAGCGCGCGCTGCCGGGGCGCAGGTGCTGTGCGTGCTCAACGCGTCGCCGTTCCACCTCGGCAAGCATGCCGAGCGCGAAGCGCGCATGGCCGAGCGCGCGCGCAGCGTCGGCTTGCCCTTGCTCTACTCGCACCTCACGGGCGCGCAGGACGAGGTGGTGTTCGACGGTGCGTCGTTCGCGGTCGACTCGCAGGGCTCGGTGGTGGCCCGCGCGCCGATGTTCGAAGAGGCGCTGACGCTGGTGCGGGTGGACGGGCCACGCGTGAGCGGCCCCATCGCCGAGGTGCCGGTGATCGAGGCCCAGGCGTGGGCGGCGCTGGTCACCGGCGTGCGCGACTATCTCGGCAAGAACGGCTTTCCCGGCGCCATCATTGGCCTGTCCGGTGGCATCGACTCGGCGCTGGTGCTGGCGATCGCCGTCGACGCGCTGGGCGCCGACAAGGTGCGCGCGGTCATGATGCCCTCGCCCTACACGGCCGACATCTCCTGGATCGACGCGCGCGACATGGCAAGGCGGCTGGGCGTGCGCTACGACGAGATCTCCATCGTGCCGATGTTCGACGCCTTCCGCGCCAGCCTGGCGAGCGAGTTCGCCGGGCTGCCGGAGGATGCCACCGAGGAGAACATCCAGGCGCGCATCCGCGGCACGCTGCTGATGGCACTGTCGAACAAGTTCGGCTCGATCGTGCTGACCACCGGCAACAAGAGCGAGATGGCCACCGGCTACTGCACGCTCTACGGCGACATGGCCGGTGGTTTCGCGGTGATCAAGGACGTTGCCAAGACCCTGGTCTACCGTCTGGCGAACTGGAAGAACGCCCAGGGCGCCGAGGTGATCCCGCAACGCATCATCACCCGCCCGCCCTCGGCCGAACTGCGGCCCGACCAGACAGACCAGGACAGCCTGCCGGCCTACGAGGTGCTCGACGCCATCCTCGAGCGCTACATGGAAGACGACCAGTCCATCGAGCAGATCGTCGCTGCGGGTTTCGACCCGACCGACGTCGAGCGCGTGACGCGGCTCATCAAGATCAACGAGTACAAGCGCCGCCAGGCGCCGGTGGGCATCCGCATCACCCACCGTGCCTTCGGGCGAGACTGGCGCTATCCCATCACCTCGAAGTTCCGCGCTTAAACTAGGCGCAGTCCCATCGTTCCGGAGCAGGCCATGAAGCAGATCACCGCCATCGTCAAACCGTTCAAGCTCGAGGAAGTGCGCGAGAGCCTGGCCGAAGTGGGCGTGACTGGCCTGACCGTCACCGAGGTGAAGGGCTTCGGCCGCCAGAAGGGCCACACCGAGCTGTACCGCGGCGCGGAGTACGTGGTCGACTTCCTGCCCAAGGTGAAGGTCGAGGTGGTGGTCAAGGATGCGGATGTGGAGCGCTGCATCGAGGCCATCGTCAAGGCGGCCAAGACCGGCAAGATCGGCGACGGCAAGATCTTCGTCACGGCGATCGAGCAGGTGGTGCGCATCCGCACCGGCGAGACGAACGAAGACGCGGTCTGAGCCTGAAGCAGGCTCAGATGCGCCCGTAGTCGTCGGGCGCGGTGGCGCGCGGCGCCAGGCGTCCGACGGCATCGAGCAGGGCGACGGGGTCGACGGCGACCTCGAGCAGCGCATGCTGCTGGGGCGAGACGAACCCACCTGTCACCGTCTGGCCGAGGAAGCCGAGCAGGGCGTCGTAGTAGCCGTCGACGTTGAGCAGGCCGACCGGCTTGTCGTGGTAGCCGAGTTGGCGCCAGGTCCAGACCTCGAAGAGTTCCTCGAAGGTGCCGATGCCGCCGGGCAGGGCGATGAAGGCGTCGCTGCGTTCGGCCATCAGCCGCTTGCGCTGGTGCATGGTGTCGACGACATGCAGCTCCGTGAGCCCCGCATGGCCGACCTCGCGCTCCATCAAGGTGCGCGGGATCACGCCCACCACCTGGCCGCCGGCCGCCAGGGCCGCATCGGCCACCCGGCCCATCAATCCCGCGCGGCCGCCGCCGTAGACCAGCTGCCAGCCACGCCGCGCGATGCCTTCGCCGATCGCCTTCGCAGCGCGGGCGAAGGCCGGTGAGGCGCCTTCGCGCGAACCGCAGTAGACGCACAGGGACAAGCGGGTGCTCACGCGGCCGCTCCGAGGCGCTGCCACAGTGCGGCGAGCCAGATGGCGGCGCACAGAAGCAGCGAGAGCATGACCGCGGCACTGGCGATGTCCTTGGCGCGCTTGGACAACTCGTGAAGCTCGAAGGAGATGCGGTCGATGGCGGCCTCGATCGCGGAGTTCAACAGTTCGACGATCAGCACCAGGATCACCGACCCGGCCAGCAAGGCGACCTCGACCCAGTCTCGGCCCAGCCAGAACGCGGCCGGCAGCATCACGACAGCGAGCCAGAACTCCTGGCGGAAGGCGCTCTCACCCCGGTAGGCGGCCTGGATGCCGGCCACCGAATAGCCCGCGGCTCGAATGATGCGCTCGATACCGGTGCGGCCCTTGTGCGGATTGCTCATGGGCACGCATTCTGCCCGTGCGAACACGCGGCGCTCAGCGCTTGCGCACGGCTTTCCACTCGATCAACCGGGTGCCGCACAGCGCGTCGTGGAGGAACTGGCGACTGGGGTGCAGCAGGCTCAGGCCGGCGTAGGTCAGCACCCCGGCGACGAGGATGATGGACACGGCCAGGCCGCCCTGGATGCCCGCGAAATGGGCGGCGGCGAGCCCGGGCAGGAACCACAGCCAGGCCGCGAGGTAGCGACAGGCCGCGCGCAGCGGCGAGACCGGCTCGCCGTTCGAGGTGACCAGGCGGATGTTCCAGGTCTGCATCGGCAGCGTCTGGCCGGTGCGCGACCAGAACCAGACGAAGTACAGGCCCAGCACAAGGAACTGCACGACCTGCATGCCCGTCTGCCCGGTCATCGCATGCCGCTGGCCCATGGCGATCGAATACACCATGCCGGCGGCCCAGACCACGCCGAACAGGAGCACGCCTTCGTACAGGAAGCAGGACATCCGCCGAACAAGGCTGGGCGTGCGCCACTCGGCGGTGGCGCTTGCGTCGACGGCCGCGCTCACTTGGAGCGACTCTGAGATCGCTGCGGGGGCTGCGGCGACGCGGCCGCGCCTTGCGCTCCGCGCTGCGGCAGCAGCGTCTGCTTGTCGACGAAGCCGGGTGTCGCAGCGATCTTCGGCAGCCCGGGTTGCTGGTGCACCGGCGGAGTCGGCCGCTTGGAGATCAGCGACGTCGTGGCGCCGGGCGCGGCCTGCACCACGGTGGGCGCGACCGGGCGGGGCGCTGCCGCGAAGTTGGGATTCGGCACGATATTCGACTTCGCCTGCACCCCGTCACGCGAGGGCTGGGCCGCGCGACGGGCGGCATCGGCGTTGCGCGCCGGCGGTTGTGCGGGCGGAGCGGCACGAGCCGCCAGCTTGCGGCGCTGCTCGGGTGTGAGTTCCTGGTAGGCCTGCCAGCGGGCTTGGCGCTCCTCCGGCGTCATCTGGCGTGCCGACTGGAAATTCAGGCGTGCCTGACCGCGCTCGGCGGGTGACATCTTGGCCCAGGCCGTCATCCGCTCCGAGATGCGCTGCTGTTCGGCCGGCGGCATGCCGGGGTAGCGGTTGGCGATCTCCAGCCACTTCTGCTTGCGGGCCCCGTCGATGCCGGACCAGTCGCGCTCGAGCGGCTTGAGCGCCGCGCGCTGGCTGGCAGAGAGGTCCTGCCAGCGCGGGCCGTTTTCGGCGGCTGCGGCCGCGGTGGTTCGACTGCCCGCCTGGGCCTGAGCCTGCATGGGCAGCAGTGCCGCGACGCCCAGCGACAGCAGCGTCGCCGCAATGGCGTGGAGCCTCGGAGGTGCGTTCCGTGGACGGTGCGGGGTCATGGGCACCCCGTCAGTCGCGAGGTGACTTGAGGAACTCAACGAAGCCGGCGTCGTTGTACGCCGCCGGCGGGAGGTCGTCGGCCAACAACTCGGCGTCAATTTCAGCGGCCGTCTCGATCTGCGCCTCGGAGTGCATGTACTGGATCAGGAACAGCCCGGCGGCCAGTGCCAGCAGCGGCAGCAACGAACCCAGCTTGATCCACCAGCCGCCGCCCCCGAGCACGGCGGCGCCCGAGGCACCCACCGCGATGGCCGGACGGCTTTCCGCGGCACGCACGGCGCGCGCGCGTTCCAGCGCCTTCTCGCGCGCGAAGCGCAGCCGCTCGGAGATGTCGGCATCCATCTGTTCCGCACCTTCGCTCAGCCGGGCGGCCAGGCGCAAGCCGATCCGGGCCTCCAGGGCATCCCGTGCGGCGATATGGACGGCAGTGTTCGAGTTCTTCACGGTGCGATTCCCTTTGCCTGCAGGGCCCTGGCCAAGGCATGCACGGCTCTGGAGCAGTGTGTCTTGACCGATCCCTCCGAACAGCCCATCACCTGAGCGGTTTCGGCGACATCGAGTTCCTCCCAGTAACGCAGCAGAAAGGCCTCTCGTTGACGCCCGGGCAGCTGCTGGATCTGTTCGTCGATCACCAGCAGGATCTGGGCCCGCGAGACCGAGTCTGCGGCGCTTTCGGTGCCGGAATGGGCACCGTCGAGCGACTCCAGCGCCTCCAGGATGTTGAAGTCTCCCTCGTCGTCCGTGGTCTCGAAATCCGAGAAGTTCCGCACATGGGCATTGCGCACCTTCTGCCGGCGAAACCAGTCCATGGTCGCGTTCGACAGGATGCGCTGGAACAGCAGGGGGAGTTCGGCGGCCGGCCGGTCGGCGTACTTCTCGGCCAGCCGGATCATCGAATCCTGGACGATGTCGAGAGCGGCGTCCTCGTCCCGGACGGCGTAAGCCACGCGCTTGAAGGCGCGCCTGTCTGCGCTCTTGAGGAAGTCGGCGAGTTCTTTGTCGGAGGCCAAGGGCGGGGTGCCTCTGAGGGGCGAGGCCCGGTGGGACGCGCGGAATTATGTCATCGCCCCATTTCGAATCCGGCCGCGGCACGGTCGAGGTGCAAACAGATGTCATAATGCTGCTTTGCACAACAGCTGGGTCATGAGCTGGACGTCCGACCCGGACGCCTCGTATTCCTGACCGCGCAGGCACCACACCCGTCTCACGAGGATGCGGAGAGGTGCACCGATGGTTTTTCGTCAGAGAAATTCACTGAGGTTCTAAATGGACATGTCTGCCGCGGAAGTCAAGCGTGCCGCTTCGGCACAACCGCAAACTCCCCCCCACGCCGATCCGAACGGATCGGAAATCCTGGTCCGCTGCCTGCAGGCCGAAGGCGTCAAGTTCCTCTGGGGCTACCCCGGCGGAGCAGTGCTCTACATCTACGACGCGCTGTACAAGCAGAACACCATCGAGCACGTGCTGGTGCGCCACGAGCAGGCGGCCATCCACGCGGCCGACGGCTATGCCCGCGCCACCGGCGAGGTGGGCGTCGCTCTCGTCACCTCGGGCCCGGGCGTCACCAATGCCGTGACCGGCATCGCGACGGCCTACATGGACTCGATCCCGATGGTGATCATCACCGGCCAGGTGCCGACGCCGGCGATCGGCCTGGACGCCTTCCAGGAGTGCGACACCGTCGGCATCACGCGCCCGATCGTCAAGCACAACTTCCTCGTGAAGGACGTGCGCGACCTGGCCACGACGATCAAGAAGGCCTTCCACATCGCCCGCACCGGCCGCCCGGGGCCGGTGGTGGTCGACATCCCGAAGGACGTGTCCCTCAAGACCACGCCGTTCCATTACCCGGCCACGGTCGAGATGCGCTCCTACAACCCGGTGCGCAAGGGCCATGGCGGGCAGATCCGCAAGGCGGTGCAACTGCTGCTGGCGGCCAAGCGGCCGTACATCTACACCGGCGGCGGCGTCATCCTCGGCAATGCTTCGGCAGAACTGCGCGAACTGGTCGACCTGCTCGGCTACCCCTGCACCAACACGCTGATGGGCCTCGGCGCCACCGCGGCCAGCGATCCGAAGTTCCTCGGCATGCTCGGCATGCACGGCACCTACGAAGCCAACATGACGATGCAGAACTGCGACGTCCTGCTGGCCGTGGGCGCGCGCTTCGACGACCGCGTGATCGGCAACCCGGCGCACTTCGCGTCGGTGCAGCGCAAGATCGTGCACATCGACATCGACCCGTCGTCGATCTCCAAGCGCGTCAAGGTCGATATCCCAATCGTCGGCGATGTCAAGGACGTGCTGCAGGAGTTGATCGCCCAGATCAAGGAGGCGCAGGCCAAGCCCGATGTGCAGGCGCTGTCGGCCTGGTGGGGCCAGATCAACGAGTGGCGCAAGCGCGAGTGCCTGAAGTACAAGAACAGCGATGAGGTGATCAAGCCGCAGTACGTGGTCGACAAGCTGTGGGAGATGACCCGCGGCACCGACTGCTACGTCACGTCCGACGTCGGCCAGCACCAGATGTGGGCGGCGCAGTACTACCGCTTCGACGAGCCGCGCCGCTGGATCAACTCCGGCGGCCTGGGCACGATGGGCGTGGGCCTGCCCTATGCGATGGGCATCAAGCTCGCCAAGCCGGATGCGGACGTGTTCTGCATCACCGGCGAGGGCTCGATCCAGATGTGCATCCAGGAGCTCTCGACCTGCTCCCAGTACAAGACGCCCGTCAAGATCATCTCGCTGAATAACCGCTACCTCGGCATGGTGCGGCAGTGGCAGGAACTGGATTACCAGGGCCGCTACTCGCACAGCTACATGGACGCGCTGCCCGACTTCGTCAAGCTCGCCGAGGCCTACGGCCACGTCGGCCTGAAGATCGAGAAGCCCAGCGACGTGGAGCCGGCGCTGCGCGAAGCGATCCGGCTGAAGGACCGCACTGTCTTCCTCGACGTGCGCACCGACCCGACCGAGAATGTCTGGCCGATGGTCAAGGCAGGCAAGGGCATCACGGAGATGCTGCTGGGGTCCGAGGACCTGTGACGCGCGAAACGCCGGCGAGGGCGGGCGCCTGACCGGGCGCGCGCCAGGAGCCGGCGGGACGCGCCGAACGCCCGGATCGAACTTTCTTCTTCCTCGACAGCGTGGCCAAGGGTCGTCGGTTACCGCCGCCGGCCTGAAGAGCGCGCCAATCCATCATGAAACACATCATCGCTTTGCTGCTCGAGAACGAGCCCGGCGCGCTGTCGCGCGTCGTCGCGCTGTTCTCGGCCCGTGGCTACAACATCGAGAGCCTGACGGTCGCGCCGACGGAAGACCCGTCGCTGTCGCGCATGACCATCGTCACCACCGGCTCCGACGAGGTGATCGAGCAGATCACCAAGCACCTGAACCGGCTGATCGAGGTCGTCAAGGTGGTCGACCTCACCGAGGGCGCCTACACCGAGCGCGAGCTCATGCTCATCAAGGTGCGCGCCGTCGGCAAGGAACGCGAGGAGATGAAGCGCATGGCCGACATCTTCCGCGGCCGCTTCATCGACGTGACCGAGAAGAGCTACACCATCGAACTCACCGGCGACGCGGGCAAGCTCGATGCCTTCATCGAGGCCATCGACCGCGCCGCCATCC
>NZ_JBFXIO010000203.1:0-9008 GCF_050175855.1 Piscinibacter sp.
GGTGCGGGAGCCGGCGCGGGTGCGGGAGCCGGCGCGGGTGCCGGCGCGGGTGCAGGTGCAGGTGCAGGTGCAGGTGCAGGTGCAGGTGCAGGTGCAGGCGCAGGCGCAGGCGCAGGCGCAGGCGCAGGCGCAGGCGCAGGCGCAGGCGCAGGCGCAGGCGCAGGAGCCGGCGCAGGTGCGGGAGCCGGCGCGGGTGCGGGAGCCGGCGCGGGTGCAGGTGCAGGAGCGGGTGCCGCAGCACGAGAAAGCACGCCGGTGCGCTGCGCCGAGTTGCCGGCGGCGTCTTCTGCAACGACCGTGATGGTGTTGTCCCCGGGGTGCAGTTGCAGTGACGGGATGCTCCAGGTGGCCTGCCTGGCGCTGCCGGCGAGCGCGGCCGTGCCACTGCCTCCACGGTTGTTGCTCCAGCGAACGCGGTAGACCCAGAAGTTGTCGCTGACCGCGCCACGCAGGCTCACGGATCCACTGGCGCTCGGCGTCGAACTCGATCCTTCGCCAAGCACCGGCGCCACTGAATCCATGGCCCCCCAGCGCAGGCGAGCTGCCGTGTCGAGTTCGGGGCTGTCGAGAGAGGGAGTCTCGATGTTCTCATCGGCGCCACCGCAACCGCTCAGCACGAAACAGGCCATGGCCTGGGCAATCAGCAGACTAAGTCGCGTCTTCTTCATCTCGTGGGCTCGGGGGGAGGGCACGGAACGATCCTTGTCTCCTTATCGTAGGTGCACTGCCAGAGGTGCCAGTAACAGAGGTGTGCGCCCCCCGAGTTCGGTGGGAGCTCTCATCCACGCGTGGGAGGAGAGGGTTTCCAAGGTAGAGTGCGAAAGTTCGGCAGCGACACAGACCAGCCCGAGGCCCCGTCTCTGGAACGTTCAGTTACATATAAACGGACTGCGCCTGGGTGCGGGTCGGCCTCAACACATCCTGCCACGGCGAGGTCGAGCGACACGGCGATCGTTTCGCACCTCTTGCGCTTCCATGAAAATCCTCTACCACCACCGCACGGCTTCAAAGGACGGTCAGGCTGTCCACATCGAGGAGTTGATCGCCTCGTTGCGCCAGGAGGGCCATGAGGTCTGCGTGGTGGCGCCGAAAGCGCCTGCCACAGCAGACATGGGCGCGGAGGTCGGCTGGGTACAGCGCCTGCGTGCGACGCTGCCCAAGGCCCTGTACGAGCTGCTGGAGCTCGGCTATTCGCTGCTAGCCTATCGGCGACTGGCCAAGGCAGCAGCCGAGTTCAAGCCCGACTTCATCTACGAGCGCTACAACCTCTTCCTGCTGTCCGGCTGGATGCTGAAGCGTCGCCTGCGCATCCCCCTGCTGCTCGAGGTCAACGCGCCCCTGGCCGAGGAGCGCGAGCGCTTCGGCGGCCTGGGGTTGCCATGGCTGGCGCGCTGGACCGAGGGCATCGTCTGGCGCGGTGCTGACCGGGTGTTGCCGGTTACGCGCGTGCTCGGTGGGCACGTGGCCGCACGAGGCGTTCCATGGGAGCGCATCGAGGTCGTCCCCAATGGCATCAACGAGGCGCACTTCTCCTCGGCACCCTCTCCCGAGCAGGCCAAGGCCGCACTGGGCTGGCCGGATGCACTCGTGCTCGGATTCACCGGTTTCGTGCGCGACTGGCACGGCGTCGACCGTGTGCTGCGCTGGATGGCCGGCACCGACGCGCCTGTCAACGCGCGGCTTCTGGTCGTCGGCGACGGGCCGGCGCGGGCAGACCTGGAGCGCCTGGCTGGCGAACTCGCACTCGGCGAGCGGGTGCGCTTCACCGGCGTGATCTCGCGTGAGCGGGTGCCCGAGCACGTCGCTGCGTTCGACGTTGCACTGCAGCCCGCCGTGGTGCCCTACGCCTCGCCGCTCAAGCTGTTCGAGTACCTTGCATTGTCCAAGGCGATCGTTGCGCCGAACCGGCCGAACATTGCCGAGGTGCTGGAAGACGATGTGAACGCGCTGTTGTTCGACGAGCAGCGAGAGGGGCACTTCGAGGCCGCGTTGACCCGCCTGTGCCGCGACGGCGCGCTGCGCGAGCGGCTGGCCCAAGGCGCTGGCGCAACCATCGCACGGCGCTCGCTCACCTGGCTCAGCAATGCGCGCCGGGTGTGTCGCATTGCCGAAGACCTCGTGCCGCGGCGAGGCGGCACGGTGAGCCGGCCCGTCGCCTGAGCGGCACCGAGCGTTCGACCTCAGGTCGGCTGCTCGCCAGGCTTGGCACCGTGCGGCCCACGCTCATGAATGTCATGCAGCAAGGTGAGCAACTGCTCGATGCGGCGGTCCCAGGTGTTCTCGGCAGCGTAACGCCGGATCGCGTCGCGGTCCCACTCGCGGGCCAGCCCGTCGCCAATTGCTTCGCGCAGCGCCTGCGAGTCGCCGAAGGGCACCAGCACGCCGAGCTCGGGTCGGCAGACCACCTCCGCGTTGCCGCCCACCCGGGTGGTGATCACCGGCAGCCGGCACGCCATTGCCTCGAGAAGCACGTTGGCCCAGCCTTCGTAGCGTGTGGCGAGCACGAACAGGTCGGCCGCCGACAGCGGAACGTGCAGATCTGCAGGCGCCATGGCGCCGAGAAACCTGACGTGCTTTCCCATGTCCAGCCGTTCCGTCATGGCACGCAGTTCCGCGGAATAGTCACCTTCCGGCCCGACACCGCCGACGACCAGCAGCAGCAGCTGCGGGTACTGCTGAACCAGCGCCGGCAGGCACTCGATGATGCGATGAAAGCCTTTGCGCTCGACCAGGCTGCCGACCGAGACCAGCACGCGCGCATCGTGCGGAATCTCCAGCCGCGCACGTGCTTCTTCCCGCGCAATCGGGTTGAACTTCTCCAGATCGATGCCATTGCCGATGAGCACCGCATCGCGCTCGTTGGCGCCAAGCTCGATGCCGACCTGCCTCAACGCCTGCGAGACCGCGACGACGCGATTCGCACCACGCAGTGCACGCGCCATGCGCATGCCGATGGAACGGTCGTGGCGGAGGCGCTCCTCCTTGCCGCGCAAGGTGATCAGGTAGGGCAGGCCGGACCAGCGTGCGAGCAGATGACCGGCATAGCCGTCCGGGAAACCGAAATGAACATCGAGCACGTCGGCTCGGCCGCTGTCTCGCAGCCGGCGCAGCAGCGGACGCACCGCCATGGCGATGGACCAGCCGTCCAGCCGTCGCAGCACGCCTGGCAGCGCAAAGTAGCGAGGGCGATGGATCTCGATGCCATCGACGATTTCGTGTCGCGGCCGATCCGGACGATAGCTGGGCTTCCAGCGGCGCAGCAGCCCTTGCAGCGGGAACCAGGGCTGAGGCGCGACGACGGTGATCGGCAAGTGCCGGGCGACGCGGAACATTCGCTCCTTGATGAAGACGCCGGCGACCGGTTCGGCGGCAGAGGGAAACAGGGTGCTGAGGACGATCAGCGCAGGCTTGGAGTGAGGCATGTCGACGATGCAGATGCACGGGCCGGAAGCGGCAGCGCGGCCAGACGGCCGACGAGTATGCCCCGTGCCAGAAGGTTCGCCGCTTCCGGCACGACGCTGCATGCAGCGTGGGCCAGTGAACTCTTGCACGAGGGAGGGCAACTGCCAAGCTGCCTCGCCAACGCGACAGGTGCGGCATGGCTGAAATGAGAGGCGCAATCGCCCGCGGCGCCGCATGGATGGTGCTTTTCCGCCTGCTCGACCGATCGATCGGCATCGTCAGCACCGCGGTGCTCGCACGACTGCTGCTGCCGGAGGATTTCGGGCTGGTCGCGATGGCGATGTCGGTGATCGCGGTGATCGAGCTGGCCAGTTCCTTCAGCTTCGAGATTGCGCTGATCCAGAAGAGCGACCCGACGCGCGAGCACTTCGACACGGCATGGACGCTGAACATCCTGGTGGGTGCAGCGGGTGCGCTGGCCACGGCGCTTCTGGCCTGGCCGGCTGCGACCTTCTACGGCGACGAGCGTGTGGTGCCGGTGATGCTGGCCATCGGCGGCGCCTGGCTGCTCGCCGGATTCGAGAACACCGGGACGGCCAACTTCCGCCGGGCCATGAACTTCTCGGCCGAATTTCGCCTGATGGCCACCAAGAGGATGGTCTCCTTTGCCGTGACGATGGTCGCGGCGCTGCTGCTGCAGTCCTACTGGGCGCTCATCATCGGCACGGCGACGAACCGAGCCATGGGGGTGGTGCTGAGCTACACGATGCAGCCGTTCCGGCCGCGCCTGTCATTGTCCCGAAGCCGCGAGCTGTTCTCCTTCTCGGGCTGGCTGATTGCCAACAACCTTGCCGGCGTGGTGCTCGGCAAGGTGCCGCACTTCGCGGTCGGCAAACTGTTCGGCGCGCAGGCGCTCGGCGCATACACCATCGGAGCCGAAATCGCGCACCTGGCCTATACCGAACTGGTGGCGCCGATCAATCGCGCCACCTTTGCCGGCTACGCGAGGATGAAGGACGATCGGCCCGCATTCCGAAGCACCTGCCTCGATGCGACCGCAGCCATCCTGCTCATCGTGCTGCCGGTTAGCAGCGGCGTGGCCCTGCTCGCTGCGCCCGTGGTCCGTATCCTGCTGGGCGCCCAGTGGGGTGCCGCCGTGCCGATCATCCAGGTGCTCGCCTTCGCCGGGGTGGTCTCGGCCATCACCTCCAACAATGTCGCGGCCTACCTGGCACTGGGGCGCCCCCACCTTGCCACCTCGATCCTGGTCTCGCGGCTGATCATGCTGCTGTGTGCCATGCTGGCGCTGGCAGGAGTCCACGGGATGCTCGGTGTGGCCTTGGCCGAGCTCATCGCGGCGGCGGGGAGCCTGCTGGTGAGCCTGCCCATCCTGTTGCGCACGCTTGAACTGCCGACGCGAGACTATCTTCGGGCGCTGTGGAGGCCATTGACTGCCACTGCAGTGATGGCAGCCACGCTCGCCTTCATCATGCAACTTCTGCCCGCCCCGGACGACGTGCCGCGCGCGTTGCTGATGCTGGCAGTCACCGTGCCGGCTGGCGCGCTTGTCTATCCGCTCGCGGTGGCGTTGGCGTGGTGGGCCAGCGGCCGGCCCGAGTCCGTCGAGCGGTTGATCTGGGCGCGGTTCATCTCCTGGGCTTCGGCGCGATTCGCAACTCGGCGCGCCGCACGCTGAACGCGCCGCCCTGTCAGCGCGGAGCGATGCCCCAGACCGGCGTGTCGTGGAAACCCTGGGCGCCGCTGGCGTAGTTCGTCGCACCACTGAGACGCGACCAGGCGGCAGCGGCACCACTCGCCCGATGATCGACGGCATACGCCATCGCGGCGTGGAGATTTCCCCAGTAGCCGTCGGCCATAGCCTGCGGGTTCGCACCGGAACTGCCCTGCAGCGTGTTCCCGCCACCGCTGTTGGAGTTTCCGGTGGTCTGCGTGTAGATCGCTCCCCAGCTCTGGTACCAGTTGCTGCCACCGCCGTCGCTGGCCACCTTGAGGCCGTACTGCGCTGCATTCGTGAAAGGGAACTGGTTCGTGTCACCGGGGACGCCGAGACGACCGACGGCCCAGCGGTACATCCAGTCGCGCACCGCGTCGAGAGTGGTCATCGACGCCAGCGGCTCGGTGTCGGAGACGAAACCGTTGGTCATCACCCAGAAGTCGGTCATCCAGGGGGCGACCGTGCCGGTGCCGTTCCAGTTGCCATAGACGGACTGGTACACCGAGCCCGACCAGATCATCGAGCCATTGGCATCGATGGCCGACTTGTGTCGTGCGTAGCTGTTGGCGAGCAGGCTGCGGTAGTCGGCGGCCACGCCACCAGCGGTGATGTCGGCGTCCGGGGCGATCGCGCACAGCAGCCCCACGGTGCGAAGGGCCCATGCGATGCCGCGGGTCTGGCCCGGCTGCAGGAAACGATTGACGCCCGCCCCACGGTCCTGGCTGATGATCAGGTAGGTGGTGGCCGCCTGCAGGTAGGCCGTCTCTAGGTGCCAGTAGTCGCCGGTGAGCAGGTAAGCCAGGTAGCCGGCGCTAGGGTGGTGGTGCACCTCCCAGCGCAGCGAGCCTGCGTTGTAGCCATCGTCGCCACCGCCGTTGGGCCCGCTGAGGGTCCAGTTGGAGAAGGCGGATGGCTTGGGCGGCAGGTATGTGCTGCGATCTCGCCAGACGATCGGGTACGAATTGATCGCCGACGAGCCGGCAAGCACGGCACGGTAGGCGCGCACGTCGCCGCTCGAGCAGAACAGGGCTTCCCAGTTGGGCAGCAGGCCGATGCCGGGCTGAAAACCGGTGTTGCCCATGTCCTGCGTGTGCGGGCCGCCGCTCATCGGCGCGTAGCTCTGGACCAGGCCGTCGAGCACCGAACCGGCCGGGCTGTGCCAACCGTAGTTGGGCACCAGCTTGCTCCCACGCAGTTCTGCCGCACTCTGGCGCGCGGTGACCGCCGGATCTCCGCCGATCCAGCCTTCCGCGCTCCAGCGGGTATTGGCGTAGTGCGACAGGCTCGCGCCGCCGTTGTCGAACACGGTCGTCGAGCCGATGGTGACCGACGGAACGTAGCTTCGCGCCGCATTGGCAGCCAGCCCGCCAGAGCCGTTGTCCAGGTAACCGTTCTCGACGATCGCGCGGACCCATTGCCGACCGTCGGCAAACAACCGGACGTGGAACCACACCGTCAGCAGCGTTCCGCCGCCGACGCTGGCGCGATAGTGGCACTCGACCATTTCGGGCCCGCTGATCCAGGTGCGGATCGGGCTGCCGAGCAAGCTCGACAGCGCCACGCTGCCTAACGAGCCGCACTGGACCACCGCGGCCGGTGCCGCGGATTGAATGCTGGCGGAGGTCATCGCCGCGCCCACCGGTGCCGTGCCGCTGGAGACTGACACCGTTCGCGCCGTGTTCTGCGTCAATGCGGCCCTGCCGGACACGATGGCGTGCTTGATGCTGCCGTCATTCCAGCGCCGCTTGACGACCACCTGATAGTCGGTCAGGTTCAGCTCGAAGCTGCCCGATACGGCGCCCTTGGCGAAGCCCAGTCCCAGGCTGAAGGGATAGGTGCCGCCGGCCGCTGACGTCGAGAGCGTGAAGCTCGCGGGCGCACCGGGAACTGGAGCAGGTGCCGGCGCCGGAGCAGGTGCCGGCGCAGGGGCAGGTGCTGGTGCCGGAGCAGGTGCCGGAGCGGGGGCAGGTGCCGGAGCGGGGGCGGCGACCGAATCGCTCCCCGACCCTCCGCCACAGGCGCCCAGCACCAGCGAGCCCATCGGCGCTCCGGCGAGGCGAAGGAAGTGTCGCCGCGTGGCCCGGAAGCGTTCCTCCAGGTCTGATGGCGTCGAGCTGCTCAAGTTGATGCCTCTCGCGCGGCGATCGCTGCCGCGATGTGTGGGGGTCTGTCGCCGGCGATGCCCGCGCCGCTTACCTGATGGTCAGTCCGGAGGGAGCGGCCGGGGGAGTGGTGTCGGCCGGAGCGGCGACGCTGGCGGCATGGCGATACAGCAGCACGCGGGTGTTGGCCCCTTCCTCGGACAGGAAGGCGACCACGCCGTGCGTGCTCACCGGCACCGCCACGCGCATCCAGATGCGGTTGGAGTCGTTCGTGCGGAACAGCGGCACCCCCGCGCTGCTCAGCGTGCTCCAGCGGTTGCCCGCCACGTCGTACTCGTAGAAGCCCCCGCCCGAGCCGAACAGCAGGTGCCGACCCGACGCCGGGTCCACTGTGAACACCGACTGCATGATGCCCACGCCCACCGGCGCGGCCGCGATCGCGCCGACCTTGCCGCTGCTGTCCACCTTGTACAGCTGCGTCGAGCCGTTGCCCCCGCCGAACACCACCACCTTGTGCACCGGGTTGTAGCTGGCCACGTTGTGGTACGGCCCCATGCCCAGCCCGCCGGCCAGCTGCGTCCAGTTGCCCGTGGACTCGCGGTACAGGTGCACCTCACCCGTGCCGTTGCGCGTGCCCACCATCAGCAGCCCGCCCATCTCCGGGAAGTACTCGATCGCAATGGCCACTTCCAGCGACGGCCCGTTGGGCAGCTGCGACCAGCTCTGCGTGGCGCGCGTCCACTTGTACACCGTGCCCGAGCTGGCCAGCCGCGCGTACATGTCCCCGCTGGCCGGGTTCATCGCGCTGTGCTCGTAGCCGTGGATCATCCCGTAGCAGTTGGCCGACACCCCGCAGGCCCAGCCCGGACGCGGACGCGTCACCCAGCGGTTGCTCGCCTCGCTGTAGCTGATGTGCTTGTGCTCGGCCATGTGACCCTTGCCGAGAAACTCGATCTCGCGCGTGTTCGGGTTCCACTGCCCCTTGTCCGCATAGTTCAGGATCGTGTCGTTGCAGCCCGAGGGCTGGCACGACTCGATCAGCTTGTAGTCAAAGCCCGCGCCGTCGCCGCTGCGGTTGAGCACCGTCCATTGCCCGGCCCCCAGCTGCGCAGCCGCATCCCCCAGCGTGCTGGCCGCCGCGCTCAGCGCAGCCCCACCCAGCAGCGACGCCATCGCCAGCGTCCCCAACCTTCTAAACATCTCTTGGCTCCTCTGCGTGCGCATGCGCGCACTCACTGAACGACCTTGGACACTTCGGCAGAGAAGCCGCTTTCATTGCCCGCCGCGTCGTACGCCGTCACCGCAAAGTAGTAGGTCCGACCGCTGACCAGCCCGCTGGCCGTGAACGACGTGCTCGCGCCCGCGTCCACTCCCGAGCCGCGTGCCTGCACGTAACTCCCGGACGACGTCCCGTAGTACACCCGGTAGCCCACCGTGTCCGCCGAGTTCGACCGGTTCCAGCTCAGCGCGGCCGCAGGTGCGGGCGCCGGTGCAGGCGCCGGTGCAGGTGCAGGTGCAGGTGCAGGTGCAGGTGCAGGTGCAGGTGCAGGTGCAGGTGCAGGTGCAGGTGCAGGTGCAGGTGCAGGTGCAGGTGCCGGGGCAGGTGCCGGGGCAGGGGCAGGTGCAGGTGCAGGTGCAGGTGCAGGTGCAGGTGCAGGTGCAGGTGCAGGTGCAGGTGCAGGTGCAGGTGCAGGTGCAGGTGCAGGTGCCGGGGCAGGTGCCGGGGCAGGTGCCGGGGCAGGGGCAGGAGCAGGAGCAGACGCCGCCCG
>NZ_JBFXIO010000204.1:0-8942 GCF_050175855.1 Piscinibacter sp.
GCTTCCCAGGTCGGGCCGGCGTAGTACTTGCCGACCGGCTTGCGATCCATCGAGTACAGCGTGGCTACCGGGGCCACGAACACCCACTCGTGGGCCCCGGCCATGTCCTTCTTCTCGCGGCACTCGTAGGTGATCTCGCCGACGCCGGTGGTGGCCAGGGTCTGTTTCAGCCCGACGGGCGCGCGCACGGCCTCCGGCAACATGGCGTTGTCCACCGGCTTCATCGCAGTCTGCGAGGCGCAGGCGGAGATCAGGACGGCAAGGCCCGGCAGGGCAAGGGTTCGGGTCATGGGGTGCTCCGGAGGGTGTGGTTTCGACTCGAGGCTCGGTGGCCCCGACCTTCCGATACGCCGCCCGCTGCCCACCGGATGCACGCGCCCAGCAAAAAAGCCGGCCCTCGGGCCGGCTTCGTCGGGAGCGGGAAGGCTCAGTTCGCGGCCGATGCAGCGGAGGCCGCTGCCGCCGGCGCCTTGGGCTCGGCGAAAGTCGCGCCGCCCTTGTTGGCCAGGTAGACCACGGCGCGGGCGATCTCGAAGTCGCTGAAGTCGCCGCCGCCCTGCGCGCCCATCGCGCCCTTGCCCTTCAGGGCCGAGGTCAGCAGCGCCTCGTAGCCGGTGGCGATGCGCGGCGCCCAGGCGGCGGTGTCGCCGGTCTTGGGCGCGCCGGCCGCGCCGCTGGCGTGGCAGGCCGTGCACTGGGCGGCGTAGACCTGCTCGCCGGTCTTCAGCGATCCCACGTCGGAGGCGTCCTTCACCTCGATCGCTCCGATCGGCTGGATGCGCTGGGCGACGGCTTCCGGGCCCAGCCCTTCGCTGCCGGCGGCGTCGCGGTGGTCGGTGACGACGTACTTGACCAGCAGCACGATCAGGAAGATCGGGATGATGAACGAGAACAGCACCGCGAGGACAAGTTGCTTGGGCGTCTTGATCGGGCCTTCGTGCGGGCCGCTCTGGTCGTGGGAGTCGCTCATGAATTCCTCGGTGTCGGGGCTGATCGGGGGATGTCGGTCCGCTGCCCGCGCAGCACCTTGACGCTGCGCAAGCAAAAACCCGCAAATTATAGAGGGCCGGGCCGGGGCGGGCCCGCCCGCCCGGCCGCCCCCGGCGAGTGCGGCGTAGAATCCGCCGCTCCCGCGTGCGACCGTGGTGAAGTGGATATCATGCAGCCCTCCGAAGGCTACGTCGCAGGTTCGATTCCTGCCGGTCGCGCCACTCCCGCCTAGCGCTTGAACAGCTCATCCACTTCCTTGGCGAAGTAGCCGCTGGTCGAGCTCAGGTGATCGAGGTTGCTCGCGCTTTCCACGTACACCTGATCGAACGGGCTGCTCGCCTGCAACGCCGTCGCGTCCATGCGGCCGGTCGGCGTGGCGATGTTCAACGCACTGGCGACCGAGACGAACATGTGCGTGCCGCCGCCGGTCACGCCCGCTTCCGACGAGAAGCCGGCCTGCGTGAGCGCATCGCGCAGCTGGTCGATGTAGTTGCTGCGGCCGCCAGGTGCGCCTTCCGACTGGATGCCGTCGCCGTAGGCCTCGAAGCTCTTCTCGTAGGTTGCGGTGTAGGGGGCGGCCTCCTTCTCCCCGGCGGCCACCGCCGCGTCGACGGCCTGCTTGACGATGGCCGCCTTGGCCGTTGCGGCGAAGGTCTCGCACAGTCCGAGCAGGCCGGTGATCGACACGCGCGCATTGATGTAGCTGGTGAGGTCGCTCACCTGGGTGTCCACGTCGTAGCCGGCCACCTTGGTCTCGACGTTCGACCGCGCCACCAGCGATTTCTGGTTGGCCTGCAGCCCGAGCGGGAAGGCCTCCAGCACCAGCGTGCTCACGATGGGCAGATTGAGACTGACGCTGGCGGAGCAGAAGGCGTTCTCCTGCCGGTAGCTCACCGGCACGCTGCCGCTGAACACCTGCAGCCGCCCGGCCACGTAGCGCTGGCCCGGCTTCGGATCCTGCAGCGCCTCGCCCAGCCGGCCGCTGGAGATGCCCACGCGCCGCAGCCCCGCCGCCTTGGGAAAACCGCCGAGCGTGCCGTTCAGCTCGTCCACGTACAGCCGTTTGTGGTCCGCAGTCCAGGTCTGCGTCGAGGCGCCCTGGCGGTAGTGGTGCGTCAGCATCTGGCGGGCGGCCGGCGTGTCGGCCACGGCCAGCGCCTGCGCGCCGCCGCGGTCCTTGTACAGGTCGGCCAGGAACTGCATGCCGATCGGGATGTAGGCACCGCGCTGAGGTGCGTCGACCGACAGCCACAGGTCGACCAGGTGCGGCCGGCCCGCGGCCTCCATCGATTGAAGCGCGTAGCGCGTGACCACGCCGCCCATGCTGATGCCCTGCAGCGCGATGCGGTCGGCGGCCGTCAGTTCGTAGCGGTCGATGGCCCATTCGATGACGGCGCGCACGAAGCCGGCGTTGCGCTGGATGAGGTCGGCGCCGTTGCGGTAGCGAACCACCAGCGTGTGGTGGTCGTTGCCGTTGCCCTGGGCGTCGCACGTGCTGTCGAGCTCGCCGGCGGCCGGCTCGCGGTCGGTGTCCTGCGGCGCGAAGCCGCGCACCACGATGAGCAGGTTGCGCGGGCGGCCGTCGTCGTTCAGCCCGGGGCAGACGTGCACGTAGCCCCGGCCGGGCGCGCCGTCGACCGCGTCGCCCTGGATGCTCTGAATGGTCTCCTTGTCGACCGAGGCGCGCGTGACGGGCGCGGGCCCGGTGCCACCGTCACCGCCGCCACCTCCGCAGGCGGTCAGCAAGGCGGCAAAGGCGAGGGTGCCGACGGTGAAGATGCGGGTCGGGTTCGAAGCGGTGGTCATGGCGAATCTCCTGGTGAGCGCTGCCGTCTCGGCGGGACATCCGCTTCATCCGGCATGGCTTCATCGTCGTCAGCCAGGGCACTTCGTTCGAGTCCAGTGGAGGATCATCGCGGGATCAGTACGGGATCAGTTGCAGGCGCCCCGTGCCTCGGCGCCGCTCGCCGGCTAGATTGGGCATGCCGGCGACGTCACGCCGCAGCAGCTGTCAGAGGAGAACGACATGAACGATGCGCCACTGAGGATCGCCGTGATCGGAGGCGGGGTCTCCGGCCTGTCCGCGGTCTACGAACTGACGCAGCGCGCCATCGCGCAGCGGCAGCCGCTGCGCGTGACGCTGTTCGAGAAGTGCGCCGATGTTGGCGGCAACGCCGTCAGCGGCTGGTGCAGCCTGGGCCGGCTGCCGCAGGGTGAGGCGCAGCTGCTGCGCTTCGTCGACCTTGGCGTGAACGATCTGAACCTCGACGCGTATCCGCTCGTGGCCGAAGCCATGGCCCGGGTCGGCTACGACGAGCTGAGCGAACTCGAGAACTCCGAGTGCTACTACATGCCGGACGGCCGGGTGCGATTCACGCTCGACGGCGAACTGCAGGCTGGCACCCGCCATGAGGACTTCGACTTCGCGCGGCTCGAGGGCGGTGACCTGCCGCGCCTGCAGGCGCTCATCGTCGCCACGGCCAACCGGATCATCGGCGACCAGGACGACCCCGACCTGGACATGACGGTCGGTCGCTTCTTCACGGATTGCATCGAACGGCCCTTCCAGATGCTGCACGACCCCGACGAGAGCTGGCCGACGCCGGCGCAATGGGCCGACCCCGCGTTCGTGTGCCGACTCAGCCGGCTGGTGACACGCCTGCGCGACGAATTCTTCCTGCCGCGCATGTCCGCCATGTACTTTGCCGACGAGCGCGGACCGCTCGAGATCCCGCTGGCCGTGCCGTTCTGCTACTACCGCACCCAGGAAGGGCAGTCCGGCGGGCACGCGCGCAAGCCGCGCCGTCGCTACTTCGGCAGCGGCTCGCAAGCGTGGCTGGAACGGCTCGCGGACTGGCTCGTCGAGCTGAACGACGAGGCCAGCGGCATCTCGGTCTCGATCCAGACGGGGCGCGAGGCCAGGGTCACGGTGGCCCCGGACGGCTTCGAGGTGGTCTCGCGCGCAGGGGCCGGCGACCTGCAGACCGGATGCTTCGACCGCTGCATCGTCGCCACGCACGCCGACGAGGCAGCGGACCTGCTGCACTTCGGCGAGGCGCCGGCACTGCGGGCGCAGGAAAACCTGCTGCGCGGCAAGGTGCTCGAGCGCGTGCGTTACTCGCGCAGCGTGGCCGTGGCGCACACCTGGAGCGGTGTGCTGCCGCCCGCGCCCGCGCTCTGGCGCGCCTACAACATCCTGATCCGCGAGGGCTGCGGGCTGCAGCCTTACAGCATCACCTACGTGTGCAACCGCCACCAGAACGACGCGCACGACACCCGCTACGACCGTGCCGGCGTGCCGCCCTTCTTCGTCACGCTCAACCCGCAGCGGCCGGTGCCGCCGGAGTTCATCCTGCGCTGGAGTGCGTTGCCGGAACTGGACGAGGCGCAGCGCCGGGGGCTGAGTCGTGGCGCCCTCGCGCGTGGCCGCGAGGGGAGCCTGGGCGCCGAGCGGGATGCGGACCAGGCCGTGGCCTGGTTCCGGCACAACGTGCTCGATCGCGCTGGCTTCGAGGCGCAGAAGACACTGCGGACGTACCACGGGCAGCTCGCGGGCTCGGCGCAGGCGCCGCTGTACTTCACCGGCGGCTGGAGTCGCGGCGCCGGCCTGCACGAGGAGTGCTGGCGGCAGGCGCGCGACCTGGCGGCGTGGATGCTGCCGGAGCGCTGCGCCTGCTGATCAGCCGGCGCAGCGCTGCAGGTGCGGTAGCAGCGCGCGCAGCCCCGCGGCCGCCGCGGCATCGGCCAGCCGGGCCAGGCGCTGCGCCCGCGCGGCCGCCACCGGCTCGGCCGCCGCCTCGGCCCACTCGATGTGCAGTCGCGACCAGGGCGTGGGCTCGTCGCGCGTGTAGTCGGCCAGGCGACGCGCGTGGTGCAGTGCCGCGCCGGTGTCGCCACGGGCCAGCGTCGCCGCGATGGCCGCCGCGGCAAAGCGGAAGTGGTTGTGACCGATGCACCCCTCGTCGAGCCAGGACTCGCCCAGCCGCAGGCCTTGATCACACTCCTGCGCCGTCGCGGCGAGCAGCGCGCGGGTGCCGAGCAGCCAGGGGCCGATGAAGGCGCGCAGCCCCAGCGAATCGACTTCCTCGCACGCGAGCACGATGCTGGCCCGCGCCGCGGCGGGCTCGCCGCGCAGATGCTGCAGCCGTGCCAGGCTCTCTCGCAGAAAGGGCACGAATCGGCGCGCGCCGATCGACTCCGCCAGCGCCAGTCCGCGCTCGATGTGCGACGAGGCGCGTTCGAGCTCGAGCAGGTCCAGCAGCACCCAGCCGGCGGTCAGGTGCGAGACCACCTGGGCCCGCCGGTGGCCGACGCGCTCGGCCAGTGCCACGGACTGCTCGGCGTTGTCCAGCGCGAGCAGATTCTCGTTCTGGTAGATGCGCACCGTGCCGAGCATGAAGAGGTTGGCCGCCTGCACGTGAAGCAGTCCGTGCGCGCGGCACAGCGCCAGGCAGTCGGAGAAGTGCGTGTAGGCGCTGTACAGGCGGCCCTGGGCATAGGCGGCGTCCCCCAGGCCGCTGCAGGCACGCGCCTCCAGCTCGGCGTTGCCTGCGCGGCGGGCGTGCTGCAGGGCCAGCCGGTGCTGCTCGTGGCAGAACGCCGCGTCGCCGCGCGGAAAGTGGAAGTTGCCGCGCAAGTAGTGAACGCGCGAAGCCTGCACCGGCAGGTCGAGCTGCGCGGCGATCGCGCCGGCTTCATCGAGCGCGTCTTCCGCCTCGGCGATGCGCTCCAGCGTGTTCAGCCCGAGGGCCCGCTCGATCAGGGCGTCGCACCGGGCGCGGCGGTCCGGCGCGGCCCCTGCCGCCGCTTCGCAGGCCTGCACCGAGGCGGCCACGTCGCCGCCCTTCATGCAGGCCGTGGCGCGCAGCATCAGCAACTCGAAGCGCAGCGGGTCGTGTGGGGCTGCGGCCAGTGCAGCATCGAGCAGGCCGATGGCCTCGCCGAACTGGTAGCGCTCGATGAGCTGGTGTGCGGCGGCGCGAGCCGCATCCGGGGCGTCGGCCGCTTCGGCACGCAGCAGGTGATGGGCCTGCAGCACGCCATCGCGGCCGGCAAACCACTGCGCGCAGCCCGCGTGCAGTGCGGAGCGCGCGGCCGGGAGCAGCGACTCGTAGATGCCTTCGTGGATCAGTGCGTGGCAGAAGGCCAGGCGCGCGCCGCGCCGGCGCACGAGGAAGCTGCGCAGCAGCGGCTCGGGCGAGTAGTCGGGCTGCGAGATCAGCGCACGCAGGGCCTCGAGCTCGAACTGTGCGCCGAGCACGGCAGCGGCGCGCACCGCCTGCCGGTCGGCTTCCTCGAGCTGGTCCAGGCGCGACTGCGCAAGCAACTGCACCGTGCGCGGCAGCCCGGCATGGGCAGGCCCGTGCGAGCCGTCGCGCAGCAGCGACTCGAGCAGCAGAGGGTGCCCCTGGGCCCGATCGAGGCAGACCTGTCGCTCGGCACCGTCAGCGCCAACGATCTGGTCGGCCAGCGCGCGGGCGTCGGGTTCGGGCAACGGGGCGAGTTCGAGCACCAGCGCCGATGTCTCGGCAGGAGCGTGCTGCAGCAAGGCATGCAGCGCGCGTTCGCCGGGCCGCGCGGTCAGCACCCACAGCACCGGACCGGTCTGCCGCGACAGCACGGCCGCGAGCAGCTGCTGCTCCTGCTCGCCCGACCAGTGCACGTCCTCGACGGCCAGCATCAGCGGCGACGTCGCGCTGCGCTGGGCGGCCAGGGCGGCGAGGGCGCCGGCCTGCGCCTCGATGCGCGTCTCGTGCTGCATCAGGTCGATCAGCCGCGCATCGTCGACCGGCAGGGGCAGCTGGAGCAGCCCGCGCATCAACGCCAGTTCGCCCGGCGCCAGCACGTCCGAGGCCTCGGCCAGGCGTGCCTCCAGCACCGCCGGACCGTCTTGCGGGCCGGTGCCGAGCAGTCGCCGGGCCAGCTCGGCGGGCAACTGGCTGCGCCCGCCCGCACCGAGCTCGAGCGACGTGAGGACATGGCACTCGAACCCCTCCAGCGTGGCGAGGCGGGCGAACTCCTCCAGCAGGCGCGACTTGCCGATCCCCGCGACGCCCCGCAGCCCGACCACCTGCGGGTCGCCGTAGGCCTGCACCGACTCCAGCGCGGCGCGGAACTGCTGCACCTCCACGCGACGGCCCACCAGCGCGAGCCGCGCGCCGTCCGCATCGGGGTCCGGTTGCGCGCGCCAGCAGCCGCCTTCGACGGGCTGCGAAGGGTCGAAAGGCTCGAAGCGATAGTGGGCTGGCGCACTGCGGCGCAGCGCGCTCGTGGCCAGCACGGCGCCGCCGGGGGCTGCCGCGGCCAGACGATCGAGCGTGAGCTCGGCGTCGCCGTCCTTCCCCTGCTCGATCCAGGCCAGCGCGCAGGCCAGCGCTGCGCGGCGCCCCGCGCCGTGCTCGGTCCGCGATTGAAGGCGAAACGCACAGGCGAGGGCGCGCCCGATCTCCTTGCCGGTGACGGCCTGCAGGCCGAACAGCAGTCGCATCTCGCCGGCGCCAACGGTCTCGACGCCCGCGTCGAAGAGCCGGGCCGCGTCTTCGACTTCGCGGGCCAGCCAGTCGCCTTCGGGCATGTCGCCAACCATGCGGCACTGCAAGGCGACCAGCGTGCGACGGCTGGCCGTCGGCGCGCCCGGCGCTGCCGCTGGCGGCGGCTGCTGTGCGGCGGACTCCTGGGGCTCGATGAGCGCCGCCAGCTCGACGTCGTAGAAGCGTGCCAGGTCCCGGGCGGTGCGGTAGAGCACGCTGGCACTGCGCTCTGCGCGCTTGAGCGAGGCGATCGAGACGCACAGACCGCGCTCGGCGCATTCCAGCGCCACCTGCTCCTGCGACTGGCCGCGCAGCCGCCGCAGCGACTTCAGCGTCTCGCGCCGGAGCACCACGTGCCCGTCTGCGCGCCAGGATGCCCGCTCTGCCACGGTGCTTGCCCCCCCTTCGTGCATGCCGACGGGGCTCGCCCCGCTGGCGTGGACGAAGCCGATGCGCCGGCTGCGCGACTGTAAGGCATGCCCCGGCGCGCGAGCGCCGGATCGACAAGCCGCTGGCTCAGGCCGCCGTGCCGTGCCGGATCAGGTGGTCGAAGGCCGACAGCGCCGCCTTCGCGCCTTCGCCCGCGGCGATGACGATCTGCTTGTAGGGCGTCGTCGTCGCGTCGCCGGCGGCGAACACACCCGGCACGCTGGTCGCGCCCTTGGCGTCGACCACGATCTCGCCGTAGCGCGACAGCTCCACCGTGCCCTTGAGCCACTCGGTGTTGGGCACCAGGCCGATCTGCACGAACACGCCGGCCAGTTCGATGGCGTGCTCGGCGCCGGTGGCGCGATCCTTGTAGCGCAGGCCGTTCACCTTCTGGCCGTCGCCGGTGATCTCGGTGGTCTGTGCATTCACGTGGATGGCCACGTTGGGCAGGCTCTTGAGCTTGTTCACCAGCACCGCGTCGGCCTTCAGCGCCTCGGCGAACTCGATCAGCGTGACGTGCTCGACCACGCCGGCCAGGTCGATCGCCGCCTCGACGCCGGAGTTGCCGCCGCCGATCACCGCCACCTTCTTGCCCTTGAACAGCGGGCCGTCGCAGTGCGGGCAGTAGGCCACGCCCTTGTTCTTGTACTCGGCCTCGCCGGGCACGTTGACATTGCGCCAGCGCGCGCCGGTGGACAAGATCACCGTCCTGCCCTGCAGCTGCGGGCCGTTGGACAGCGTGAGCGTGGTGATGCCGCCGGGCTGCAGCGAAGGCTCGAGCTTCTCGACGCGCTGGCCGTTCATGATGTCCACGTCGTAGTGGCGCGCGTGCGCCTCCAGCGCCGCGGCGAACTTCGGGCCCTGCGTCTCGAGCACCGAGATGTAGTTCTCGATGCCCAGCGTGTCCAGCGTCTGGCCGCCGAAGCGTTCGGCGACGATGCCCGTGCTGATGCCCTTGCGCGCGGCATACACCGCCGCGGCCGCGCCGGCCGG
>NZ_JBFXIO010000205.1:0-8942 GCF_050175855.1 Piscinibacter sp.
AGCGTGGCTTCGCGCAGGAAGCCGGCATTGAAGCTGAACTCCAGCGCGCGGCTGCGGATCTCCTCCGCGCTCATCGGCACGTGTTCGTGCGACAACGGGCTGAGCGCGACGATCAGCAGGTCGGCCGCGCCGGCCTTGACCAGCGGGAACAGCGCCGGGTTGGCGCTGTAGCCGCCGTCCCAGTAGGGCTCGCCGTCGATCATCACGGCCTGGTGCAGCGTCGGCAGGCAGGCCGAGGCGAGCGCGGCGTTCACGCTCAGTTCGGCGTTGCCGAACAGGCGCAGCCGGCCGCTGTTGGCGTGCGTGGCGGCGACGAAGAGGCGGGGCGCGGCAGATTGCTTCAGCCGCTCGAAGTCGATCTGCGCCGCCAGCACCTCGCGCAGCGGGTTCAGCCCCATGGGGTTGAGCTGGTAGGGCGACAGCGCTCGCGTCCAGTGCATCAGCGCACGCAGGCCGGGGGCGAGGCCGGGGCTGTCGGTCGGGCCGACCAGCCACTGCTCGAAGGGCAACTGCGTGCCGACGGCGCGCCAGAATCGATCGAGCGCCTCGCGGGCGCCCTCGGCACCGCCGCGCATCCAGCCGCTGGCCAGGGCCAGCGCGTTCATCGCGCCGGCGCTGGTGCCGCTGATCGTGTCGAAGCGGAAGCGCCCGGTCTCCAGCAGGGCATCGAGCACGCCCCAGGTGTAGGCACCATGGGCACCGCCGCCCTGCAGCGCGAGGCCGAGGGCGGGGCGGGTGAAGGGCAGGGAACGGAACCAGGGCATGGCAAGCAGGGCGTGCGAGAAGCGTGCCCAGCATGCCAGCCCCCGATGACGCCGCGTTACCGGGGGTTCGGCAGCTCGCGGCGGCGCACCGGCAGCCGCATGGGCAGCGTGCCCGAGGCGGCAGCGATGGCGTTGAAGATCGCGCCGGCGCCGGCCACGATGGCCGTCTCGCCGGCGCCGGACGGCGGCTCGCCGCTCTCGACGAGGTCGATGTCGAAATGCGGCATCTGCGCCATGCGCGGCAGCGCGTAGTCGCCGAACGATGCGACCGTGACCCGGCCGCCGGCGGTGGGCAGGTCGTCGCCGAGCACCAGGCCGATCGACCAGACGAGGTTGCCCTCGACCTGCGCGCGCACGCCGTCGGCATCGACCATCGCGCCGCAGTCGTGGCTGCACCACAGCCGCGTCACGCGGATGGCGTCGTCCTCCAGCAGGACCTCGGCCACTGCGGCAGCGACGCTGCGGCCCTTGTAGACGCCGCAGGCCACGCCGCGCGCATGGCCACCCGGCAGCGGCACGGCGGCAGCGCGCGCGGCGGCGCGGCGCAGCACCGCGGCGAGGCGCTCGGGCTGCAGCAGGTGCTCGCCCGCCGGCGCGTGGGCCAGATGGCGCAGCCGGAAGTCGACCGGGTCGGCGCCGGCGCGGCGAGCCGCTTCGTCCATGGCGGCTTCGATGGCCAGCACGTTGGGCCCGGCGCCCAGGCCGCGCCACGGGCCGGTGGCGATCGGCAGGCGCGTCAGCACCAGGCTGCGCCGCTGGCGGGTGAACGCGTAGGGCGGATGCTGGCCGCGCGCCGTGCCGTCGTCGCCGATCAGGTCGGTCAGGCGCTGCATCCAGGGCGGCACGGCGGCGTTGGTGAACAGCACGTGCGAGCCCGACAGCACATGCCACCAGTCGGTGATCTGCCCACGCTCATCGAGCCGGGCGCGGATGCGGTGCGAGGCCGGCGGGCGGTGGAAGCCGCCGCTGAACTCGTCGTCGCGGTTCCACTGCAGCTTGACCGGCGTGCCGATCGCCTTGGCCACCCACGCCACCTCGCGCTCGACGGTGGCAATCGTGCGCCCGCCGAAGGCACCGCCGATGCGCATCGCATGCACGGTCACGCGTTCGGGCGGCAGGCCGTGGTCACGCGCCAGCACGTCGCGCACGAAGAACGGATCCTGCGTGCCGCACCAGACTTCGAGCGCGCCGTCCTGCGCGAAACGCGCCACCGCGCAGCGCGGCTCGAGGCCGGCGTGCGCGGCGCTCGGCACGTCCAGGCGCAGGTCGAGGGTCCAGGGGCCGTCGGCAACCGCGCCGCGATCCTTCGTCATATGCCCGCGGGCGAGCGCACGGTCGACGTCGACGGCCGTCAGCGCATCGGGCAGCCCCTCGGGGGCGTGCCAGCGCGGCCGTGCGGCGTCGCGCAGCGCCTGCAAGGCGCCGGGGTGGTCGGCCACCAGGGCCGGCCCGTCGAGCTGCGGCAGGTCGATGCGGCGCAGGAATCCGGGCACCCGTTGCAGGGCCGCCTCGTCGAGACCGAGCAGCACGCTGCCGGTCTCGCGCCGCCACGGGCTGCGCAGCACGCAGGCATGGCGCAGGCCGGGAAGCCGCACATCCGCGGTGAACACGGGCGCGCCGGTCACCAGGTCGCGCAGTGCGGGATCGGCATCGTCGCCGACGGCTCCCGGGGTGTCGCGCGGCATCCGCTCGCGCAGCATCGCACAAGCCTCTCGCAGCAGCGGCACGAGCTCGCGCACCGAGTCGCTGCCCACGGTGGCCTTGGCCGGCGGGATGTCGTTCGTGCTGGGATGACGCACGCGCACGGCGGACGGCGGCACGCCCAGCTCGCGCGCCACCAGCGCACGCAGCGCGGCATGGATGCCTTGGCCCATCTCCATGCGCGGGCAGAACAGTTCGACGCGGCCCGCGTCGTCGAAGCGGAGCCAGCCGATGGCGTGCGCGAGCGTCGGCTGCGGGCGCTTCGGGATCGGCGGCAGCAGGCTGCAGCCGGTCGCCGTGAGCAGCACCGTGGCGGCGCCACCGGCCAGCAGCGTGCGGCGACGCAGCGCGCTCATGCCGACGCTCCCCGCGCCAGACGCGCGGCGAGGTGGATCGCCGCGCGAATGCGGTCGTAGGTGCCGCAGCGGCACAGCAGCCCGTTCATCGCGGCGTCGATCTGGTCGTCGGTCGGCACCGGATGCGCCGCGATCAGCGCGGCCGCGGCCATCATCTGCCCGCTCTGGCAGTAGCCGCATTGCGGCACGCGCAGCTCGATCCAGGCGCGCTGCACCGGGTGCAGCACTCCATCGCGTGCCAGGCCTTCGATCGTGGTCACCTGCCGGCCGGCCGCCGCGGCGCAGGGCGTCACGCAGGCGCGCACCGGTGCGCCGTCGAGGTGCACGGTGCAGGCGCCGCAAGCCGCCTGGCCACAGCCGAAGCGCGTGCCGGTCAGGCCGCGGTCCTCGCGCAGCCACCACAGCAGCGGCATGTCGCGGCGGGCCGGTTCAAGGGGGATGCGCTCGCCGTTCAGGAGCAGGTTGTCGTCGTTCATGGCGCGCATGCTGGCCAGCGAAGCCCCCGGCGTCATTAACCGCGGTTAATCGGCATGCTCCGCCGATGCGTTAACGTGTGCGCATGACGCTGCAGTGCCAGGCCCTGCTGGAGACACTCGCCGGCGAGCCGCTGCCCGAATGGGAGTGCTTCGCGCGCGACGTGCGGCAGCGGCGCTTGTCGGCCGGCGAAACCCTGTTCCACGCCGACCAGGCCTGGCCCTGGCTGGCGGTGGTGCGCTCCGGCGTGGCCAAGCTCGTCTATCCGCGCGAAGACGGCGGCGAGCGCATCAAGTCCTTCATCGCCGAGGGCGGCTTCTTCGCCAGCCTGGCGGCGCTGTCGCCGCGCGGCCGCACCACCTTCGCGGCAGTGGCGATGACCGAGCTCGCCGTCGAGCAGATCCCCTATGTGGCCCTGCGCGAGTTCGGCGATCGCCACATCGCCTGGCAGCGCGCCTTGCGCGTGGGCATCGAGCGCTACGGGGCGCGCAAGGAGAAGCGCGAGCGCGAGCTGCTCACGCTCACGCCCGAGCAGCGCTACTGCCGCTTCATTGCCGAAGAACCGGCGCTGGCTGCGCGCATCCCGCAGAAGGACCTGGCGCTGTACCTGGGCATCACGCCGGTGGCGCTGTCGCGCATCCGCGGAAGGCTGCAGCGCACCCGAACCTAGAATCCCGCGATGGATTCGCATGACGAGCGGGACATCCCGCTGTTCGAGGAGCACGAGCCCTCCGCACCGCCGCCCGAACTCGCCGGTGGCGATGGCCTGTTGCGTGGCCTGAACCCCGAACAGCTCGCCGCGGTGACGCTGCCCGCGAAGCCGGCGCTGATCCTGGCTGGCGCCGGTTCGGGCAAGACGCGCGTGCTCACCACGCGCATCGCCTGGCTGATCAGCCATGGCATGGTGTCGCCGGCCGGCGTGATGGCGGTGACCTTCACCAACAAGGCCGCCAAGGAGATGCTCACGCGGCTGTCGGCGATGCTGCCGCTGCCGGTGCGCGGCATGTGGGTCGGCACCTTCCATGGCCTGTGCAACCGCTTCCTGCGCGCGCACTGGAAGCTCGCCGGCTTGGCGCAGGGCTTCCAGATCCTCGACTCGGCCGACCAGCTCTCGGCGGTCAAGCGCGTCATCAAGGCGATGAACCTCGACGAGGAGCGCTACGTGCCCAAGCAGGTCACGTGGTTCATCGCCGGGCAGAAGGAAGACGGCCTGCGCCCGAAGAACGTGGAGGTGCGCGACGAGCTCACCCGCGTGATGGTGCAGGTCTACCAGGGCTACGAGGAGCAGTGCCAGCGCGAGGGCGTGGTCGACTTCGCCGAGCTGATGCTGCGCACCTACGAGCTGATGCGCGACAACGCCGCGCTGCGCGAGCACTACCAGCGCCGCTTCCGCCACATCCTGGTCGACGAGTTCCAGGACACCAACAAGCTGCAGTACGCCTGGCTGAAGATGTTCGCCGGCCCCGGCTCGGCCATCTTCGCGGTGGGCGATGACGACCAGAGCATCTACGCCTTCCGCGGCGCCCAGGTCGGCAACATGAGCGCGTTCGAGCGCGAGTTCCGCGTCGAGCAGGTGATCAAGCTGGAGCGCAACTACCGCAGCTTCGGCAACATCCTCGACGCCGCCAACGAGCTGATCTCGCACAACACCAAGCGGCTGGGCAAGAACCTGCGCACCGAGGCCGGTGCCGGCGAACCGGTGCGTGTGCACGAGGCCACCAGCGACTTCGCCGAGGCGCAGTGGTTCGTCGAGGAAGCCCAGCAGCTGCACCGCGACGGCGTGCCGCGCCACGAGATCGCGCTGCTGTACCGCAGCAACGCGCAGAGCCGCGTGCTCGAGAGCGCGCTGTTCAACGCCGGCATTCCGTACAAGGTCTATGGCGGCCTGCGCTTCTTCGAGCGCGCCGAGGTGAAGCACGCGCTGGCCTACCTGCGCCTGATCGAGAACGCCAACGACGACACCAGCTTCCTGCGCGTGGTGAACTTCCCGACCCGCGGCATCGGCGCGCGTACGCTGGAGCAACTGCAGGACGCGGCGCGCGCCAGCGGCCGCAGCCTGGCGCAGAGCGTGGGCGCGGTGCCGGGCAAGGGCGGCGCCAACCTGCAGGCGTTCGTCGCGCTGGTCGATGCGATGCGCGAGGGCACGCGCGGCCTGACGCTGCGCGAGATCATCGAGCACATGCTGCACGCCTCGGGCCTGGTGGACTTCTACAAGACCGACAAGGAAGGCAAGGACCGGCTCGAGAACCTGGAGGAACTGGTCAACGCCGCCGAGGCCTTCGTCACGCAGGAAGGTTTCGGCAAGGACGCCGTGGCACTGCCGGTGGACGAGCAGGGCGCGGCCGCGGCGGCGCAGGCGCCCGATGCCGAGACCGGCGAGATCATGTCGCCGCTGGCTGCCTTCCTCACGCACGCCTCGCTGGAGGCCGGCGACAACCAGGCGCAGGCCGGGCAGGACGCGGTGCAGCTGATGACGGTGCACTCGGCCAAGGGCCTGGAGTTCGATGCCGTCTTCATCACCGGGCTGGAGGAAGGCCTGTTCCCGCACGAGAACAGCCTGGCCGACCATGATGGGCTGGAGGAAGAGCGGCGACTGATGTACGTGGCGATCACGCGCGCGCGCCAGCGCCTGTACCTGAGCGTCAGCCAGACGCGGCTGCTGCACGGGCAAACGCGCTACAACGTCAAGAGCCGCTTCTTCGACGAACTGCCCGAGGCCTGCCTGAAGTGGATCACGCCGCGCAACCAGGGCTTCGGCTCGGGCTTCGCGCGCGAGTACCAGCAAGCCTGGCAGCGCGGCTCGGGGCTGGGCTCGATCGTCGGCGCCGGGAATGTGGAGCCGCGGTCGGCCAGTTCCTATCCGTCGGCCCCGAAGGCGGCGTCCTCACACGGCCTTCGCACCGGCCAGAGCGTCTTCCACACCAAGTTCGGCGAGGGCGTGATCGTCACGCTCGAGGGCAGCGGCGAGGACGCACGCGCCCAGGTGAACTTCGGGCGCCATGGCATGAAGTGGCTGGCGCTGTCGGTGGCCAAGCTGACGCCAGTGAACTGACTATTCCTTCGTGCTGACGTTCACCACCCGCCCGTTGCGCGGATCGACCTCGCAGCGGTAGCTGAACGGGATCAGGTTCATCCCCGGCGCGCGCTCCACCGAGCCCGCGCCGATCAGCGCGATGCGGCCGTTCTCGCCGGGCTGCACGCGCCGAGAGTCGGAGCCGAAGTTGATGCGGCCCACGCGCGGGTGCAGTTTCTTCAGCGCCGCCGCCGCCGCGCTTTCACAAGCCTGCGGCGAGACGTTGGTGAGGTCGGGGTCGAAGGGCTTCTCCGCGGCGGCGCGCTGGCCCCCCGTCTCACGGAACACCACGCCCGAGGTGCTGTCGTCAGCGGCGCGGTACGCGCAGCCGTAGGTGAAGCCGACGGTGGCGCCACCAGCCGAGCGGTAGCGGCCTTCGCCGCGGATCGCCGTCTCGTCGTCGGCCTGCGGCGTGAGCACGCGGCGCGAGGCGAGAAAGTGGACCTCTTTGGCCGCGCTGCCACGCATGCGCCGCACCGTCTCTGCCACTTCCTGTTCGCAGCGCTCGGTGGCGCGGGCGATGTCGGGCTGGGCCAGGGCCGGGGCCGTGGGCCAGAGGGCGGCAGTCAGGATCAGCAGGCCGGGAAGTCGAAGCATGGTCGAAGGCGCAGGCGGCGGGTCGGGTTCGGCCGATGGTCGCCGCTTTGGTGCATGGCGGCAAGTGCAGATGTCCCGCTGCTGCGCAGGCGGGCGATCCAGCGACAAGCAAGGCCCGGCAAGGCTCTGGGTCCGCATTCCACGGCTTGTGCACAGGGTTCTCCACCGCCACTGTGGACAAGGAGGAATTGCCACCTTCCCTAGACTGAAGGCATGAAGTCAGTGCTTTCCCTCTTGAGCTTGTTGCTGGTCAATACGGTGGCGATGGCCGGTGAGGCCATCGACTGGCAACGTGTCGGTGCCTTCGAGATCGCCCGCACCGAGACCACCGTCGCCCAGTTCGCCCGCTTCGCCGAGGCAACTCGCCTCGTCACGCAGGCCGAGCGGCAAGGGGGAGGGCAGGTGTACGAGTCCGGCTGGGTGCGCAAGCCCGGCTGGAACTGGCGTGCGCCCTTCGGCCAGCCGGCGCAGGGCGACGAACCGGCCGTGCACGTGAACTTCGACGAGGCGCAGGCCTTCTGCCGCTGGGCGGGCGCACGGCTGCCCCGCGATGCGGAGTGGGTGAGCGCGGCCTACACCGAGCAGCGCGAAGCACCGCCATCTCCGTTCATACGCGGGCGCACCTATCCTTACCCGAACGGCGAGCGGCCCGACGGCGCGCAATGCTTCGGCGACTGCGGCGCGGCGGCGAAGGAGCGTGCCGTGAGGCACGGCGCCGCCTTGCTGCGCGGCGACGGCCACGCCCGTGCCGGCGCCACGCCGGCCGGCGTGAACGGCCTGCACGAGATGGGCGGCAACGCCTGGGAGTGGGTGGACGAGCCGCGCGGCGCCACCGGCAACGCCGAACGGCGCACGCGCGGCGGCTCGTGGTGGTACGGCGCGGCGCAGATGCGCGCCGATCACCTGCAGGGCAAGCCCTCCGACACGGCGGTGGTCTACATCGGCTTTCGCTGCGCCCGGTCGGCCTCGCCGGACAGGCCGATCTCGATCCGGCCCAAGCTGCCGTAGTCGGCCACGACACGGTCGCCCGGCAGGATCTCCAGCGGCACCATGCAGGTGCCGCACGAGGCCCAGTCTCCGGCGCGCAGGCCGAGGCCGAGTGACGACAGCTCGTTGGCCAGCCACACGAGCGCGGTGCGCGGATCGCCGAGCAGGGCGCGGCCCTGGCCGTCGCGGGTGTAGCGCAGCATCCCGTCGGTTCCGTGAACGCTCGCATGCACGGCGTGCGCCGCGAGGTCGAGCGCGCGCCATTCGGGCGGTGCTGCCGGCCCGAACGCGAAACGGCCGCAGCAGGCGTCGTCGGCGATCAGCTGCGCCTGGCCCGCGCGGGTGAACTCGGCGAAGCGCGAATCGGGCAGCTCGAACGCCGGGTGCAGCGAGGCCACGGCCGCCAGCACCTCGTCGGCGCCGTAGGGCGCGGCGCGCGGCGGCAGGTCGGCGCCCAGGCGGAAGGCGAACTCGGGCTCGACCACGCGCATGCGGTTGCCGGCCAGGCCGAGCGTGGCGCCGACGGGATGGACGAAGCTGTCGAGGATGCGCCCGGCCAGCGGCCCGGCGACCTGGATGTGCGCCTGCCCGGCCGCGCTGGTGGCGGCGATCTTCCAGCCGACCACGGGCCGGCGGGCCACGAGGGGCAGCGCGGCCTGGATCGCGTGCCCCGCGGCGGCGTCGTGCGGGCGCAGCGCGTCGGGCAGTGCGTCGATCACGCTGCCCGATTCGCGGCAGCGCCAGAGCAGGCGGGCGGCTTCGTGGGCGCTGGGGTGCATCGCGGCTCCTGGTAGACGGCTGCCGATGTTGCCAGAGGACGGCTGGCGTTTTGCCCGACACTCCGGAGCGCCGCAGCGCAACCCCGAGAGGACTGATGAGTTCGACCGACCCGATCACTGCCGCCGCACCCGACGTGCCGCGCCGCTCCCTGTGGCGCGAGGTCGGCGACGCGATCCGCGGCACCGGCGCCGACTACACCAAGATCCCGCT
>NZ_JBFXIO010000206.1:0-8935 GCF_050175855.1 Piscinibacter sp.
AGACTTCTCGATGGTCAGGGGGGTGTCCAGCACGCGAACCTCGATCGTGCCGTACTCGGGCTTGGGCCGGATGTCCCAGTAGAAGTCCTTCATGCTCTTGACGACGCCCGTGCGCGCCATCTTCTCGAAGTGCACGACGAAATCCTCCCAGCGCAGGACGAAGGGCGCCCTGCCCGACAGCGGGAAGGCGAACACCGAGTTCAGGCGCGCCGACTGGAAGCCGGTGTCGGTGCCCTGCACGAAGGGAGACGAGGCCGACAGCGCGATCAGGTGGGGGATGAAGCGCGACAGTCCGTGCAGCAGCACCAGCGCCTGGTCGGGCCCGGCACAGCCCACGTGGACATGCTGGCCGAAGATGGTGAACTGCTTGGACAGGTAGCCATAGAGCTCGGACAGCTGCTTGAAGCGCGGCTTGTCGAAGATGCGCCGCTCGCTCCACTGCTGGAACGGATGCGTGCCGCCGCCACACAGCCCCACGTTGAGCCGGTCGGCGCACTCGACGAGCGCGTCACGCGTCTGCGTGAGCTGCGACAGCACCTCGGCATGATTGGCACAGACCGAGGTGCACAGCTCGATCATGCTGTTGGTCATCTCGGGGGTCACCGCGCCGGGGATCTTGCGCGTGCCCATCAGGCGAAGCAGGTCGCGCGCGCTCGGCGAGAGGTCGTAGTCGTGCGTGTTGACGATCTGCAGCTCGAGCTCCACGCCCAGCGTGAGCGAGCGCGATTCGGCGAAGGTTCCGAGGCTCATGTGCGCGCTCCCGGCGGGCGCTGGGCCGGGTGGTCCTCGTCGGCCAGCCGCAGGCCCCACTGCACGGCCAGCGGCCCCGCAAGCTCCATGGCCGCAACCGCAGTGAGAACCACCGGCGCGATCGCCAGCGCCAGATCCGGGTGGTTGAGGTGCAGGTCGGCGAACAGCACCAGCGCCGTGCCCGACACGGGCATCAGCGTGAGCGTCAGGGCCACGCCCTGGCGTGTCTCGATGCCGCTCCAGCGCGCCAGGCCGATCACCGCGACGGCCTTGGCCGCGGCGCGAGCCGCCAGCAACAGCAAAGCCGCCGTCGCGCCGAGCGCCAGCGCCTGCACCGACCACGCCGAGCCGACGATGACGAAAAGCATCAGCACCAGCACGCCCCCGGCGGTGCCGAAGTGTCGAGGCCAGACCCAGGGCCTCTCGGTGCTGTTGCGCAGCACAACGCCGGCCAGCAGCGGCACGAGCAGCGTCGACAGGCCGAGTGCGCGCGCCAGCGTCAGCGCCAGAACGATCATCCCGAGCAGCAGCAGCACCGAGTTCTCGTTGCGCAGGTCCAGCCGCCGCGCCACCCAGGCGACCAGCCCGGCCAGCAGGAGCGCCAGCAGCACGGAACCGCCGAACGTGTAGAGCGGCTGGGCGATGGCGCGACCCCAGTCACCGGCGCGATCGAGATGCAGCCAGCCGATCACCAGCTTGTGCGCCAGGACCGCGAACAGCGTGTTCAGGGCCGTGAGCATCAGCATGCGCTCGGTGACCTGCCCCTCGGCCTTGAGCTCGGTGGCGACACGCCCCACCACCGCGCCGGAAGCCGGCACCAGGATCGTGGCGCAGGCCAGCGCCAGCGGAGCCGCCATGCCCACCCACACCAGTGCGACGGCGATGGCGGCGAAGCTCAGCAGCGCCTCGGCACCGCTGGTCCAGAGCAAGGCCGGGTTGATGCGCAGCCAGCGCAGGCGCAGGCGGCTGCCGAGTTCGAACAGCAGCAGCGCCAGCGCCAGATCCACGATCAGCCGCAGGCTGCCGTTCAGGCGGCCGTCGGACAGCCCCTGGCCGGACAGCGCGATCGCCATGCCCGCGATGCTGTAGCCGACGATGCGCGGCAGGCCCAGCCCGCGCTGCACGCCTTCACCGAGCAGCGCACCGGCGACCAGCGCGAGCGCCGACCAGAACATCGCATCGGGCACGGGCGGCCATGGATCCACCTGGAGATAGGCGGCAAGCTCCGTCAACAATTGCTGCTCCTTGGACGAGCCCGGCACCGCGTGTGCGGGCAATGGCCCCGATGGCGCCCAGTATGACGGTCATTCATCGCCATCTCGGCGTCGCTCGCCGCGCGCGCGCCCGGAGAACATCGTCCACCACACGATGAGCAGAAGAATGACGAGCGCAGCCAGCGCTTCCAGCAGAATCAGCCACATGACGATGTCTCGATGCCGTGCCTGGATGGGCGCGGCGATTCTAGGAGGGCTGGCGGCCTGCGCCGTGGTGCCCGAGCCCCAAACCCCTGCCGCGCCGCAGCCTGCCTCGCCCGCCGCGACCGCGCCTGCGGCGGCCGCCGCGACGCTGGTTCGCAACCGCTCCCGCTGGGTGCCGGTGGAGTGGAACGATCTGCCCGGCTGGAACGCCGATGCCACGCGCGAGGTGTGGCCGGCGCTGCAGCGCGGCTGCGACAAGCCGGCGCCGGGCTGGGATGCGATCTGCGTCGCCGCGCGCGGCTTCACGCCGGCCAGCGATGCCGACGCGCGCGCCTGGCTGCAGGCGCGGCTGCGGCCGTACCGGGTGGAATCGCCCGAGGGCGCCACCGAGGGCCTGGCCACCGGCTACTTCGAGCCGCTGGTGGCCGCGCAGCGCCAGCCGCGCGCGGGCTTCCGCGTGCCGCTGCATGCCCTGCCCGACGACCTGGCCGCGCGCAAGCCCTGGTGGACGCGCCAGCAGATCGACACGCTGCCGGCCGCGCAGGCGGCGCTGCGCGGCCGCGAGCTGGCCTGGGTGGCCGATCCGCTCGATGCGCTGCTGCTGCAGGTGCAGGGCTCGGGCCGGCTGATGCTGCAGGAGCCCAATGGCACGAGGCGGCAGGTGCGCCTGGCCTACGCCGGCCACAACGACCAGCCCTACAAGTCGGTCGGCCGCTGGCTGATCGAGCAGGGCGAGCTCAGGCCCGAGCAGGCCTCGTGGCCGGCCATCAAGGCCTGGGCGCGCGCCAACCCGAAGCGCGTCAACGAGATGCTGTGGAGCAACCCGCGCTACGTGTTCTTCAAGGAAGAGCCGCTGCCCGACCCGGCCATCGGCCCGCGCGGTGCGCAGGCGGTTCCGCTGACACCGGGCCGCTCGATCGCCGTCGACCCGCAGTCGGTGCCCTACGGCACGCCGGTATGGCTGGACACCACCGAGCCGCTGTCGAGCACGCCGCTGCGCCGGCTGGTGATGGCACAGGACACCGGCAGCGCGATCACCGGCGCGGTGCGTGCCGACTACTTCTGGGGCTGGGGTGACGAGGCCGAGTCGCAGGCCGGACGCATGAAGCAGGCGCTGCGCATGTGGGTGCTGTGGCCGCGCTGAGCCTCGCTCATCCCGCAACGACCCTGTTGCGCCCCTGCTGCTTGGCCTGGTAGAGCGCACGGTCGGCGCGGGCGATGGCCTCGACCAGCGGCTCGCCGGGCGTGTACTCCACCAGACCGGCCGAGAGTGTGAAGCCGAGCTCGCCGCTGCCGTGCGCCACGCGCAGGGCCTCCACCCGCGTGCGCAGCCGCTCCAGGCCGAGCCGCGCGGCGGTCAGCCGCGTGTCCGGAAGCATCAGCATGAACTCCTCGCCGCCCCAGCGCGCCAGCACGTCGGCCTCGCGGATCGCCGCCAGCGCCTCCTGGGCGAAGACCTCCAGCACGCGGTCGCCGACGGGGTGGCCGTGGGTGTCGTTGATGCGCTTGAAGCGGTCGATGTCGAGCACCGCGAGGCAGAAGCGGCTGCCGTGCGCCGCACAACGCTCGCGCTCGGCCTCGATCAGCGCGGCCATGTGGCGGCGGTTGGCCAGGCCGGTGAGCTCGTCGCGCAGGGCCAGCACTTCGTTGTGCGCCAGCGCCTCGCGCAGCTCGGCCTTCTGGCGCTTGAGCGCATCGCGCAGGCGGCCGAGCTGACCGGCCAGCATCGAGACCGCCGGCAGGATGATGGCGATCACCAGGAAGTGCGCGAACTCCACCTCGGGCCGGTAGATGGCCGGGTCGCGCCAGACCATCAGGCCCATGGCCCCGCCGAACAGCAGCAGCGCCAGCCAGCTCATCGCGCGCACCTGGCGCGGCGTGAGCGAGTACAGGCCGAACATCAGCACCACCATCATGATCGGGAACACCGCGCCGCGCGCCCGCCCGGCCAGCGTGTAGGCCAGCGCACCGACCAGCAGCGCGAAGCTCATCTGCGCGATGGTCAGCGACGGATCGGCGAAGCGCTGGCTTGCGCCGCTGCGGATCGCTGCATAGAACGCCAGCATGCCGCCCAGGCCGAACAGCGCCAGCACCAGCACCGGCCCCGCCGGCGCGATGTCGACGGCGACGAAGTAGCCCATGCTCGCCAGGCTGTAGGCCATCAGGCCACAGGCCAGCAGGCAGCGCGCGCTGCGCACCCGCTGGCGCCGCTCGGTGCCGAGCAGGGCGTCGCCAAAGGCCTGCAGGCGCGGGCTCATCGTGGCCCGGTGGCTTCGCCTGAGGCGCGCAGATGGCCCAGCGGCAGCGCGCCGCCGGACTTCACCTCGCCGAGCGAGAAGCTGGTGTGCACGTCCTTCACGTGCGGCAGGCCCATCAGCGCATCGAGCGCAAAGCGTGAGAAGGCGTCGAGGTCGGTGGCCATCACCTGTAGTTCGAATGTGCCCGAGCCCGAGATGTAGTGGCAGGAGATCACCTCGGGCAGGCGGCGGATCGCCTCCTCGAGCATGCGCGTGGCCTCGGCGGTGTTGCGGTCGGCGTCGATGCGCACGAAGGCGAGCACGCCCAGGCCGATCTTGCGCCGGTCGATCTCGGCGCGGTAGCCGGTGATGAAGCCCTGCTCCTCCAGCCAGCGCACACGCCGCCAGGTGGGCGCGGCCGACAGGCCGATGCGCGAGGCCAGTTCGGCGTTCGACAGGCGCGCGTCTTGCTGCAACTCGCGCAGGATCGCGATGTCGAAGCGGTCGAGACTCGCGCCGTGGCTCTCGGCGGCTTCCGCCGGAGTGTCGAGGGTTTTCCCTTGGATGGCCATTTCAGGCGTGATTCTGATTCATTCTGCCGTTCAGACGAAAGCTTCTTTCTCAACTAAGGCCTAACCGGGCAACGAAAGAAAGCACTTCACGGCAGCGAATCTCTACACTCGACCCGCCCCACCACAGAGCGAGCGCCCCATGAACGCACCCCTGCCCGAGTCGATCCGCAAGGCCCTGGAGAGTGCCTCGCTCGACGACAAGTACAGCCTCGACCACGGCCGGGCCTTCATGAGCGGCGTGCAGGCGCTGGTGCGCCTGCCGATGCTGCAGCGCCAGCGCGACGTGGCGGCGGGGCTGAACACCGGTGGCTTCATCAGCGGCTACCGAGGCAGCCCGCTCGGCGGCTACGACCAGGCGCTGATGGCGGCGAAGAAGCACCTCGACGCCCACCACATCGTCTTCCAGCCGGGCGTGAACGAGGAACTCGGCGCCACCGCGGTGTGGGGCACGCAGCAGCTCGACCTCTACCCGCAGAGCAAGAAGTACGACGGCGTGTTCGGCATCTGGTACGGCAAGGGCCCTGGCGTGGACCGCTGCTCGGACGTCTTCAAGCACGCCAACATGGCCGGCACCGCCAAGCACGGCGGCGTGATCGCCATCGCCGGCGACGACCACGTGGCCAAGAGCAGCACCGCCGCGCACCAGAGCGACCACATCTTCAAGGCCTGCGGCCTGCCGGTGTTCTTCCCCTCCAGCGTGCAGGACATCCTCGACATGGGCCTGCACGCCTTCGCGATGAGCCGCTACGCCGGCGTCTGGTCGGGCATGAAGACGATCCAGGAGGTGGTGGAGTCGTCGGCCTCGGTGAGCGTGGATCCGGACCGGGTGAAGATCGTGCTGCCGGAAGACTTCACCATGCCACCCGGCGGCGTGCACATCCGCTGGCCCGACGCCGCGCTCGAGCAGGAGGCCCGCCTGTTCGACCACAAGTGGTACGCGGCGCTGGCCTACGTGCGCGCCAACAAGCTGAACTACAACGTGGTCGAAGGCCCCAACGACCGCTTCGGCATCATCGCCAGCGGCAAGGCCTACAACGACACGCGCCAGGCGCTGGCCGACCTGGGTCTGGACGACGATGCCTGCCGGCGCCTTGGCATCCGGCTGCACAAGGTCAACGTGGTGTGGCCGCTGGAGGCCACCATCACGCGCGAGTTCGCGCAGGGGCTGCAGGAGATCCTGGTCGTCGAGGAGAAGCGCCAGGTCATCGAGTACCAGCTCAAGGAAGAGCTCTACAACTGGCGCACCGACGTGCGCCCGAACGTGCTGGGCAAGTTCGACGAGCCGGAGGGCGATTTCTCCGGCGGCGAATGGGCCATGCCCAACCCGAGCGAGAACTGGCTGCTGCGCGCCAAGGCCGACCTCACGCCGGCGATCATCGCCAAGGCGATCGCCAAGCGGCTGAAGAAGCTGGGCATGGCGCCCGAGGGCAGCGAGGTGGCCGCGCGCATGCAGACGCGGCTCGACGTGATCGCCGCGCGCGAGCGCGCGATGGCCACGGCAAAGAGCGAGACCGGCGACCGCCAGCCCTGGTTCTGCAGCGGCTGCCCTCACAACACCAGCACGCGCGTGCCCGAGGGCTCGCGGGCGATGGCCGGCATCGGCTGCCACTTCATGTCGATCTGGATGGACCGCAGCACCAGCACCTTCAGCCAGATGGGTGGCGAGGGCGTGGCCTGGGTCGGCCAGGCGCCCTTCACGAAGGACGCGCACGTGTTCGCCAACCTCGGCGACGGCACCTATTTCCACAGCGGCCTGCTGGCGATCCGCCAGAGCATCGCCGCCGGCGTGAACATCACCTACAAGATCCTCTACAACGACGCCGTGGCGATGACCGGCGGCCAGCAGGTCGGCGAGCGCCCCGAGGGCCACTCGGTGCTGCAGATCCAGAAGAGCCTGACGGCCGAGGGCGTGAAGAAGGTCGTCATCGTCAGCGACGAGCCGGAGAAGTACGCTGGCGCCTCGCTCGAAGCCGGCATCACGGTGCACCACCGCGACGAGCTCGACGCGATCCAGCGCCAGATCCGCGAGATCCCAGGCACCACGGCGATCATCTACGACCAGACCTGCGCCACCGAGAAGCGCCGGCGCCGCAAGCGCGGCAAGCTGGCCACGCCGGCCAAGACCGTGGTCATCAACGAGCTGGTGTGCGAGGGCTGCGGCGACTGCTCGGTGCAGAGCAACTGCCTGAGCGTGGAGCCGGTGGAGACCGAGTTCGGCCGCAAGCGCCGCATCAACCAGAACACCTGCAACAAGGATTTCTCCTGCGTGAAGGGGTTCTGCCCGAGCTTCATCACGGTCGAGGGCGGCACGCTGAAGAAGGCGAAGAAGGAAACGCGCGGCGACCTGTCGTCGCTGCCGCCGATTCCCGAGCCGTCACTGCCGCTGACCGAGAAGCCCTGGGGCATCGTCGTCGGCGGCGTCGGCGGCACCGGCGTCATCACCATCGGCCAGTTGCTCGGCGTGGCGGCGCACCTCGAGGGCCGCGGCGTGGTCACCCAGGATGCCGGCGGCCTGGCGCAGAAGGGCGGCGCCACCTGGAGCCACATCCAGATCGCCAACCGGCCCGAGGCCATCCACACCACCAAGGTCGACACCGCCAAGGCCGACCTGGTGATCGCCTGCGACGCCATCGTCGGCGCGAACAAGTACACGATGAGCGTGATGCGCGAAGGCCGCACCTTCGTGGCGCTGAACACCCACGGCACGCCGACCGCCGCCTTCGTGCGCAACCCGAACTGGCAGTTCCCGGGCGGCAGCTGCGAGGCGGCGCTGGCGGCGGCGGTGGGCGCGGAGATGGTCGGCGGCTTCGACGCGGAGCAGGCGGCTGTGCAGCTGGTGGGCGACTCGATCTACACCAACCCGCTGCTGCTGGGCTATGCGTGGCAGAAGGGCCGCGTGCCGCTCTCCCACGCCGCGCTGATGCGCGCCTTCGAGCTCAACGGCGTGCAGGTGGACAACAACAAGGCCGCCTTCGAATGGGGCCGGCGCTGCGCGCATGACCTGGCGGCGGTGCAGTCGCTGTTCGCCGCCGCGGCGGTGATCGAGTTCGTGAAGAAGCCTTCGCTGGACGAAGTGGTGGGCAAGCGCGTCGAGTTCCTCACCGGCTACCAGGACAGCGCCTACGCCGCGCAGTACCGCGCCTTCGTCGACAAGGTGCGCGAGGCCGAATCACCGCTGGGCAGCACGAAGCTCACCGAGGCGGTGGCACGCTACCTGTTCAAGCTGATGGCCTACAAGGACGAGTACGAGGTGGCGCGGCTGCACACCGACCCGGCCTTCACGCAGAAGATCGCGGGCATGTTCGAGGGCGACATCAAGCTCACCCACCACCTCGCGCCGCCGCTGCTGGCCAAGACCAACGAGAAGGGCGAATTGGTCAAGAACGCCTACGGAGCGTGGATGCGCAGCGCCTTCGGGCTGCTGGCGAAGTTGAAGGGCCTGCGCGGCACCGCGCTCGACCCCTTCGGCCGCACCGATGAGCGTAGGACCGAGCGCGCGCTGATCGGTGAATACCGCTCCTGCATCGAGGAACTGCTGCGCACGCTGTCGGCGGCCAACCTCGCGCAGGCCGTGGAGATCGCGCGGATTCCGGAAGAGATCCGCGGCTACGGTCACGTGAAGGTGCGCCACCTCGCGGCGGCGCGCGCAAAGTGGGAGACGCTGATGACGCAGTGGCGCGGCGGCGACGCCGCCCGACAGGCCGCCTAGAAGAGGTCGGTCCAGGCCACCGTCTTGGTCGCCTCGAAGATGCCGTTGCCATCGGCATCGAGATCGATCTCGACCTGCGAGCTCGACAGCACCACGGCCTGCAGCGAGCCGGTCTTGCCCACCACCTCGAACTGGCCCGAGCGCGGGTAGGGATCGACGTCGTACTGCACGAAGGGCTGCAGCGTGTTCACCCGCACGCTGCCGGCCGCGACCGCCGACTCCACGAGGCCGCTGGCGGTCGTGCTGGTC
>NZ_JBFXIO010000207.1:0-8930 GCF_050175855.1 Piscinibacter sp.
GCGACGTCGACTTCCAGGGTTCCGCGGCCGCCTGGCTGAAACGGCGCAGCACCCACCCGGTGGCGCAGGGACGCGCCATCGTCGGGTGGTCGGCCGACCCGCGCCGCGTGATGCGGCCGCCGGCCGGCGTCACTCATGTGGTGCTCGACACACCGGGCGGCCTGCGCGGCCTCGACCTGGCCAAGGTGGTGATGACTGCCGACGCGCTGCTGATCCCGGTGTGCCACTCGGTATTCGACCGCGAGTCGGCGGCCGACTGCGTGGCCGAGCTGCGCCAGCTGCCGCGCGTGGCCAGCGGCCGCTGCCGCATCGGCGTGGTCGGCATGCGCCTGGATGGGCGCACCCGCGGCGAAGCCGTGCTCCGCGCATGGGCGCAGGAGCAGAGCCTGCCCTTCCTCGGCGCGCTGCGCGAGGCGCAGGCGTACGTGCGCTGCGCGGAGCAGGGGCTGACCATCTTCGACATGCCGCCGGCGAAGGTGCAGGCCGACCTGGACCAGTGGCAGCCCATCATGGAATGGCTGCGGCCGGTGATGGCCCTGCCAGTCGCAAAGGCGCAAGCCGAGGCCGAGGCGCCGGCGGTACCGTCCCCTGTTCGGCGAGAGGCGCCGCGGCGGCCGCGTTTCTCGCCGTCCACCGCGCAGGTGCCGCTGGGCGTGCTCGAGCGTCCGCGCCAGGGGCGGGCGTGGTGGCAGCGCCTGGTGGCCTGGTTCGGACACGCCCCGTCACGACGTCAGCGGCTCGGCGACGTCTAGACCGGCGCGAGCCGGTTCAGAATCCGGATTCGAGCGACCGCCGCCGCACGCCCAGGAGACCGTCATGCGCACCGCCAGCTGCCTCGTTCTGATGCTCGCCGCCTTGGCCGCGGTCGACGCCGAAGCCCACAGCCGCCATGGCCGCTGGTGGGGCGGCTTGAGCATCGGCATCGGCGTGCCGCTGTACATCGGCCCGCGCGTCGTCGACCCGTGGTACGGCTATCCGGCCCCCGTCGTCGTGGCGCCGCCGCCGGCGGTCTACGCGGAGCCGGCGCCGCTGCCCGCGAAGGCGCCTCCGGAGCCGATCTTCTACCCGGCCCGCGGCCAGTCGGCGGCACAGCTGGAGGCGGATCGCCAGGAGTGCAACCGCTGGGCCACCACCCAGCCGTCGGCCATGGCCGATGCGGGTGTCTTCCATCGCGCCACGCTGGCCTGCATGGACGCGCGCGGCTATACCTCGCGCTGAGCCGCTGCGCTCAGAGCTTCAGCCGGAAGCCGCGCCCGCGGATCGTCTCGATCGCGTCGCGCCCGAGCTTGCGGCGCAGGTTGTACAGGTGCACGGCGACGGCGTTGTCGCTGGCGGGCACGTTGTCCTTGCCGATCAGCTGCGCGATCTCTGCCCGCGCCACGGCGCGGCCGCTGCGGTCGGCCAGACGCTCGACCACGAGCCATTCCAGCGGCGTCAGATCGACCCGCTTGCCATCGACTGTGACGCGCTGATTCTCGAAGTCCACCTGGCGGGCTCCGTCCATGATGGAGCGGAGTCTCGCGAACCTCGCTTAAATGCCCATGAAGATGCGGCCCGGGCGCGGGCCGGGACGCTTCAGGTTTCGGCGACCGGGAAGCGCACCTGCACTCGCAGCCCGCCCAGGGGCGACTCGAGCAGCCGGATGATGGCCCGATGCGCCATCACCACCGACTGCACGATCGACATGCCCAGCCCGACCCCATCGCCGCCGCGGGCACCGAGCCGCTCGAATCGCTCGAACACCCGATCGCGGTTCTCGGCGGGAATGCCCGGACCGGAATCATCGATCGTCAGCGTGATCGTGTCGCCATCGCGCCGGGTGCTGACGACGACCCGTCCGCCGCTGGGCGTGTAGCGGATCGCGTTGCCGAGCAGGTTGCGCAGCAGCAGAAGCACGCCCAGTTCCATGGCAACGATGCGCGGCTCGAGAAAGTCGGCCTCGAGCGACAGGCCGCGTCGCTGCGCCAGGTCCCCCAGGTCGCCGAGAACGGTCTGATACAGGCGCAGCACGTCCACCGACTTGCGCTGCAGCTCGGCCTGAGAGGCCGCGCTTTCCATGCGGGCCAGGTCCAGCTGCTGATCCAGCAGGTGGGACGCACGGTCGACGCCCGCCATCACCAGCGCGAGCGACTGGGCCAGCTCCTGGGGCGAGGATGCCGTGGCGGCAATCTGCGCCTGAGCGCGCAGGCCGGCCAGCGGCGTTCGCAGCTCATGCGCCGCCACGGCCGTGAAGCCGCGCTCAAGCGAAAGCGTGCGATTGATGCGTTCGAACAGGGCATTGATGGAATTCAGCATCGGCTGCAGTTCCATCGGCGGGTTCTCCGCGACCACCGGCGTGAGGTCGATCGGGCTGCGCGCGCTCAGTTGCGCGGCCGAGGCGTCGATCGAGTGGAGCGAGCGGCGCAGCATCCACCAGGTGCCCGCAAAGATCAGCGAGATCGGCAGCACGAGAAAGCCGATGAAATAGACGCTCACGAGACCGAAGGCGGACTCACGTTCGTCCAGGCACTCGGCCACCTGGATCACCATTTCGCCGCCATTGCCCTCCATGGCGTAGACACGGAACTCCTCGTCGTCGATCGGCCGCGTCACGAAGCCGGTCTGCGTCAGCGGCATCATCGGCTCCGTCTTCGAAGCCTTGTAGCTGTGCAGCAGCAGCGTGCCGTGGCGGGTCCAGATCTGATAGCGGTAGCGCGAGCCGAGCGTGGCTGCAGTCTCGGCGTGCATCATCTCGGTGCGGCCATCGCCGAGGATTTCGGTGATCTCGTGCTCGGAGAAGGACAGCACCGTGCGAGCGAGGTCTTCGAGCCGCGAGTCGAGCAGCCGCTCATCCTCGTTCGCGGCGGCCCAGTACATGGCGGCGCTGCCGGCGAACAGGGTGGCCAGGATCGCCACCCCCGCGATCAGCAGCAGCCGTGCGCGCAGTGACCAGTCACGTCTTGTCAGACTCATTGCCCTTCTCCTCCGCCAGGTGGTAGCCGAGGCCACGCACCGTCTTGATCAGCCCGCGATCAAGCTTTCGCCGCAGGTGATGGATGTAGACCTCGACCGTGTTGCTGTCGACGTCGTCGCCCCATCCGTACAAGGCTTCCTCCAGACGTTCGCGCGAGACGATCTGGCCCTTCTTGCGAACCAGGGCCTCCAGCAGCCAGAACTCGCGGTTGGTCAGCGCGATCGGGCTGCCCTTCCAGATCGCGGTGCGGCGTGCTGGCTGCAGCTTCAGCTCGCCGTGGCTGAGCACGCTGCCATCGCCGGCGCGCGCCTGCTGGGCGCGCCGTGTGACCGCACGGACGCGGGCGGCCACCTCGTCGAGGTCCACGGGCTTGACGAGGTAGTCGTCGGCGCCCAGCTCGAGCAGCCGTAGCCGGTCCATCAGGCCTCCGCGGGCCGTGATGACCAGGGCCGACAGCCCCGGGTTGCGTTCGCGCAGCGCCTTCAGGCAGGTCTCCCCGTCCACGCCCGGCAGCCCCAGGTCGAGCAGCACGCAGTCATATTCCGCAGAGCGCATCGATGCGTTGAAGGCTTTGCCGTCGTCGATCCAGTCGACGGCATAGCCGGCCCGCTGCAGCGCCTTCTGAAGAGCGCTCGCGAACAGCGTGTCGTCGTCGACCATCAGGATGCGCATGACCGGATCGGCTTAGGGCATTGAGCGTGGTCAATTCTGCGTGACTTGTCCGCCGCTGCGAACCCCGCCGTGCGGGGTCGAGGGGGGCTGACTTAAGCACGCCTAAGGAGCGGCAGCGGACAAGCGGCCCGCGTTCCCCCCTGGCTGCGGGGGGCTGGGTAGGGACCCTACCGCAGATGGCGGGTGGCCGTGAAGCCGCAGCCACGCACCGCATTCATAGAGTGACCCCGAATCGTTGGCGTCGGCCCCATCCGGGACCGCCGCGGGCCAGTAGGGGGAATCATGGAAGCGACGTCCGTTCTGAAGCGTGGGATCCGTGCCGGTGCCGGCGTGACCCGGTGGCTGGTGGGCCTGGTCGGCCTGCTGGCCGTCTCGGCGCATGCCGTCACCATCAACGTCATCGATCCGAAGACCAAGGCGGCGCCCGAGGCGGGTGCGGACGGCCAGCCCTTCGGCTTCCGCTACACGATCGAGGAGGACGGCACCTACAACGTGGTGCCCGGCCAGACCGGCATTCCAGGCACGCCCGGCAGCGGCGACCCGACGCTCTCGCTCGGGTTCCATCGGAGCCACATGAAGGTGGTGAAGGTCGGTCATGCCAACGGCGCCTCGGTCAGCGTGCCCAACTGGACCCCGGAGCCGGGCAAGCGCTACTACGTCACCGTGATGCCGGACAACAAGAGCTTCGGCGCCAGCACGCCGTCCGGCTACACGATGAACGGCGCGCCGATCCTCTCGGACACGACCGTCACGGTGCCGGTCAACAGGCTGCCCTACAACACCGCACAGATCTCGGTGTTCGTGTTCGAGGACAACGGCCCGATCAACGGCGCTGCCGATTCCCCGGGGGGTGACGGCGAGCGTCCCCTGTGCGGCTTCGAGCTCCAGCTGTTCGAGGCCGGCGGTGCCTACGGCGCCTCGGGCGGTCGAGTCAACTACGACACCTTCGGCAACCCGCTGGGCACCGAATACGCGGGCCTGACCCCCGCGGGCGAGCCGAACGTCACCAAGCTCGGCTCCGGCCTGGTATTCGCCGACCGCAACGGCGTCGCACGCATCAAGAACCTCTCGCCGGCCAAGTACACGATCTTCTCGGTCGCGCCGCGCGAGAAGCCCGACGCCAAGCGCTGCAGCGCGCTCGACGCGAACGGCAACCCCACCACCACGCCGATCTGGGTCCAGACCGCGGCGCAGCTGAGCGCCGACCCCGCCATTCGCGCGCAGCAGATGGTCTGGGACATGACGATCGATGCCGCCGGCAACCGCTACGAGAACGAGCCCGCTCCCTACGACGGCGACTTCACCAAGTGGCACCAGACCACCACCATCGAAGGCACCTGGGGCGTCGATGCCTGGGTGAAGTCGGGCGAGCCGACCTTCTTCAAGGAGTTCGGCCCCCCGGGGCACCATGTGTGGCACGGCTGGGTGCGCCGCTTCAAGGACCGCACCGCGCTCAGCGGCGCCGGCGTCGTGCGAGGCACGGTCGTCAACACGCACATGTCGCGCCCGCCGGGCATCCAGTTCAAGAGCGGTGCGCCGATGACGGCGTGCTGGATCGGCATCAACGAGGTCACCGGCAACGGACTGGGCCGCGCGCTCTATGCCGACGCCTGCAACGCCGACGGCAGCTTCCGCGTGGCCGGCCTCATCCCGGGCAACCGCTATCAGCTGGCGGTGTGGGACGAGCCGCTGGACAACGTGATGGCCAACTACGAGTTCGTGGCGCCTGCCGACGGCAGCGTCCTGAACCTGCGTGACGTGCCGGTGTTCAGCTGGTTCAGCAACCTGCAGGGCAAGGTGTTCTACGACGCGCAGGGCGATGCCTTCCCGTTCACGGCCGGCGGAAATGCCAAGCCGGGCATCCCGAACACGACGATCAACATCCGCTTCCGTGACGGTTCCATCTACAACTCGACCGTCACCGACGACGAGGGCAACTACGAGTTCGCTGAAGTCTTCCCGTTCTTCAACTGGATGGTCGCCGAGCTCGACTTCACCCGCTTCAAGGCGCGCGGCGCGACCATCATCCCCGACAACGGTGGCGACGTGGTCGACCCGACCGCCCTGGCCATGCCCAGCGGTCTGTGGCCCGACGGCACCATGGCGCCGCAGATCGACCCGTTGACGAACAGGCCCTACCGCATCTTCGGTGGCCTGGACCCCAGCGGCCTGCCGGCCGCACCCAGCTCCGCCAACCTGCTGCAGGCGTTCCAGGGCTTCCTGGGGCAGACCAACGTCATCCACTGGGCGATGAGCGACTACAACCCGGCGGACAAGAACGACCACGGCGGCATCACCGGCGTCGTCCACTACGCCAGCACGCGGGCCGAGAACGACCCGCGGTTCACCGCCGCCGAGAACAACGAGCCGGGCATCCCGAGCGTCGAGATCCGGCTGTACAAGCTCGACAGCCAGAACATGGTGGTGAGCCCGACCCGCGGCACGATCGCACCGTCGCTGGCCAACGAGCAGGATGCCGTGCAGGTCGTCGTCTCCGACGACTGGAACAAGGCCGAGCCCGCCGGCTGTGTCGATCCGAATCCCTACAAGGATCGCTCGGGCAACACCTTCACCGACAAGTGCTACGACGGCATGCGCATCTGGAACCAGGTGCGTGACGGCGTGTTCGACGGCGGCTGGGCTTTCGTCGACTACTGCCCGAGCGGTGCACAGGTCGTGCGCAACAGCAGCAACGACTACGAAGGCACCACCTGTGCCGACGGCAGCGACCCCGTGGCCCTGCCGCCCGGCCGCTACATGACCGAAGGCGTTGCGCCGTACGGCTACGAGCACCAGAAGGAAGAAGACAAGAACGTCGACTTCGGCGACCTGCTCTCGCCCGGCACGCTGTCCAACCCGGCGATGTGCATGGGCTCGCGCAGCGAAGGCGTGACCTACGACGACAACGGCAACCCCGTGCCCATCCCGCTCGAGGTGCCCGAGTTCCTGACGATGTTCCCGGACGTCGAGATCCCGGCGCGCTATCGCGACCAGCCGGGTGCGCCGCGACCCTACTGCAACAAGAAGCTGGTCGTGCTGGCTCCGGGGATGAACCCGTTCTCCGACTTCTTCATGTTCACCAAGGCGCCGGTGAGCGGCCACATCGTGGGCATGATCCTCGACGACCTGGCCAACGAATTCGACCCGTACGCGCCGAGCTTCGGCGAGAAGTACGCGCCGCCGTTCATGCCGATCTCCATCCGCGACTATGCGGGCAACGAGATCAACCGGGTCTACTCCGACCGCTACGGCACCTACAACGCCGTGGTGCCGTCGACCTTCGCCTTCAATGTGCCCATGCCCTCGGGCGTGGCGCCGAACATGGTCAACGTGTGCCTGAACTCGCCGACCATGAAGGATCCGGTGACCGGGGCCACGGTCGTCGACCCGCACTACAACCCGCAGTACACGCAGTATTGCTACACCTTCCAGTACCTGCCCGGCAAGACGACCTATCTCGACACGCCGGTGCTGCCGATCGCGGCCTTTGCCGGCCCGTCGCAGTACGGCCTGGACGCCGAGCAGCCCGACGGCACGCCGGGGATCAAGATGGCGGGCACGGTGGCCAGCGCTGCGGCCACCAGCCTCGACGGCGGCCCCTGGGTTCCCACCACGGGCAACCGCCTCGTGCGCATCCAGTCGATGGGCAAGGTCAACGTGCCGAACCCGGCGTACGACAAGTCGGCCTACGACGACAACCCGAACCCGGCCCAGGTGCCGAAGACCATCGAACGCAACTTCGGCTTCGGCACGGCGCAGGGCACGGTTCGCCTGGTTCCGGCTGGCGGCGGCACGCCGGTGGCGCTGGACGTGCAGAGCTGGGCCGACGATGCCGTGACGGTCTCCATCCCGGCGTCGATCGACACGAGCGCGGAAGGCGGCACGATCGAGGTCGTCAAGAGCGACGGCCGCAAGTCGGTTCGCGGCGTGACGCTGCACGTGGGCACGACCAACATGCCGTCGGGCGCGCCCATCTACGTCGGTGCGACGCGCAGCTTCCAGACGATCCAGTCGGCCATCGACGCACCGTCCACCCGTGATGGCGACCTGATCATCGTCGACCCGGGCGTCTACGAAGAGGCACCGATCCTGTGGAAGCGCGTGCGCGTGCAGGGCTACGGCGCGCCGTCGACCATCGTCAACGCCTCCATGGGCGCGGAATACGTGCGCCAGGCGGCCTGGCGTGCCCGGGTCTGCGACCTGATCATGAACCCGCAGCCGATCAACGGCCAGCCGTCGCGCACCATGCAGGCCGCGCTGGTCGGCTCGCAGACGGTGCCGGCTGACCTGAACGCCTGCCTGACCGGTGACACGGTGGACAACGCGCCGCTGCTGTTCGGCACCGAGGAGGCTTCCGGCTTCTTCGTGCTGGCCAAGCCTTGCGCCACGGTGGGCGGCAACCAGAGCTGCGGCAACAGCGCGTACAACGCCGCGGCCACGCCGTTCGGCAGCACCAACAGCAGCACCCCGCGTGCCCTGCAGATCGACGGCTTCACCGTGACCGGCGCCGACACCGGCGGCGGCATCGTCGCCAACGGCAACGCCATCCAGCTGCAGATCTCCAACAACATCATCAAGGGCAACCAGGGCATCTACAACGGCGGCATCCGCATCGGTCACGCCGACATGTCGGCGGTGGTCAACGATCTCGAGCAGCCGGTGAACACCAACAACCCGCTGGTCAACATCCACCACAACGAGATCGTGATGAACGGCAACACCGCGGGCGACACCGCTGGCGGTGGCGGCGGCATCTCGATCTACACCGGTGCGCGCGGCTACCGCGTGGCCAACAACTACATCGCCGGCAACTACTCCACCGGCGACGGCGGCGGCATGGCGCACTTCGGCACCAGCGGCCCGATCAACTGCGGCAACAGCTTCCCGCAGGACAACCGCTCGGGCTCGAACTGCGTGAGCACGGTGTCGAACAACCAGTTCCGCTTCAACCAGTCGTTCTCGCAGGCCAAGTCGGCGCAAGGCGGCGGGCTGGCGGTGGTCGGCATCTACGACAACAACCAGGACAACGGGGTCACCTTCGGCACCGGCAGCATGGCCATCGTCAACAACGTGTTCCAGGGCAACCTGGCCGGTGCGGGCGACGGCGGTGGCATCGCCCTGGTCGGCGTGAACGGCTCGCTCGACGTCACCAACCGCAACCGCAACAGCTGGAACCGCGTCGACATCCTGGGCAACGTCATCACCAACAACGGTGCGGGCGTGGCCGGCGGCGGCATCTCGCTGCAGGACGCGGGCAACGTGCACATCGTCAACAACACGGTGTCGATGAACGACAGCTTCGCCA
>NZ_JBFXIO010000208.1:0-8925 GCF_050175855.1 Piscinibacter sp.
CGCCCTCAGAAATCGAGCAGCACCGCGCCCCAGGTGAAGCCACCGCCGACGCCCTCGAGCATCACGGTGTCGCCGGGCTTGACGCGCCCCTGGCGCACCGCGACGTCGAGCGCCAGCGGGATGGAGGCCGCCGAGGTGTTGCCGTGCTCGTCGACGGTGACGACGAGCTTGTCGGCCGGTAGCTTCAGCTTCTTCGCCGTGCTCTGCATGATGCGGATGTTGGCCTGGTGCGGAATCAGCCAGTCGATGTCGGCATCGGTGCGCCCGGCCTTGCTCAACGCCGCGCGCGCCGCGCTCTCGAGCACACCCACAGCCAGCTTGAACACCGCCTGGCCGTCCATCTTCAGCAGCGGGTCGCCCAGCACCTGCCCGCCGGAGACGGTGCCCGGCACGCACAGGATCTCGACGTGGCGGCCGTCGGCATGCAGTTCGCTGGCCAGGATGCCCGGCGTGTCGTTGGCCTCCAGCACCACGGCGCCGGCGCCGTCACCGAACAGTACGCAGGTGGTGCGGTCCTTGAAGTCGAGGATGCGCGAGAAGACCTCGGCGCCGATCACCAGCGCCCGCGTGGCCAGGCCGCCGCGGATCATCGAGTCGGCCACCGCGAGGCCGTAGACGAAGCCGGAGCAGACCGCCTGCACGTCGAACGCGGCGCCGCCGAAGGCACCGAGCTTGCGCTGCACGATGCAGGCGGTGGACGGGAAGACCATGTCGGGCGTCGAGGTCGCCACGATGATGAGGTCGATCTCTTCGGGCTTGCGGCCGGCGGCCTCCAGCGCGTGGCGCGCGGCCTGCACGGCCAAGTCGCTGCTGGCGACGTCGGGTGCGGCGAAGTGGCGAGCGCGGATGCCGGTGCGCTCGACGATCCACTCGTCGGATGTCTCGATGCCATCGCGGGCCAGGCGGGCGGCCAGCGCTTCGTTCGTGATTCGCTCCGGCGGCAGGTAGCTGCCGGTGCCTGTGATGCGGGAATAGCGCGAAGCAGGTTGGCTCATCGGGAAGCGGCCAGTGCCGGCGTTTCGGTCTGGGTCTGCGCACTCGGCACCGGCATCTCGGCCAGCGTCTCGAGTATGCGGTCGTGCACGCGGTCGAGCAGGCGGTTGCGCGCCGCATCATACGCCCGGGTCAGCGCCATCTGGAACGCGAAGGCGTCGGCCGAACCGTGGCTCTTGAACACCAGCCCGCGCAGGCCCAGCAAGGCCGCGCCGTTGTACCGGCGATGGTCGACGCGCGCCTTGAAGTGGTTGAGCACCGGCAGCGCCACCACCGCGGCGAGCTTGGTGAAGACGTTGCGGGTGAACTCCTGCTTGATGAAGTTCGACAGCATGGAGGCCAGGCCCTCGGCCGTCTTGAGCGCGACGTTGCCCACGAAACCGTCGCAGACGACGATGTCGGTGGTGCCCTTGAAGATGTCGTTGCCTTCCACGTTGCCGTGGAAGTTGAGGTGCCCGCTCGCGGCGGCGGCGCGCAGCAGTTCGCCGGCCTGCTTGATGGTCTCGCTGCCCTTGATGGCCTCTTCGCCGATGTTCAGCAGGCCGACACTCGGGTCCTCCTTGCCCTCGACGGCAGCAACCAGCGCACTGCCCATCACCGCGAACTGGAGCAGGTGGTCGGCCGTGCAGTCGACGTTGGCGCCGAGGTCGAGCACGGTGGTGTAGCCGTCGCGCTCGTTGGGCATCACAGTGGCGATGGCCGGGCGGTCGATGCCCTCGAGCGTCTTGAGCACGTAGCGCGACACCGCCATCAGTGCACCGGTGTTGCCGGCGGAGACGCAGGCCTGCGCGGCCGCCTGGCCGCCGTCGACCGGCTTGACCTGTGACACGGCCACGCGCAGCGACGAATCCTTCTTCTTGCGCAGCGCCACCTCGACCGGATCGTCCATCTCGACGACTTCGCTCGCGGCGACGACCGTGCAGCGCGGCCACGCCGCGGCGGCGGCCAGCGCGTCGGGCTTGCCGACGAGGATCAGGTGGGCTTCGGGGTGCGCCTCGAGGAAGGCGCGGCAGGCCGGCAGCGTGACCGACGGCCCGTGGTCGCCGCCCATGCAGTCGACGGCGAGCGTGACCCGCTCCAGAACGGCGGTGTTCATGTCAGACCGGGGAGCGGACGGGCCGCGCCGCAGCCACGACGCCTCAGGCGTCGGCCTTGGTCTTCAGGACCTTGCGGCCGCGGTAGAAGCCGGTCGGGCTGATGTGGTGGCGCAGATGCGTCTCGCCGGTGGTCGGCTCGATCGCGGTGCCGGGCGCCGCCACCGCGTTGTGCGAGCGGTGCATGCCGCGCTTGGACGGCGACTTCTTGTTCTGCTGAACAGCCATGGAATTCTCCTGTGTGGCGGGCCCGGTGAAGGCCCCGGCCCAGCGCGGTGCCACGGGGCGCCGCGTGCGGCACCCGCCAAAGTTGCACACGCAACCCCGCCCAGGCACCCGATGAAAAGCCCGCGATTCTAGCACGGCAGCCTGCCCCTGCCGGGAGGTGACTCAGTGAGGCTCCTTGCGCTTGAGTGCCGCCAGCGCCGCGAACGGGTTCGGCCGATCCTCGGTAGCCGGCAGTTCGTCGGCCGGCGCGACCAGCGGTTGCGGGCAGGTCTCGTGCATGGGGACCAGCGGCAGGCCGAGGATCAGTTCATCCTCCACCAGCTCGTGCATGTTCAGCGAGCGAGTGAGCACCAACACATCGTCTTCGCAATCGGCGTCGATCTCGGCCGCGGTCGCCTCGTCGTCCACGAAGCGGAAGCTGCGCTGAACGGCGAGAGACGCTGCCACCGGCTGCAGGCAGCGCTGGCACTCCAGCCGGATCCGCGCCTGCGCCTGGACGTGCAGCCAGACCTCCGGCGCGCCGCCGCGAACCGGTCGCAGTTCGCCCTCGGCCTGCCAGGCGACTTCGTCGCTGGCCGCGGGCCGGGCTTCGGCGTGGGCCGATTGCGCCAGCCGCTCGAAGCCGGCCAGCGGCCAGCGACCTTCGAGCCGGCCGCCCTCCTTGGCCAGCGACTCCACATCGAGCCGCAGGGGATCGCGGGTACGCGGTTTCATGCCAGCCAGTGTACGAGGCGCGATGGGACAATCCCGGCATGACCCCGCGCCCGCCGCTGATCCTGGCCTCGACCTCGCGCTATCGGCGCGAACTGCTCGAACGCCTGCGCCTGCCCTTCGACGTCGTCTCGCCGCAGGTCGACGAGACGCCCCGGGCAGGCGAGTCGCCTGCCGCGCTGGCCGTGAGACTGGCGGCGGCCAAGGCGGCGGCGGTGGCCGCGCTGCATCCACAGGCGGTGGTGATCGGCTCCGACCAGGTGGCGGAGCTCGACGGCGCACCGATCGGCAAGCCCGGCACTCACGAGCGGGCCGTGGCGCAGCTGCGCGCCATGCGCGGGCGCAGTGTCGTCTTCCACACCGCCGTGGCGGTGCAGCGCGCAGCGATCGGTTACGCCGGCGCGGCGCTGGCGCCGGTGACGGTGCGCTTTCGCGACTTGGGCGACGCCGAGATCGAGCATTACCTGCGCACCGAGCAGCCCTACGACTGCGCCGGCAGCGCCAAATGCGAGACGCTGGGCATCGCGCTGCTGGCGGCGATCGAGTCGGACGACCCGACGGCGCTGGTCGGGCTGCCGCTGATCCGCACCTGCGCGCTGCTGCGCGAGGCGGGCATCGACCCGCTGCACGCATGAGCGCGGACAACGGCACACTCTACCTCGTACCGAACGCGCTGGACTTCGGTATCGAGGGCGCCGACGAGGCGGTGCCGCTGGACGAGGTGCTGCCGATGGGCGTGCTGCGCATCGCCGCCCGGCTGGAACACTGGGTGGCCGAGAACGCGCGCAGCACGCGTGCCTTCCTCAAGCGGGTGGATCGCATCGTGCCGCTGGCGCGGCCGCTGCAGCAGATCGAGATCGTCGAACTGCCGCGCCCCGCCAAGGGCGGCAAGCCCGCGGCCTCACCCGATCTCGGCCCGCTGCTCACGCCGCTGCGAGGCGGCGCCGACCTCGGCCTGATCTCGGAGGCCGGCCTGCCGGCGGTGGCCGACCCGGGCGCGGCGCTGGTGGAGGCGGCGCACGCCGAAGGCCTGAGCGTGGTCGCCCTGCCCGGCCCGAGTTCGCTGCTGCTGGCGCTGGCCGCCAGCGGGCTGAACGGCCAGAGCTTCGCCTTCGTCGGCTATCTGCCGGTGGAGGCCGCCGCCCGCGCGACGCGGCTGCGGGAACTGGAGGCACTCTCGCGCAAGGCGCGGCAGACGCAGATCCTGATCGAGACGCCGTATCGCAACGCCGCCATGCTGCAGGCGCTGCTCGAGCACCTTCAGCCGGGCACCCGCCTTTCGGTGAGCTGCGCGCTGACGGCGCCGGGGGCGTTCTCGCGCAGCGACAGCGTGGCGCGCTGGCGCGCCCAGCCCGGCGTCCTGCCCGCCGATCGCCCGGCGGTGTTCGCGCTGCTGGCCGAGTGAGGCCGCGCCGCGTCAGGACGAGGACACTTCCTCGTCAGGCGCCTTCTTGGCGCCGAACAGCGCCGCCACCTTCTTCTTGGGCTTGATGTAGGGTGACAGGCCGCGCGGCGCCGGTGTGGCCGACTTCTTGTCCCAGGCCGGCTCGGCCTCGGGGTTGCTCGGCACGTAGGGCTGGTCGAACAGCGGATCGGACGGCCGGGCCTGCGGCACGCTCGGTCGCGGCGCAGCGGCGCGTGCCGGGCGCTCGTCGTCGTCTTCGCGGCGCGGACGCTCGCGGAAGGACTCGCGGCGCGGGCGCTCGTCGTCGAGCTCGAGCGGCTCGATCTCGATCTTCTTCTTGATCAGCTTCTCGATGTCGCCGACCATGCGCATGTCGTCGCGCGCCACCAGAGTGAACGCCAGGCCCGAGGCCCCGGCACGGCCGGTGCGGCCAATGCGGTGCACGTAGTCCTCCGCGTTGAAGGGCACGTCGAAGTTGAACACCGCCGGCAGGTCGGCGATGTCCAGGCCGCGCGCGGCCACGTCGGTGGCCACCAGCACGTCGACCTCGCCGCGCTTGAAGGCGTCGAGCGCCTTCAGGCGTTCGTCCTGGCTCTTGTCGCCGTGCAGCGCGTTGGTGCGCAGGCCGTCGCGTTCGAAGGAACGTGCCAGCCGCGCGCAGCCGAGCTTGGAGTTGACGAACACGATCGCCTGGGTGATCGAGCGCTCCTTGAGCAGCTTGAGCACGGCGCGGCGCTTGTCGTCCGGCGCGACGCTGAAGAAGCGCTGTTCCACGGTGGAGGCAGTAGCATTCGGCCGCGCCACCTCGACCAGCACCGGGTCCTGCAGGTAGCTCTCGGCCAGGCGCTTGATCTCCGGTGAGAAGGTCGCCGAGAACAGCAGCGTCTGGCGCTGCTTGGGCAGGTAGCTGAGGATGCGCTGCAGGTCGGGCAGGAAGCCGATGTCCAGCATGCGGTCGGCCTCGTCGAGTACCACGTACTCCACCTGGTTGAGCACGCAGTTCTTGGCCTCGATGTGGTCGAGCAGCCGGCCCGGCGTAGCGATCAGCACCTCGACACCGGCCTTGAGCTCCAGGGTCTGCGGCTTCATGTCGATGCCACCGAACACCACCGCGGCACGCAGCTTGGTGAACTTGGAGTACTGCTTGACGTTGTTGGCCACCTGGTCGGCCAGCTCGCGCGTGGGCGCCAGCACGAGGGCGCGCACCGGGTGCCGCGCCGGCGACATGCTCGGGTTCTCGTGCCTGAGCATCTTCTGCAGCAGCGGAATCGAGAACGCCGCCGTCTTGCCCGTGCCCGTCTGTGCCGCACCCATCACGTCGCGCCCGGCCAGCACGATCGGGATCGCCTTGGCCTGGATCGGCGTCATCGTCTGATAGCCGGAGTCGGCCACGGCGCGCAACAGCTTCTCGTCCAGCGGCAGGGTGTCGAAGCGGGCCGGCGCGGGTGTGGCGGCCTCGGGGGTGGCGCCGCTCGTGGCGGAGCCCAGGGTGGTTTCACTCATACTGCGATTATCGCCCCTGGGGCCGTACGGGGTCGTGGCAGCGCCCGGGGCGCCACCTAGAATCGTGCGTGCACCCCAACAACACCTGCACGCTCCATGATCCTCGTCACCGGTGGCGCCGGCTTCATCGGGGCCAACTTCGTGCTCGACTGGATCGCCGAGACCGGCGAGCCGGTGCTCAACCTCGACGCGCTCACGTACGCCGGCAACCTCGAGAGCCTGAAGTCGCTGCAGGGCGACGCACGCCATGTATTCGTGAAGGGCGACATCTGCGACCGCGCCCTGCTCGACCGCCTGCTGGTCGAGCACCGGCCGCGCGCGGTGGTGCACTTTGCCGCGGAGAGCCACGTCGACCGCAGCATCCACGGGCCGGGGGCGTTCATCAAGACGAACATCGAGGGCACCTACACGCTGCTGGAAGCGGTGCGCACGCACTGGGCGGCGCTGCCGGCCTCCGAGAAGGAAGCGTTCCGCTTCCATCACGTGTCGACCGACGAGGTGTACGGCTCGCTCAAGCCCAACGACCCGGCCTTCACCGAGAAGAACACGTACGAGCCGAACAGCCCCTACTCGGCCAGCAAGGCCGCCAGCGACCATCTTGTGCGCGCCTGGCATCACACCTACGGCCTGCCGGTGCTGACGACCAACTGCTCGAACAACTACGGGCCCTACCACTTCCCCGAGAAGCTGATCCCGCTGATGATCGTCAACGCGCTGGTGGGCAAGCCGCTTCCGGTGTACGGCGACGGGATGCAGGTGCGGGACTGGCTCTACGTGAAGGACCACGCGTCGGCGATCCGCACCGTGTTGGCCAGGGGCCGCGTCGGCGAGACCTACAACGTCGGCGGGTGGAACGAACGGCCCAACATCGAGATCGTGCGCAGCATCTGCGCCCTGCTCGACGAGATGCGGCCCGACCCGGCGGGCTCATACACCCGGCTGATCACCCACGTGACCGACCGCCCCGGCCACGACCGCCGCTACGCCATCGACGCTCGCAAGATCGAGCGCGAGCTCGGCTGGCGCCCGGCCGAGACCTTCGAGACCGGCATCCGCAAGACGGTGCGCTGGTACCTCGACAACGCCGACTGGGTGGCCCATGTGCAGAGCGGCGCCTACCGCGACTGGGTGGCCACCAACTACGCCTCGCGCGGCGCCTGATGAAGATCCTGCTGCTGGGCAAGAACGGCCAGGTCGGCTGGGAACTGCAGCGCTCGCTCGCGCCGCTCGGCGAGGTGGTGGCGCTGGACTTCGACAGCCCCGGCCCGCTGTCGGCGGATTTCTCGAAGCCCGAGTCGCTGGCCGCCACGGTGCAGGCGGTGGCGCCCGACGTGATCGTCAATGCCGCCGCCCACACCGCCGTCGACAAGGCCGAGAGCGAGCCCGACCTGGCCCGCGCCATCAACGCCACGGCGCCGGCCGTTCTGGCACGCGAGGCCGCAGCGCGGGGGGCCTGGCTGGTGCACTACAGCACCGACTACGTCTTCGACGGCAGCGGCAGCACGCCGCGCGACGAGGACGCGCCCACCGGCCCGCTGAACGTCTACGGCCAGACCAAGCTGGAGGGCGAGCTGGCCATCCGCGCCAGCGGCTGCCGCCACCTGCTGCTGCGCACCAGCTGGGTCTATGGCGCGCGCGGCGGCAACTTTGCGCGCACCATGCTCAGGCTGGCGCAGGAGCGCGACGCGCTGAAGGTGATCGACGACCAGATCGGCGCGCCCACCGGTGCCGACCTGCTGGCCGACCTGACGGCGCACATGATCCGCGCGGCACGTGCCGATGAGTCGCTGGCCGGCACCTATCACGCCGTGGCTGGCGGGCAGACCAGTTGGTATGGCTATGCCTCCCACGTGGTCGCATTCGCCCGCGCCAGCGGCGTGCCACTGAGGGTGGCGGAGGGTGCGATCGAGGCGGTGCCGACCAGTGCCTTTCCCACTCCAGCGCGCCGGCCGCTGAACTCGCGCCTGAGCACCGCCAGGCTGCGCGAGCGCTTCGGCCTCGGCTTGCCTGATTGGCGCCCGGGCGTGGAGCGCATGCTCACTGAAGTCCTGGGGCGATGAGCCCCGTCTAGAATCCTCGTTTGCTCCGGGAGGCGGTCCGACGCGGGTCGCAGCATCGGGTAGCACTGACCTGAAGGCACTCGCACATCATGCGTCTCATCCTTTCGATGCTGCTCATCGCGGCAGGCGCCGCGCAGGCGCAAGTCGACCCGCTGCAGGTCGCGAACGAGACTGCCGGCGCGGCAGCCGGTTCACCGATCCGCCTTCGCCAGGCTCCACCCGCGGCTGTGCCGACAGGACGCGAACCGACGGGAATGGCCGCCGCGGCCGAGCGAGCCGACCAGCCGCGCTACGCGCCCGAGCCCCCACCCTATCAGCCCGATGACTTCGAGCGCTACGTGCGCAAGCTCGCGGGCATCGACGAGTCACGGGTGGTTGCAGGGCTCGGCGGCCACCAGCTCGACATCCGCCGTTTCGGCGCCGAAGTGATCACGGCCGCGCAGGGCATGGCGGCGCCGGACCACGGCGCACTGGTGCCGGCCGACTACATCGTGTCCGCCGGCGACGAACTGCAGATCACGCTGTGGGGCAGCGTCGATGCCGACGTGCGCACCACCGTCGATCGATCCGGCCGCATCAGCCTGCCGCGCGTTGGCAGCTTCATGGTCGCAGGTACGCGCTACGCGGATCTGCCAGACGTGATCAGCCGCCGCGTCGGCCAGGTGTTCAAGGGCTTCCAGCTCAGCGTCGGCCTCGGCCAGCTGCGCAGCGTGCGCGTCTATGTGACCGGCTTCGCCAAGCGCCCGGGTGCGCACAACGTGACCAGCCTGTCGACGATCGTCAACGTGCTGATGCGCTCGGGTGGCCCGTCGGCGGCCGGCAGCTACCGCAAGATCGAGCTGCGCCGGGGCGGCCAGACCATCGCCACGTTCGACCTCTACGACCTGCTGCTCAAGGGCGACAAGTCGGCCGACCGCATCGTGCAGGCCGA
>NZ_JBFXIO010000209.1:0-8820 GCF_050175855.1 Piscinibacter sp.
GGCGGCGAACGCGGCCGGATCGGTGGCGTCGACGAAGCGGGTCTCGATGCCGAACTTCTTCAGGTTGACGGCCAGCATCGTCACCGTGCCGCCATACAGCGCACCGGCCGCGACGACATGGTCGCCCTGCTGCAGCAGCGTCATCAGCGCCATGGCCTCGGCGGCCATGCCGCTGGACGAGGCCACCGCGGCGCGGCCGCCTTCGAGCGCGGCGACGCGCTCCTCGAGCGCGGCCACCGTGGGGTTGGACAGACGCGAGTAGACGTTGCCGAAGGTCTGCAGGTTGAACAGCGAAGCCGCGTGGTCGGCGCTGTCGAACACGAAGCTGGTGGTCTGGTAGATCGGCAACGCCCGCGCGCCGGTGGCGGCATCGGGGATCTGCCCGGCGTGGACGGCCAGGGTCTCGGCGCGGAACTCGTGGTCGGGCATGGCGGACGGGTTCAGACGGGGCGACGCGCCGAGATCACGCGGGTGTTCACGCCGGCCCAGTTCAGCCCGCCGAACAGGCGGGCATGCTCGATCTTCACGCAGCGGTCCATCACCGAATCGATCCCGGCCTCGCGGGCGACCGCATTGGCCTCGAGGTTGAGCACGCCCAGCTGTTGCCAGAGGCACTTCGCGCCGATGGCCACGGCCGCGCGCGCGATCGGCGGCACGTCGGCCGGCTTGCGGAACACGTCGACCATGTCGACGCGAAAGGGGATGGCCTCCAGGCTCGGGTAGCAGGTCTCGCCCAGCACCTGCTCGTAGCGCGGGTTGACGGGCACGATGCGATAGCCGTGCTCCTGCATGTACTTGGCCGCGAAGAAGCTCGGCCGGTGCCACTCGGCCGACAGGCCCACCACCGCGATCGTGCGGCAGCTCCTGAGGATGCTGCGCAGCTCGGTGATGGTGTCGGCCATGCCGTGACGATAGCCGATCGCCGTGCGCGTGCAGAATGCGCAGTGCCCCCGGTCTTTCCCTCAGTCCGCGGTGACGGCGGCCGAAAACCCTGCGGTGATGCGCGCGTCGATCCTTGCCTGCCTGCTCGTTCTGGGCATCGTTCCGCCTGGCGATGCACATGCCGCCACGTCCCGGGCCGACAGCCTGCGAGCGATCGACCAACGCGTGGCCGACGACCCGCGCGCGGCCATCTCCTTCGCCCGCGAGCGCCTCGCAGAGGCCGACAGCCCGGCCGAAAGCTTCTGGCCCCTGCTGGGCCTGGCCCGGGCGCAGAACATGCTCGAACGCCCGGCCGACGCCGGACGGACCCTGGCCGATGCCGCGGCCGCGCTGGAACGCTGGCCTGGGGCCGGGCCCGCCCACCGGGCCTGGCTGGAGCTGGTGCGCCTGCAGACCTCCTGGCCCCTCGAGGAACCACGCCGCGCCCGCGAACGCATGACCCTGCTGCAGCGCCAGGTGGCGACGGCGGGCGACGCGGTACTGGAGTGCGAGCGGCAGGAGGTCGACTTGGCCATGCTGATCGACGTCGGCAGCCTCGACGAAGCCTGGCTTGCCGCCGAGGCGGCCGAGCGTTGCGGCCGCGAGTTGGGCCTTCGTTCGATCGAGGCGACGGCCCTGCTGTCGATGGGCGCGATCGCGGCGCGTGGCCGGGCGCGCACGCAGGCCGACGCCGACGTGCACTTCGAACGTGCCCTGCGCGCCCTGGGCGACGAGCCGGCGCGCATGGTGCGCAGCATCGTGTTCTGGGAACGCGCCAACGCCTTGCGTGCCGCCAAGCGCTGGGACGCCGCGGCGCGGCAGTTCGAGGCCGCACGTGAACTGTCGCAGGCGCTGGACGATTCGGCCGGCATCGCCGCGGCCAACATCGGCGAGGCCGACGTGCACATCCGGCTCGGCGAGCCAGCGCGTGCCCTGCCCCTTCTGACGCAGGCGCGTCGCCTGCTCGAAGGTTCGGACGACGGCTATCGCATGCTCTCCGTCGCCGAGTACACGATCACGGCGCTGGCGAAGCTGGGCCGCGCCGAAGTGCTGAGCGAGATCCAGCGCGCACGCCGCTGGGACACGCCGACCCAGCCGGCGGCATCGCGGGCCCGCCTGGCCCGCGCCATGGCGGCCGGCTACGCCTCGATGGGCCGTTATGCCGACGCCTACGCGCAGACGCAACGCGCCGAGAGCTTCCAGGACGAAGGCCGTGCCTTCGCCGGCGACGTGCAGATGCTGCGCCTGGAAGCGCGCTATGCCGCAGCCCAGCGCGAAGCCGAAAACGCCGAACTGCGCCACCGCAGCGAAACCGCGCGCCTGGCGCTCGAAGCCGAGACGGCCAAGCAGCGGGCCTTGTGGGCGGCCGTGGCCACCTTGGCGTTGCTCAGCGCCGGCGCCCTTGCCTTCGGCTGGCGCGCGCTGGCGCGCCGCCGCACGCTGGCCGACCTGGCGCTGCGCGACGAACTCACCGGCGCGCCGAACCGCCGCGCCGTGCTCGCCTATGCCCAGGCGCAATTCGAGCAGTCCCGCCGGCTCGGCGTGCCGCTGACGCTGGCGATGATCGACCTCGATCACTTCAAGCGCGTCAACGACACCCTGGGCCATGCCGGTGGCGATGCGGTGCTGCGCGCCCTGGCCGGCGCGGCCCGCAGCGTGCTGCGCGGGCAGGACCGGCTCGGCCGCTGGGGCGGCGAGGAATGGCTGCTGGTGATGCCGGGCACCGCGGCCGACGAGGTGCCGGCCGTCTTCCAGCGGCTGCGCAGCCGATTCGCCGCGACGCCGGCCGAAGGCATCGAGGGCGCGCACGGCTGCACCTTCTCGATGGGCGCGGCCGCGTTCACCGCACAGACCGCCTCGCTCGACGAACTGGTGGCCGAGTGCGACCGGCAGCTTTACCGCGCCAAGCAGAGCGGCCGCGACCGCCTGTGCTTCACCGGCTGACGGAAAGGAAAAAGCCCGCGGCTCGCGCCGCGGGCTTCCCTGTCTCCTCGGTCCTCGCGCGGGACCGGCGTCCCGCTCAGGCGTGCTTCTTGTCGAAGAACTGCTCGTCTTCCGTCGAGCCCTTCAGCGCGGCGGTCGAGGCTTGCGCTTCGATGGTCGTCGTCACGGCGTCGAAGTAGCCGGTGCCGACCTCGCGCTGGTGCTTCACCGCGGTGAAGCCGCGCTCGGCGGCGGCGAACTCCTTCTGCTGCAGATCGACGAAGGCCGTCATGTTGTTGCGGGCGTAGCCGTAGGCCAGGTCGAACATCGAGTAGTTCAGGCTGTGGAAGCCGGCCAGCGTGATGAACTGGAACTTGTAGCCCATCGCGCCCAGCTCGCGCTGGAACTTGGCGATCGTCGCGTCGTCGAGGTTCTTCTTCCAGTTGAACGACGGCGAGCAGTTGTAGGCCAGCAGCTTGCCCGGGAACTTGGCGTGGATCGCGTCGGCGAAGGCCTTGGCGAACGCGAGGTCGGGCTTGCCGGTCTCGCACCAGATCAGGTCGGCGTACTCGGCGTAGGCCAGGCCGCGGCTGATCGACTGCTCCAGGCCGTTGCGGGTCTTGAAGAAGCCTTCGACGGTGCGCTCGCCGGTCATGAACGGCTTGTCGTTGTCGTCGACGTCGCTGGTGACGAGGTCGGCGGCTTCGGCGTCGGTGCGGGCCAGCAGGATGGTCGGGGTGCCCATCACGTCGGCGGCCAGGCGCGCGGCGACCAGCTTGGCCACGGCTTCACGCGTCGGCACCAGCACCTTGCCGCCCATGTGGCCGCACTTCTTGACCGAGGCGAGCTGGTCTTCGAAGTGAACGCCGGCGGCGCCGGCGTCGATCATCGCCTTCATCAGCTCGAAGGCGTTGAGCACGCCGCCGAAGCCGGCTTCGGCATCGGCCACGATCGGCGCGAAGAAGTCGACATCGTTCTTGCCTTCGCTCCACTGGATCTCGTCGGCGCGCTTGAAGGTGGCGTTGATGCGCTTGACGACCTTCGGCACGGAGTCGACCGCGTACAGCGACTGGTCGGGGTACATCTCGCCGTTGCTGTTGGCGTCACCGGCGACCTGCCAGCCCGACAGGTAGATGGCCTTCAGGCCGGCCTTGACCTGCTGCATCGCCTGGTTGCCGGTCAGCGCGCCGAGCGAGTTGACGAACGGCTCGGTGTTCAGCAGGTTCCAGAGCTTCTCGGCGCCGCGCTTGGCCAGCGTGTGCTCGATCTGCAGCGAGCCGCGCAGGCGCACCACGTCGGCGGCGGTATAGCCGCGCTTGATGCCCTTCCAGCGCGGGTTCTCCGCCCAATCCTTCTCGAGGGCGGCAATTTGCTGTTCGCGGGTCAGATTCGTCATGAGGACCTCCGTGAGTGATGTGAAGACAGGGACTGAAGACTCGCAATCTCTGGCCTCAAGGTTAGTCACGGCGATGACGCATGGGAAGACTTATGTCTTATAGAAGACTAAAAATGTTATCCCGATAAATCAATGACTTACAGCATTCGTTCCGGGATACGGAAGATCGTTCTTCACGATGAGAAAGATTGCGGCGGTGCAGCAAGCGCGAATTCCGCAATGCGGAAAGGACATCTCCGATCATGAAATGCACGCGACCTCAGCCGGCATCGTCGAGCCAGCGCGCATAGAGGCGCGCCGCCAGCGCCTGCTGGGCGGCCAGGCAACGGCCCGCCATGGCCCGCATCGCCTCGCCGCTCTGCACGGTCGGGCACGACTGCTGCAACTGCAGGAACTCCGGATCACGCGAGGCCGACCACAGCGCAAGCTTGCCCTCATCCACCTCGACGTGGAACTGCATCGCCAGGTGCCGGCCGATCGCAAAGGCCTGGTGCGGACAGGCTGCGCTGCCGGCCAGCGACACGGCTTCGCGAGGCAGATCGAACGCCTCGTAGTGCCAGTGGAACACCGTGACCGCGTCCACCTCGCCGAACCACTCGCGGGCCTGGGCGTGGGCGTGCACCGCTGCGCGCTGCCAGCCGATCTCCGGCGCCGGTGACTCGGCGACCCGCGCCCCCAACGCCGTTGCCATCAGCTGGCCGCCCAGGCAGTGGCCGATCACCGGCAGGTCTCGCGCCATGCTCTGCCGGATCAGCGCTTCGGCACGCCGCAGCGAAGGCAGTTCGTCGTTGACGCTCATCTCGCCACCCAGCACCGCCAGCGCGCCGAATCCGTTCATCGAGGCCGGGAAATCCTGCCCCGCCGCGCTGTTGAACACGGCGAAGGGCCGACCCTGCTCGCGCAGCCAGGTGGCCAGGTAGCCCGGGCCGTCGGTGTCCATGTGCTGGAGCACGAGCACCGGCTTCATGCGCGCACCGCCGACAGGAAGTCGCCCAGTGCGGTCACCAGCGGCTGGGCATCGCCGAAGCGTGTCTGCGGCGAGACCAGCAGCATGTTGTGGAAGGGCGTGATGACGATGCCGCGGTTGAGCAGCCACAGGTGCAGCGCGCGCTCGACGCCCTCGTCCATCGCGGCCCTCGCCTGTACGGCGTTGGCGGGCGGCTCCGTGCAGAACTGCAGCTCCATGCGTGCGCCCAGCCGCGTCACGGTCCAGGGCGCGCCGTGCTGCTGCAAGGTCTCGCGCAGGCGCGCCTCGACCGCCGCTGCGGTGGCGAGCATCTGGTCGTAGGCAGCTGCCGTCATCACCTCGCCGAGGCTGGCGTGCAGCGCCGCCATGGCCAGCAGGTTGGCCGACAGCGTGGTGCCGATGCCCGAGTGCCCGTCGGGCGCGGCGTGCTTGGCCGTCTCCATGCGCCCGTTCATCGCCTCGGTGAAGCCGTAGACCGCACAAGGCAGGCCGCCGGCCACCGCCTTGCCCACCACGATGAAATCGGGCGACAGGCCCTCCACGCGGGCATGCCCGCCCCAGCCGCTGCTGACGGTGTGCGTCTCGTCGAGCACGAACAGCGCAGCGTGGCGACGGCAGGCTGCCTGCAACTGCGCGAGGAAACCCGGCTGCGGCGGCACCAGGCCGCAGTTGGTCAGAGCCGGTTCGGTGAGGACGCAGGCCACGTCGCCCCGCGCCAGCGCCGCCTCCACCGCAGCGATGTCGGTGAACGGCACCACCACCGTGCCCAGCGCCAGGTCGTGCACCTGGCCGAGCAGGCTGGCGCGGGTGATCGTGCGCTGCTGGGCGTCCATGTCGACCAGCGTGTCGTCCACCGTGCCGTGGTAGCAGCCGTCGAAGACCAGCACCTTGCGCCGGCCGGTGACGGCGCGCGCCCAACGGAGCACGAAGCGGTTGGCGTCGCTGGCGCTGAGCGTCACCTGCCAGCGCGGCAGGCCGAAGCACTCGGCCAGGCGCCGGCCGACCTCGGATGTCAGCGTCGAGGGCAGCATGGCCGTCAGGCCGCGCTGCGCCTGCGCGGCGATCGCGCGGGCCACCGGCGCCGGGCTGTGGCCGAACATCGCTCCGGTGTCGCCGAGGCAGAAGTCGAGGTACTCGTGGCCGTCCGCGCACCACAGGCGGTTGCCCTCGGCGCGCTGCACGTGCAGCGTGGCAGGTGTCGGCCAGTCGCGCATCCAGTGCAGCGGTACGCCGAACAGGTAGTGCGCGGCGTCCTCGCCGGACAGGGCCACGCTGCGCGGATGGGTGTCGATGAAGCGTTGCGTCTCCTGCGCGTGCAGGGCGGCGAGTGCGTGGTGGTCGATGCGGAAGTCAGCGGTCGTCATGAAGGCGTTCGACGGGTGGCGGCTCTTATGATCGCCCGCCAGTGTGCAGCAGGACGTCTCGATGACCAGCTTTGCCTATCTCTCCAACAACGCCTTCCTCAAGGCTCCGGTCGCCAGCCCGGCCACGCCCTTCGCCGTGGCCGGTATCGCCTGGGACGGCTCGGTCACCAACCGGCCCGGCGCGCGCTTCGGACCGCGAGCGATCCGCGAGGCGAGCCACATGCTGTGCGATGCCATCCATCCGCTGTTCGACGTCTCGCCCGAGGGCCGACTCGGCGACGCCGGTGACCTGCCGCTGCCGAACACCAGCCTGGCGGCAATGCGCGAGGCGATGACGCCGCTGGTCGAACGCTTGATCGCGTCGCACCACATGGCCTGGCTGGGCGGCGACCACAGCATCACGCTGCCACTGCTGCGCGCCTATCGCAAACATCTGGGCCGCCCGCTGGCGGTGATCCACTTCGACGCGCACTGCGATACCTGGAAAGACCACTTCGGCGAGCCCAGCGGTCACGGCACCTGGGTCTACGAGGCCCTCCAGGAAGGCCTGGTGGTACGCGAATGCTTCACCCAGTTGGGCATCCGCTCGGCGGGCGCCCGCGAAGCGCGCGACTACGTGCGCGACCAGGGCGGCCTGATCTTCACCGCCCGCGACCTGCGCGGGCTCGAGAACGCGGAGCAACTCGCGCCGGCATTCGGCGCCATCCGCGAGCGGCTCGCCACCCATGGCAATCCGCCCGTCTATCTCAGCCTGGACATCGACTGCCTCGACCCGGCATTCGCGCCCGGCACCGGAACGCCCGAGCCCGGCGGCATGAGCACCAATCAGGTGCTCACCGTGCTCGAAGAACTGGCAGACCTGCCCTTCATCGGGATGGACTGCGTCGAGGTTGCACCACCTTATGACCACGCCGAGCTGAGCAGCCAGGCGGCCGCCCATTTCGTCTGGACCTACCTCTGCGGGCGCTTGCGAATGCCTTGACCTGTCGCAACTGCTGCACTGCAGCACCGCGAAGAATGGAGCCAGCACATCACCAGACGCGGAGGTTCCATGGGATCGGTCCTGAAGTTCAACCCCGGCGGCACCGACTTCAAGGCGCTGGACGCCTGTCACCAGGAGATCGCAGCGCATCTCGACCGGCTGGCGGCGCTGTTCGCGCACCTCGACGCAGAGGGCGTCGATGGCCACGCGCAGCAGGAGGCCCGGGCGATCGAGGCCTTCTTCTCCGAGACTTCGCAGGCGCATCACCAGGAAGAGGAAGCCAAGGTCTTCCCCGCCCTGCTCGCTTCGAGCGACGAGGCGCTGGTAGCGACCGTGCGCATGCTCCAGCAGGACCATGGCTGGATCGAGGAGGACTGGCTGGCCATCGCGCCGCAGCTGCGCGCCATCGCCGCCGGCTACAGCTGGTACGACCCCGACGAGCTGCGCCACGGCATCGAGGTCTTCCTCGAACTCTGCCGAGAGCACATCCAGCTCGAGGAGTCGATCATCTATCCCGAAGCCAAGGCGATGGCTGCCAAGCTGGCGCGCCGCCGCGCCACGCTGCCGCCGCTGCAGTTCACAAGGGAAGCGCCGTCGTCTTCTTGACGGTGCGCAGCACCAGCATCGAGTTCGAACGCGCCACGCCGGGCAGGTGCATCAGCACCTGCGAGTGGAAGCGCTCCAGGTCCTCGGCGTCGCGGTAGGTGAAGCGGATCAGGTAGTCGTTCTCGCCGGCCACGTAGAAGCAGTCGAGGATCTCCGGCGTGTCGCGCACAGCCTGCTCGAAGGCCTCGAGCAGCGGCGTGCTCATGCTCTCGAGGTTGAGGATGGTGTAGCTGATGCCGTGCTTGCCCACCGCCTTGGCATTGAGCAGCGCCACGTACTGCGCGATCACGCCGGCATCCTCGAGCGCCTTCACGCGCCGCAGGCAGGCCGATGGCGACAGGTGGACACGCTGCGCCAGCTCCTGGTTGGAGATCCGGCCCTCGTGCTGGAGCACCTCCAGGATGGCCCGATCGATCGAATCCAGTTGCACGTCGGAGGCTTTGCTTCGCATCTTCTGCGTAGTTCTCGATACTTCATCGAATCATATTGCATGCGCGAGGGTGAACCCGGCGCGATTGCGCAAGCACATTGCGCCGGGGTTTCTCTAGACTCGACCCGTGCTCGATTGCACACTCGGTCGCATCGAGAACCATGGAATCCAGGAGAGCCACGACATGAACAAAGCCATCGATCCCGCCGTGCTGGCGGTGGCCCAGGAGGG
>NZ_JBFXIO010000210.1:0-8787 GCF_050175855.1 Piscinibacter sp.
CCCGATTCCTCGATCTCCCCGCCCTCGGCACCGCTGCCGGCACGGTGCGTCTGCCCGGCTCGAAGAGCATCTCCAACCGTGTACTGCTGCTGGCCGGCCTGAGTGCCGGCACCACCGAGGTCCACGACCTGCTCGACTCCGACGACACGCAGGTGATGCTTGCCGCGCTGGAGCAGCTGGGCTGCCGGCTCGAGCGCGACGGTGCCGTGCTGCGCGTGACCGGGCTGGGCGGGCGGCTGTCTACCCGGGAAGCGAAGCTGTTCCTCGGCAATGCCGGCACGGCGATGCGGCCGCTGACGGCCGCGCTCGCGCTGCTCGCGGCGACGCAGGGTGGCGACTTCACGCTGTCCGGCGTGCCACGCATGCACGAGCGGCCGATCGGCGACCTGGTCGACGCGCTGCGACAGCTCGGCTGCACGGTCGACTGCACCGGCACCGACGGCTATCCGCCGCTGCGCCTGCGCGGCGAGCCCGGCGGGCGGCTGCACACGCAGCGGCCGATCCGCGTGCGCGGCGACGTCTCCAGCCAGTTCCTCACCGCGCTGCTGCTGGCCTTGCCGCTGGTGGCGCAGCATGGCGAACTCGTCGTCGAGGTCGACGGCGAACTGATCTCCAAGCCGTATGTGGAGATCACGCTGAACCTGCTCGCGCGCTTCGGCATCGCGGTGCGGCGTGAAGGCTGGCAGCGCTTCACGATTCCGCAAGGCAGCGCCTACCGCTCGCCGGGCCGCGTGCACGTGGAGGGCGACGCCTCCTCAGCGTCCTATTTCGTCGCGCTCGGCGCCATCGCCGCCATCGAAGCGCCGGTGCGCATCGAAGGCGTCGGCACCGACTCGATCCAGGGCGACATTCGCTTCATCGAGGCGGCGCAGTCCATGGGCGCCGAGGTGTCCGGCGGCCCCGGCTGCCTCGAGGTGCGGCGCGGCCGCTGGCCGCTGCGAGCCATCGAGCTCGACTGCAACCACATCCCCGACGCCGCGATGACCCTGGCCGTGATGGCCCTGTTCGCCCAAGGCACCACGCGGCTGACCAACATTGCCAGTTGGCGCGTCAAGGAAACCGACCGCATCTCCGCGATGGCCACCGAACTGCGCAAGCTCGGGGCCACGGTCGACGAGGGCGCCGACTTCATCGCCGTGACGCCGCCGGCATCGCTGACACCGGCAGCCATCCACACCTACGACGACCACCGCGTCGCGATGTGCTTCTCGCTGGCGGCTCTCGGCGGCGTACCGGTGCGCATCCTGGATCCCAAGTGCGTCGGCAAGACCTTCCCCGACTACTTCGAGGCGCTGTTCGACCTGGTGCGCACGCCCGTGGAAGCGGTGCCAGTCATCACGGTGGACGGCCCCACCGCCTCCGGCAAGGGCACGCTGGCCAGCGCGATCGCCAAGGCGCTGGGCTACCACTTCCTCGACTCGGGTGCGGTCTACCGCGCCACCGCGCTGACCGCGATGCGCACCGGCGTGGCGCCCGACGACGAGGCCGCGCTGGCACGCATCGCCGCCACCCTGCCGCTGCACTTCGTCGGCGGCGACGCCCACCTCGGCGAGGAGAACGTGGCCGATGCGCTGCGCGCCGAAGACGTCGGCGCGATGGCCTCGAAGGTCTCGGCCTGGCCGGCCGTGCGCGAGGCGCTGCGCCAGCTGCAGCTGTCGTTCCGGCGCATTCCGGGCCTGGTGGCCGACGGCCGCGACATGGGCACGGTGATCTTCCCCGGGGCCGCGCTCAAGGTGTTCCTCACCGCGAGTGCCGCCACGCGCGCGGAAAGGCGCTACAAGCAGTTGATTTCAAAGGGAATTCCGACTAACATCTCGACCCTTCGGGCGGAGCTCGAGGCGCGCGACGAACGGGATCGAAACCGCAGCGTCGCTCCCTTGAAGCCGGCCGAAGACGCGCTGCTGCTGGACAACTCCGAACTGACCGTCGAAACCTCGATGGATGTGGTTCTGACAGCCTGGGATCAGCGCCGGCCGTTCGGCTGAGCCGCACGACCCAAGGCCCGTCGCCTTCCCTCCAGTGCCGCAGGGCACGCCGAGGCGGCGGATCGACAACCTCAACCCCGCAGCGAAAGCTGCACCGAGAAGCTCCATGTCCCAAACCCAACAAGCCACCAGCACCGGCGGCGAATCGTTTGCCGCCCTGTTCGAAGAATCGCTGAAGCGCTCGGAGATGCGCAGTGGCGAGGTCATCACGGCCGAAGTGGTCCGTGTCGACTACAACTTCGTGGTGGTCAATGCCGGCCTCAAGTCGGAAGCCTACATCCCCATCGACGAGTTCAAGAACGACCAGGGCGAAGTCGAAGTCCAGGTCGGCGATTTCGTCTCGGTGGCCATCGACGCCCTCGAGAACGGCTACGGCGACACCATCCTGTCGCGCGACAAGGCCAAGCGCCTGGCCTCCTGGCTGTCGCTGGAGAAGGCTCTGGAGTCCGGCGAATTCGTCACCGGCACGGTCAACGGCAAGGTCAAGGGCGGCCTGACGGTCCTCGTCAACGGCATCCGCGCCTTCCTGCCCGGCTCGCTGCTCGACACGCGTCCCGTCAAGGACATGACGCCGTTCGAGGGCAAGACCATGGAGTTCAAGGTCATCAAGCTCGACCGCAAGCGCAACAACGTGGTGCTGTCGCGCCGCGCGGTGGTCGAGGCCTCGATGGGTGAAGAGCGCGCCAAGCTGCTCGAGACGCTGACCGAAGGCGCCATCGTCAACGGCGTGGTCAAGAACATCACCGAGTACGGCGCGTTCGTCGACCTCGGCGGCATCGACGGCCTGCTGCACATCACCGACATGGCCTGGCGCCGCGTCCGCCACCCGAGCGAAGTCGTTCAGGTCGGCCAGGAACTGCAGGCCAAGGTGCTCAAGTTCGACGCCGAGAAGAACCGCGTCTCGCTGGGCATCAAGCAGCTGGGCGACGACCCGTGGCACGGCGTGTCGCGTCGCTACCCGCAGGGCACCCGCCTGTTCGGCAAGGTCACGAACATTGCCGACTACGGCGCGTTCGTCGAGATCGAGCCGGGCATCGAGGGCCTGGTGCACGTCTCAGAGATGGACTGGACCAACAAGAACGTCGCCCCGAGCAAGGTCGTCTCGCTCGGCGACGAGGTCGAGGTCATGGTGCTCGAGATCGACGAGGACAAGCGCCGCATCAGCCTGGGCATGAAGCAGTGCAAGGCCAACCCGTGGGAAGAGTTCGCCGCCAACGTGCAGCGCGGCGACAAGGTGCGCGGCCCGGTCAAGTCGATCACCGACTTCGGCGTGTTCGTCGGCCTGGCCGCCGGCATCGACGGCCTGGTGCACCTGTCCGACCTGTCCTGGAACGAGCCGGGCGAGAGCGCGGTGCGCAACTACAAGAAGGGCCAGGAAGTCGAGGCCGTGGTGCTGGCCGTCGACGTCGACCGCGAGCGCATCTCGCTGGGCATCAAGCAGCTCGACAGCGACCCGTTCACCAGCTACACCTCGGTCAACGACCGCGGCATGACGGTGACCGGCAAGGTCAAGAGCGTCGACGCGCGCGGCGCGGAGATCCAGCTCAACGACGATGTCACCGGCTACCTGCGCGCCTCGGAGATCTCGCGCGACCGCGTGGAAGACGCCCGCAACGTGCTGAAGGAAGGCGACGAGGTCACCGCCCTGATCATCAACATCGACCGCAAGACGCGCTCGATCCAGTTGTCGATCAAGGCCAAGGACAGCGCCGACCAGCAGGAAGCGATGCAGCGCCTGTCGGCCAGCAACGAGCGCGAGACCGCCGGCACGACCAGCCTGGGCGCCCTGCTGCGCGCCAAGCTGGACAACAAGAGCGAGTAAGCCTCAGCTGCCGAACCGCACGTCATGACCCGTTCCGATCTCGTGGCCCAGCTGGCCGAGCGATTCAGCCAGCTGACGCACCGCGACACCGAGTTCGCCGTCAAGACCATCCTGGATGCGATGTCCGACGCGCTCGCGCGCGGGCATCGCATCGAGATCCGCGGTTTCGGCAGCTTCTCGATCAATCGCCGGCCGCCGCGCGTGGGGCGCAACCCGCGCAGCGGCGAGCAGGTGATCATTCCCGAGAAGCTGGTGCCCCACTTCAAGCCGGGCAAGGCGTTGCGCGAGGCCGTGGATGCCCACGTGCCCGTGACCGACCCCGACACCCCGGCCGGCGACAAGCCCTCCGCCACACCCTGAGCCACGCGCCCCCTCTCGCTAGAATCGCCGCGGGAGACACGATGCGCTTGCTCGCCTGGCTCGTTCGAGCCGCCCTCTTCTTCCTTCTCTTCGCCTTCGCGCTGAACAACCAGCACGAGGCCTCCATCCGCTGGTTCTTCGGCCACGAATGGCGCACGAACATGGTGTTCGTGGTGCTCGCGGCCTTCGCGCTAGGCTGCGTGTTCGGCATCTCGGCGATGCTGCCGAGCTGGTGGCGACAACGCGCCGTGGCGCGCCGTCGCCGCGACGAGCCGGGGTCGGACACCTCGCAGCTCGCCGTGCCCACCCTGACCCCGGACTACCCACCGCGCGATGGACTTTGACCTGCAGTGGTTGCTGCTCGGCCTGCCGGTGGCCTTCGCGCTGGGCTGGCTGGCTTCGCGCTTCGACCTGCGCCAGTGGAAGCGCGAGCAGAAGGACTCGCCCAAGGCCTACTACCAGGGCCTGAACCTGCTGCTCAACGAGCAGCACGACAAGGCGATCGACGCCTTCATCGAGGCCGTGCAGCACGACCCCGACACCTCCGACCTGCACTTCGCGCTGGGCAACCTGTTCCGCCGCCGCGGCGAATACGAGCGCGCCGTTCGCGTGCACGAGCACTTGCTGCAGCGCGCCGACCTGCCGGCCTCCGAGCGCGAACGCGCCCAGCACGCACTCGCGCAGGACTTCATGAAGGCCGGCCTGTTCGACCGCGCCCAGCAGGCCTTCGAGGCGCTTGAAGGCACGGTGTTCGACACCGAGGCGCGGCTGGCGCTGCTGGCGCTGCACGAGCGCTCGCGCGAGTGGCGCGCCGCCGCCGAGGTGGCCGCGCGGCTCGAGCGCAGCGGCAGCGGCTCGTTCGCCTCGCGCATCGCGCACCACTGGTGCGAACTCGCCGCCGAGGCCGATGCGCGGCAGCAGCCCGCCGAGGCCGAAGAAGCGCTTCAGCGCGCCCGCGAGGCAGCGCCGCAATCGCCGCGGCCGTTGATCATGGCCGGCCAGCGCGCCCGCGCCCGCGGCGATCACCGCGAAGCCGTGCAGCAGTGGGGCACGCTGATGGTGGCGCACCCGGCGGCCTTCAACCTCGTCGCGGCCGACTACGCCGAGAGCGCGAAGGCGCTCGGCGAAGCCGAAGCGGCGCTGGAACGCCTCGACGCCCTGCACCGCCGCACGCCCAGCGGAGACCTGCTGGCCGCCATCGGACGGCTCGATCCCGACGCGGCCCGCCAGCGGGCGCGGGTGCTTTCGCATCTGCAGCAGCAGGGCTCGCTGAGCGCGGCGCAGACGCTGCTGTCCGCGCCGGACGCGAAGCTCGACGGCAGCGAGGCCAAGGCCCTGCACGATGCCGTCGCCCGCGCGGCAAAGCCTCTGCACCGCTACCGCTGCGCCGCCTGCGCCTTCGAAGCGCAGAACTATTTCTGGCAATGCCCCGGCTGCCTGGGCTGGGACACCTATCCGCCGCTGCGGCAGGAAGACCTATGACTGCACCCACGCGAGAGCAACTCGCCCGCGCCCGCGTGCTGGTGGTCGGCGACGCGATGCTCGACCGCTACTGGTTCGGCGCCGTCGACCGCATCTCGCCCGAGGCGCCGGTGCCGGTGGTTCGCGTCAACCGCGAGGAAGAGCGCCTGGGCGGCGCGGCCAACGTCGCGCTCAACGTGAAGACGCTGGGCGCCCAGGCGACGCTGATGACGGTGGTCGGCGATGACGAGCCGGCGCGCAAGCTCAAGCAGCTGCTCGAGCGCCAGGGCGTGGCCGCGCTGCTCGGCCACGATCCGCAGCTCTACACCATCGTCAAGCTGCGCGTGATCGGCCGCTCGCAGCAGTTGATCCGCATCGACTTCGAGAACCAGCCCGACCACGAGGTGCTCGCCGCCATGCTCGGCGACTACGAGCGCGCCCTCCCGCAGCACGACGCCGTGCTGTTCTCCGACTACGGCAAGGGCGGCCTGACCCACATCCCGCGCATGATCGAGCTGGCCCGGCAGCTGAGCAAGCCGGTGCTGATCGACCCCAAGGGCAGCGACTACAGCCGCTATGCCGGCGCCACGGTGATCACGCCCAACCGTGCCGAGCTGGCGCAGGTGATCGGCCCCTGGACCAGCGAAGCCCAGCTGCACGAGCGCGCGCAGGCGCTGCGCGCCGAACACCGGCTCGAGGGTCTGCTGCTGACCCGCAGCGAAGAAGGCATTTCGCTGTTCGACGCCCAGGGGCACGCGCAGGTGCCGGCGCAGGCGCGAGAGGTGTTCGACGTCACCGGCGCCGGCGACACCGTGATCGCCACCCTGGCCGCCATGCTCGGCAGCGGCCACACGCTGCGCGAAGCGATGCCGGTGGCCAACCGGGCCGGCGGCATCGTGGTCGGCAAGTTCGGCACGGCCAGCGTCTCGTACGAGGAGTTGTTCGCATGAGAGTCGTCGTCACCGGCGCGGCCGGCATGATCGGCAGCAACATCGTCCACGGCCTGAACGCGCTGGGCATCGACGACGTGATCGCCGTCGACAACCTGACCAACGGCCAGAAGTACCGCAACCTGCTCGGCGCGAGGATCAGCGACTACTTTGACAAGACCGACTTCTACGCCCGCTTCGCGCGCGGCGAGTTCGGCAAGGTCGACGCGGTGCTCCATGAGGGCGCCTGCTCCGACACCATGCAGCACGACGGGCGCTACATGCTGGACACCAATTACCGCTGCTCGAAGGACCTGCTCGACGCCTGCCAGCGCCAGGGCACGCGGCTGCTCTACGCCTCGTCGGCTGCCACCTACGGCGGCAGCGCCTCGTTCCTCGAGGAACCGCAGTTCGAGCAGCCGCTGAACGTCTACGGCTACAGCAAGCTGCTGTTCGACAACGTGGTGCGGCGCATGCTGCCCGCGGCGACCGCCCAGGTGGTGGGCTTCCGCTACTTCAACGTCTACGGCCCGCGCGAGCAGCACAAGGGCCGCATGGCCTCGGTGGCCTTCCACCACTTCAACCAGTTCCGCGAGCACGGCAAGGTCAAGCTGTTCGGCGAGTACGGCGGCTACGGCCCGGGCATGCAGTCGCGCGACTTCGTCTTCGTCGACGACGTGGTGGCCGTCAACCTCTGGTTCCTGCAGAACCCTGGCAAGAGTGGCATCTTCAACCTCGGCAGCGGCCGCGCCCAGCCGTTCAACGACGTGGCCGTGGCCGCGGTGAACGCGGCACGCACCCTGAAGGGGGAGGCGCCCCTGCCGCTGGCCGAACTGGTGTCGCGCGGGCTGGTGGAGTACATCCCCTTTCCCGAGGCGCTGGTCGGCAAGTACCAGTGCTTCACGCAGGCCGATCTGGCGCGGCTGCGCGCCACCGGCTGCGACCACGCCTTCGCCGACGTGGCCACGGGCGTGAGCCGCTACGTGAACTGGCTGGCCACGCAAGGCTGAGCATTCCTCACGTCCCCCGCCGGGGGGACGGTCGGCCGGGTGGCCCGCCGTGGCGATTCACGCCGCGGCACGGCGCCGGAACACTGGCTCCCGAGCTCGCAATTCCGCGGCTCGCCAACCGACAAGGAGCCTCATCATGTTCAAGTTCATCACCGCCGCCGTCCTCGCCCTCGCCTCCGCCGCCGCCTTCGCGGCCACCGACGTCAACAAGGCCAGCCAGGCCGAGCTCGAGGCCGTCAAGGGCATCGGCCCGTCGATGGCCACCCGCATCCTCGAGGCGCGCAAGGCCGGCAGCTTCAACAACTGGGCCGACCTGCAGGGCCGCGTCAAGGGCGTGGGCGACGGCAACGCGCGCAAGTTCTCCGCCGACGGGCTGACCGTCAACGGCCAGGCCTACTCGGCGACCGACGCGCCGGCGAAGACCAAGGGCGAGAAGGCGCCGAAGAAGGCGGCCGAGCCGAAGGCGAAGTCCTGAATCAGGACCAGCCGAAGAAGGCGCGCACCTCGTCGCGGCGCGCCATCGTGTCGGCCACGCCGAGGGCGACCAGTTCGCGCGTGTACGGCGACTCGAAGAGCAGGTAGCTCGCCAGCGCCGCACCGCGCGCGTCCTCGCCGCGGCCCGACACGCCCACGCCCCGAAGCATGCCTCGCACCGGCGCGGGCAGGCAGCCGAGGTGCTTGGCGGCCAGGTCGTCCAGGCGCTGGCTGGGCGCGATCACCAGTGTCTCGATCGGCCGCAGCGTGGTGCGCGCGAGCGCGTCCGGAGGCAGCAGCTTCAGCGTGGCGTTGATGCGCTGCAGGCGCTCCACGTCGACCGCCAGCGCATCGAGGAAGATGTTCGACAGCGCGTGGCCGGCGATCTGCGCCAGGTTGGGATACTCGGCGCTGTGCGCGCGCGGCCCCGGCGGTTCGTGCATGCGCCCGGCGCCGATGATCAGGATGCGGCTGGCGCCGAGGTGCACCGCCGGCGAGATCGGCGCGGCCTGGCGCATCGAGCCGTCGCCGAAGTGCTCGACGCGGCCTTCGACCGTCAGCGGCACCGCCGGGAAGACGAACGGGATGGCCGACGAGGCCATCAGGTGCGGCACGCCGATCTCGGCGCGCACGGCGATGCGCTGCGAGCGCGTCCACGGCACGATCTCCTTCATCGCGTCGTAGAAGGTCACGTGCAGGCCCGAGCCGTAGCCCGAGGCGGTGACGGCCAGCGCCTCCAGGTGGCC
>NZ_JBFXIO010000211.1:0-8785 GCF_050175855.1 Piscinibacter sp.
GCCCGTGGGCGACGCGTGCCTGCCTGGGCGGCCGAGCGCCGTGGAATGCAACCTGAGCATGGAGACAAGGATGACCGAGAAGATCCCGAGCGTGACGCAACCGGCTGCCGCAGCCGACACCCGCCCTTCCCGCCGCCGCTTCCTCGGCTCGGCGGCGGCGTCGCCGGTGCCGCGGCGCTGACCGCGCCGATGGTCTCGGTCGCGCAGTCGCCCATCGTGCTGAAGATGCAGGGTGCCTGGGGCGCCAAGGACATCTTCAACGAGATGGCCGAGGAGTACGTCAAGCGCGTCAACGAGATGGCCGGCGGCCGCCTGCGCATCGATTACCTGGTCGGCGGCGCGGTGGTCAAGCCCTTCGAGGTGATGGACGCCACCAGCAAGGGCGTGCTCGACGCCTGCCACGGCGTGCCGGTGTACTGGTACGGCAAGAGCAAGGTGGCTTCGCTGTTCGGCTCCGGCCCGATCAACGGCTGCGATGCGCCGCAGACCCTGGCCTGGATCTACCGCGGCGGCGGCCTGGAGCTCTACAACGAGCTGCTGAAGAAGATCAACCTCGACGTGGTCGGCTACTTCGCGATGCCGATGCCGACCCAGCCGCTGGGCTGGTTCAAGAAGCCGCTGAAGAACGCCGACGACCTCAAGGGCCTGAAGTACCGTACCGTCGGCCTGGCCGCCGACCTCATGCAGGAGATGGGGGTCAAGGTCACCCAGCTGCCCGGCGGCGAGATCGTGCCGGCGATGGACCGTGGCGTGATCGAGGCTTTCGAGTTCAACAACCCGACCTCCGACCGCCGCTTCGGCGCGCAGGACGTGGCGAAGAACTACATGATGGGCTCCTTCCACCAGGCCATGGAGTTCTTCGAGATCGCCTTCAATCGCAAGAAGCACGATTCGCTGCCCAAGGACCTGCAGGCCATCCTGCGCTATGCCGCCGAGGCGGCCTCGTCGTCCAACTGGTGGACGGCGATGGACAACTACTCGAAGGATCTCGACGAGCTGATCAACAAGGACAAGGTCAACGTGATCCGCACGCCCAAGTCGATCTTCGACGCGCAGATCAAGGCCTGGGACGTGGTCACCAAGAAGCTGTCCGACGAGGATCCGTTCTTCAAGAAGGTGGTCGACAGCCAGCGCGCCTGGTCCAAGCGCGTGGCCAAGTACATGTTCCTCAACGAGGCGGACTACCTCGTTGGCTACGAGCACGTGCACGGCAAGATCCCGGGCATGTCCTGATCGGCTGCGGGGGGCCGCTGCGGGCGGCCCGCCCCGATTCCACGAAGGGAGGCCCGCGCGCCTCCCTTCTTCGTGAGGAGTTCCCATGATTCGCGGTGTGATTCGCACCATCGACCTGCTCAACAAGTCGGTCGGCCATGCGTTCGCGTGGTGCATCGTCATCCTGACGCTGGGCGTCAGCTACGAGGTCTTCGTGCGCTATGTGCTGCGCGACCCGACCAGCTGGGCGTTCGACCTGAGCTACATCCTGTATGGGTCCCTGTTCCTCATGGCGGGGGCCTACACGCTGTCTCGCGGCGGGCATGTGCGCGCCGACGTCTTCTCCCGTCGATGGAAGCCGCGCACGCAGGCCACCGTCGAGCTGATCCTCTACTTCATCTTCTTCTTCCCCGGCGTGCTGGCGCTGGTGATCGCCGGCTGGGGCTACGGCCACGAATCCTTCGTGATCCGCGAGGTCAGCGTGAACAGCCCGGTCGGCGTGCCGGTGTGGCCGCTGAAGATGCTCATCCCGGTCGCCGGTGTGCTGCTGACCCTGCAGGGCATCGCCGAAGTGCTGCGCTGCCTGCTGTGCCTGAAGGAAGGACAGTGGCCACCGCGGCTGCATGACGTCGAGGAACTCGAAGCCCAGCTGATTCACGAGCACGCCGCCCCCGCCGAGACCTCCGGAGCCAAGTCATGACCAACCCCCAGCTCGCCCTGCTGATGCTGGGCCTGTTCATCTTCATCATCATGCTGGGGTTCCCCATCGCCTTCACGCTGATGGCGATGGGCGTGGCCTTCGGCTTCTACGCCTACTGGCAACCCGACCAGGCGTTCTTCGACAACCGCGTCTTCTACCTGTTCACCCAGAACACCTTCAGCGTGATGAACAGCGACATCCTGGTCGCCATCCCGCTGTTCCTGTTCATGGGGTACATGATCGAGCGCTCGAACATCCTCGACAAGCTGTTCCTCAGCCTGCAGGTGGCGTTCCGGCGCGTGCCGGGCGCGATGGCCATCGCCGCCCTGGTGACCTGTGCCCTGTTCGCCACCGCGACCGGCATCGTCGGCGCGGTGGTCACGCTGATGGGCCTGCTCGCCTTCCCGGCGATGCTCAAGGCGCGTTACGACCAGGGCATCTCGGCCGGCGTGATCTGCGCCGGCGGCACGCTGGGCATCCTGATCCCGCCGTCGATCATGCTGATCGTCTACGGCGCGACGGCAGGCGTCTCGGTGGTCAAGCTCTATGCGGCAGCGCTCATCCCGGGCTTCCTGCTCGCCGGCCTGTACATGGTCTACGTGGTAGTGCGCGCGGTGCTCAACCGGAACCTGATGCCCCCGCTGCCTGCGGACGAAGGGCGCATGGACTTCTTCTCGATGCTGCTGCTGCTGGTCAAGGCCTTCGTCCCGCTGGCCACGCTGATCATGGCGGTGCTGGGCGCCATCCTGTTCGGCCTGGCCACGCCCAGCGAGGCTGCCGCGATCGGTGCACTCGGATCGGTGCTGCTCGCGGTGGCCTACCGGGCGATGTCGTGGGGCAAGCTGCGCGAGGCGGTGTACCTGACGGCGCGCACTTCGGCGATGGTCTGCTACCTGTTCATCGGCTCGTGGACCTTCTCGTCGATCTTCAGCTACCTCGGCGGCGAAGCGCTGGTGAAGGAGTTCGTGCTCGGCCTGGACCTGAACACCGTGACCTTCCTGCTGCTGACTCAGCTGATCATCTTCGTGCTGGGTTGGCCGCTGGAGTGGAGCGAGATCATCATCATCTTCGTGCCCATCTTCCTGCCGCTGCTGGAGCACTTCAACGTCGACCCGATCTTCTTCGGCATCCTGGTCGCGCTGAACCTGCAGACCTCGTTCCTGACTCCACCGATGGCGATGTCGGCCTACTACCTCAAGGGCGTGGCACCACCCCACGTGCAGCTGGTGACGATCTTCAAGGGATGCCTGCCCTTCGTGTCGATGGTCTTCGTGGCCATGGCCCTGATGTACATCTTCCCTGGCCTGACCAGCTGGCTGCCCGAGCTGCTCTACAGCCGTTGACGACATGACCCTGGATACCGCCACCCTGGTCGCGCTGAGCGCGCGCGACGCCGCGCGCCGCATGGCGGCCGGAGAGTTCGCCGTGCGCGACTACGCTCAGGCGCTGCTGACGCGCGTCGACGAGGTCGAGCCACAGGTGCAGGCCTGGGCGCATCTGGATCGTGCCCACGTGCTCGCGCAGGCGGAAGCGGCCGACGAGCGGCACGCGCTCGGTGAGCCCGACGCGGCGCTGTTCGGCGTGCCCGTCGGTGTGAAGGACATCATCGACACGGCCGACCTGCCCACCGAGAACGGCACCGTCCTGCATGCGGGCCGCATGCCGCGGCGCGATGCCGCCGTCGTGCGGGCACTGCGCGCGGCCGGTGCGCTGGTGATGGGCAAGACGGTGACCACCGAACTGGCCACCTATGCCCCCGGCAAGACGCGCAACCCGCACCACCCGGGGCACACGCCCGGCGGATCCTCCAGCGGCTCGGCCGCGGCAGTGGCCGCCGGCATGGTTCCGCTGGCTATTGGTACGCAGACCAATGGCTCGGTGATCCGGCCAGCCTCGTTCTGCGGTGTGGTCGGCTTCAAGCCGAGCGCAGGAATGATCCCACGCACCGGCGTGCTGACGCAGTCGCCGCCGCTCGACGCGATCGGCGTGTTCGGCCGTGATGTGGAGGACGTCGCCTTGCTCGCGCAGGTTCTGGCGGGCCACGACGAGGCGGACCCGATGACGCGCTTGCGCGCCACGCCGCCGCTGCTGCGCACGGCGCAGGCGGAGCCGGCTCTGCCACCCACGCTGGCCTGGGTGGCGACCCCGTTCTGGGACCGCGTCGCACCCGATGCGCAGGCGGCCTTCGAAGAGCTCGTCGCGGTGCTGCAAGGGCGCATCGCGCCGTTCGAGCTGCCGCCGAGTTCGGCCGATGCGATCGGCAGGCACCGGCTCGTGATGGAGGCCGATCTGGCCGGTTCGTTCGAGGCTGAGTACGAACGCGGGCGCGAGCAGCTGTCAGCCTCGCTGCGCGGCCAGATCGAGCGGGGCCGGCAGGTGAGCGCCGTCGACTATCGGCGCGCCGTGGAGCACATCCCGGTGCTGCGTGAAGCCTTCGACAATGTCTTCGACAGCTTCGACGCCCTGCTCACGCCGGCGACCCTGGGCACGGCTCCGGCCGGGCTGGAGGCGACCGGCGATCCCCTGATGTGCACGCTGTGGACCTACCTGGGCCTGCCCTGCGTGACGCTGCCGCTGCTGCACGGCGAGAACGGCTTGCCGCTCGGCGTTCAGCTGGTCGGCCGGCACGGCGACGATGCCCGCCTGCTGCGCACCGCGATCTGGCTCACGCACCTGGTGCGGGAGGCAAGCTCGTGAACCGAATCAACCGTCGCTGGAGTCTTCGATGAAGCTGCTGTTCGGACTGCTGGGTGCGCTGCTGATGATCCTCTTCCTCGGCAGCATCATCATCAAGGTCAAGGAGGTCGCGCTCATCGGCGTGGTGGCCGTCGGGCTCGTGCTGATGCTGGTCGACCTCTGGCAGGCGCGCAACGAGAAGGACACTTGACGCTGTCGGGGTTCGCACCGGCCTGATCGGGGCCAGAATGCGGCCATGAACGCTGCCCCCACCGACCGCGCGCGGCTGGCCGCGCGGGTGGCCCGGCTCGAAGCCGGGCTGCTCGAGCGCGACACCGCCGTGCGGCTGGCGCTGCTGGCCGCGCTGGCCGGCGAACACGTGCTGCTGATCGGCCCGCCGGGCACGGCCAAGAGCGAGCTGGCACGGCGGCTGCACCGCGCCTTCGACGGCGCGCGCTACTTCGAGCGGCTGCTCACGCGCTTCTCCACCCCCGAGGAGCTGTTCGGCCCGCTGTCGCTGAAGGCGCTGGAGCACGACCGCTACGAGCGGCTCGTCGACGGTTACCTGCCCACCGCCAGCATCGCCTTCCTCGACGAGGTGTTCAAGGCCAACTCGGCCATCCTCAACGCCCTGCTCACGCTGCTCAACGAGCGCGAGTTCGACAACGGCAGCACGCGGCTGCACGTGCCGCTGATCAGCGTGGTCGGCGCGACCAACGAGGTGCCGGCCGAAGAGGCGCTGATGGCCTTCTACGACCGCTTCCTGCTGCGCGTGCCGGTGGCGCCGGTCAGCGATGCCTCGTTCGCCTCGCTGCTGGCGCTGCCCGCGGAAGCCACCGCCGACACCGGCGCGGCCGAGCCGATCACGGCCGGGGAACTGCAGCGCCTGCTCGCCGCGCGCGAGCAGGTCGCCCTGCCGGCCGAGGTGACGGCCGCGCTGGCGGCGCTGCGCGGCTTCGCACAGTCGCAGGGCATGGCCGTGTCCGACCGCCGCTGGCGGCAACTGGTGGGCCTGTTGCGCAGCGCCGCACTCGCCGAGGGCCGCGATGCGGTCGATGCGCTCGACCTCTGGCTGGTGCCCTACGTGGTGGCCGCGCAGCCGGCGCAGATCGACGCGCTGCATGGCTGGTTCGTGCGCGAGGTTGCCCAGGCCGAGCTGCAGGAAGCACCCTGGCTGACGCATGCGGTCGAGGCCTTCGAGAAGCAGCTCGAGATCGAGCTCTCGATGCCCGCCGAAGGCGGCGATGACGCCGCCGGCAAGCTGGCACTGGCCCGTTCCATCGGCGGCGCAAGCGAGGGCGGCATGCTGCGCATCGTCTCCGCTTCGCTCGAAGACGCGATGCGCCGCCGCTGGAGCCCGGTGCACGTGGCGGCGCGGCTGGCGCAGCTTGACGAAGTGGCGATGCGCGCGCGCGAGCCGCTGCCGGCGCTGCATGAGTCGCTGGCCGCGCTGGAAGCGGCGCTCGCCGGCCGTGTCTGGCTGCCGCCGTCGCTGGCCGCCACGCTGCGCGCCAACCGGCGGCACACGATCGGCCTGCTTGAATCGCTGCTCGCTCGGCTGGCGGCCGTGCGCGAAGGCTTCGCCGCCCTGCCGGTGGACGAAGCGCAGCCGGCCTCAGCGCCCGAGCCGATCGCCCTCGGCGCCTGAGTCGGGCGGCCGCATGCAGCCGCTGGACGCACCCTACGACCGCCTCGCGGCGCTGCCGCGCGAGCTGTGGCTGCCGGGGCTGGTCACGGCCTGCGGCGACAGCGCCGCGCGCCTGGCCGACCTGCGCGCCTGGCTCGACGCGCTCGACGCCGGCCGCCTACCCGACGCAGCGCACGACTTCGGCGACGCGGCCGCGCTCGCGCCGATGCGCGCGGCCATCGGCGAGCTCGAGCTGCCCGCGCTCGCGCGCGGCGTGCCCGCGCTGGCCGAGCAGGTGCTGCGCACGATGTGCTGGCACCTCGACCGCATCGTCGACCTGCAGCCGCGCCTGACGCGCGAGCGGGCCATCGCCGAGTGCGCCGAAGGCTTCCGCGCGGAATGGAATATCGAGAAGAGCGGCTGGGAAGAGGCGCTCGCGCTGATGCAGGGCCTGGGCGACCTCGCCCACCTGCGCTGGGACGAACTGCGCGGCCGCCTGACCGCGCGCGAATGGCGCGAGGCGCAGCGGCTGTCGGCCCTGCTCGCCCACCTGCAGCCGCTGGCCGAGCTGATCCGCGGCCTGGGCCGCGCGCACCATCATCCGGCGCGACCGCCGGCGCCGGTGGTCCGCCCCGTGCCCGACGACAGCCCGCTGCCACTGACCGAGCGCGAGACGCGCCTGCCCGACGCGCCGGGCGAGCTGATGGGCATCCGACACTCCGACCGGCTGGAGCGCATGCTCGGCAGCGAGGCCATGCAGATCCGCCATCCGGTGCTGCACAAGCTGTGGCGCGCGAAGCTGGCCGAGAGCCGGCTGCTCACCTACCAGAGCGAGGCGGTGCTGATCGACCTCGTGCCCGACCCGCACGGCCGCGCGCGCCAGCGCAGCGCGCCGCAGCCGGATCGGCTGGAGCGCGGCCCGATCATCCTCGCGGTCGACACCTCCGGCTCGATGCAGGGCGCGCCGGAGAACATCGCCAAGGCGGTGGTGCTGGAGGCGCTGCGCACCGCACACCGCGAGCGGCGCGGCTGCCTGCTGATCGCCTTTGGCGGGCCCGACGAGATCGTCGAGCGCGACCTGCGCCCCACCGAGCGGCCGCACGAAGGCATCGACGCGCTGTTCGCCCTGCTCGGCCAGAGCTTCGATGGCGGCACCGATGTGCAGGCACCGATCGAGCGCGCCGTGCAGCGCGTGCGCGAGGCGCGCTGGAGCAGCGCCGACCTGCTGATCGTCAGCGACGGCGAGTTCGGCTGCACGCCGGCCACGATCGAGCACCTGGAGGAAGCGCGCGGCGAGCTGGGCTTGCGGGTGCAGGGCGTGCTGGTCGGCGACCGCGAGACGCTCGGCCTGCTGCAGACCTGCGACGACATCTTCTGGCTGCGCGACTGGCGGCGCTTCGCCGGCGACACGCCGCAGCGCGAAGCCTTCGTGCCGGTGCACACCGCCAGCCTGACGGCGCTGTATTTCCCGAATGCGCTGAACGCACGGGCCGCAGCCACGGCCGCACGGAAGACGCCGTCTCGGCCGAACGACGAGCTGTGACAAGCTGATGCGGCGCTCCGCCGGCGTCACTTTTGGACACCGGCATGGCGCGCCGCTGCGGCATCGTTCGCGCCACAGGCCGCATCCACGACGGCCGAGGGAGTGTCATGCGCAAGACCCTGGAGGCCGCCGCTTCGCTGCGCGGCTTGTTCGCCGCGGCGGGTGCGGCCGCGCTGCTGGCCGCCTGCGGCGGCGGTGGTGGATCCGACACCGCGGCGCCGCCGGCCGCCGGATCGCCAGCGCCGGCGCCCGCACCAGCACCGGCCCCTGCACCTGGGCCTGCCCCGGCTCCCGCTCCCGCTCCCGCGCCGGCTCCCGCTCCCGCTCCCGCGCCGGCTCCCGCTGCCGCTCCCGCTCCCGCGCCGGCCCCGGCTCCCGCGCCCGCACCCGTCAGCGCGAGAGATGCCTGGCGGCTGGCCGACCAATCCACCTTCGGTGCCACCGAGGCGCTGGTCAGCGAGATCCGCACCCAAGGCCGTGCCGCCTGGCTCGCCGCGCAGATGAGCCGCTCGGCCTCGCGCTACACCGCGGGCAACGGCGACGCGATCCACAAGAACACCAGCAACACGGGCTTCTGCGACCAGGCCGCCTACGCCGGCCCCAACTGCTGGCGCGACTGGTACTCCAGCCAGCCGCTGGTGTGGGACTTCTACCGCAACGCCACGCAGAACGCCGACCAGTTGCGCCAGCGCGTGGCCTTCGCGCTGCAGCAGATCCTGGTCGTCAACAACCTCGACGTCGAGGGCACCTACGGCCTGCGCAACTACCACAACACGATGCTGGACAACGCCTTCGGCAACTACCGGCAGCTGCTGAAGAAGGTGACGCTGTCGCCGGTGATGGGCGACTTCCTCAACAACGCCAACAACGACAAGGCCGCGCCGAACGAGAACTTCGCGCGCGAGCTGCTGCAGCTGTTCTCGATCGGCACCTGCGAGCTCAACGCCGACGGCACGCTCAAGGGCGGCGCCTGCGCACCCACCTACAGCAACGAGACAGTGCGCAACTACGCCTACGCGCTGACCGG
>NZ_JBFXIO010000212.1:0-8783 GCF_050175855.1 Piscinibacter sp.
CTTCAAGTTCGGCCCGGCCGAGTACTTCTCGCTGATGGTGCTGGGCCTGATCGGCGCGGTGGTGCTGGCCTCGGGTTCGCTGGTCAAGGCGATCGCGATGATCCTGCTCGGCCTGCTGATGGGCCAGATCAACACCGATGTCATCTCCGGCACGCCGCGCTACAGCTTCGACATCCCCGAGCTGACCGACGGCATCGGCTTCGTCGCCATCGCGATGGGCGTGTTCGGCTTCGGCGAGATCATCGCCAACCTGGGGCGGCCGGCCGAGCACCGCGAGGTGTTCACCAAGGACGTCAAGGGCCTGTGGCCGACCCGGCAGGACTTCCACGACGCCTGGCCGGCCGTGCTGCGCGGCACGGCGCTCGGCTCGATGCTGGGCGTGTTGCCCGGTGGCGGCGCGCTGCTGGCCTCCTTCGCCGCCTACACGGTGGAGAAGAAGGTCGCGAAGGATGCCAGCCGTTTCGGCCGTGGCGACATCCGCGGCGTGGCCGGCCCCGAATCGGCCAACAACGCCGGCGCTCAGACCTCGTTCATTCCGATGCTCACGCTGGGCATCCCGCCCAATGCGGTGATGGCGCTGATGGTCGGCGCGATGACCATCAAGGGCATCCAGCCCGGCCCGCAGGTGATGGCCAGCGACCCGCAGCTGTTCTGGGGCCTGATCGCCTCGATGTGGGTCGGCAACCTGATGCTGGTGATCCTCAACCTGCCGCTGATCGGCATCTGGATCAAGCTGCTGACCGTGCCGTACCGTTTCCTCTTCCCGGCCATCATGTCCTTCTGCGCGATCGGCCTGTACACGCTGAACAACAACAACTTCGACGTGTTCATGGCCGCCGGCTTCGGCATCGTCGGCTACATCTTCTACAAGCTCAGCTGCGAGCCGGCGCCGCTGCTGCTGGGCTTCATCCTCGGGCCGATGATGGAAGAGAACCTGCGCCGCGCACTGCTGCTGTCGCGCGGCGACTGGAGCACCTTCGTGACGCGGCCGCTGTCGGCCGGCCTGCTGCTGGCCGCGGTGCTGATGATCGTGGTGGTGACGCTGCCGTCGATCAAGAGCAAGCGCGAGGAAGCGTTCAAGGACGCCGACTGATCTCGCGATGAGCCACGCGTGAGCGACGCGCCGCCGTCGTCGCTGGCCCCGCTGAAGGGGCCGGTGTTCCGCATGCTGTGGGTGGCCTGGCTGGCCGCCAACGTGACCATGTGGATGAACGACGTGGCAGCGGCGTGGCTGATGACCACGCTGACAGACAGCGTCGTCATGGTGGCGCTGGTGCAGGCCGCGTCCACGCTGCCGGTCTTCGTGCTCGGCCTGCCCAGCGGCGCGCTGGCCGACATCGTGGACCGCCGCCGCTACTTCGCGGTGACGCAGCTGTGGGTGGCCTGCGTCGCGATGGTGCTGTGCCTGGCCTCGCTGGCCGGTGCGCTCACCGCGCCGCTGCTGCTGGCGCTGACTTTCGCCAACGGCATCGGCCTGGCGATGCGCTGGCCGGTATTCGCCGCCATCGTGCCCGAGGTGGTGCCGCGCCACGAGCTGCCGGCGGCGCTGGCCCTGAATGGCGTGGCGATGAACATGTCGCGCGTGATCGGCCCGGTGGTGGCCGGCGCACTGCTGGCCAGCGCCGGCGCGGCGGTGGTGTTCGCGCTCAACGCGGTGCTGGCGGTAGTGGCCTTCGTGCTCATCCTGCGCTGGAAGTCGCAGCGCAAGGTCAGCGCGCTGCCCGGCGAGCGCTTCCTCGGTGCGATGCGCGTCGGCGTGCAGCACGTGACGCAGTCGCCGCGCATGCGCAGCGTGCTGATCCGCATCTTCCTGTTCTTCCTGCAGTCGACCTCGCTGACCGCGCTGCTGCCGCTGGTGGCGCGCAGCCTGCACGGTGGCGGCGCCGGCACCTTCACGCTGCTGCTGGCGGCGATGGGTGGGGGTGCAGTGGCGGCAGCGTTGTACCTGCCGAGCCTGCGGCAGAACATCTCGCGCGACCAGTTCGTGCGCTGGGGCACCGGCGTGCATGCGCTGGCGGCGGTGACGGTGGTGTTCGCGCCCTCGCTGTGGCTGGCAGTGCCGGCGATGGCGATTGCTGGCATGGCCTGGATCGCCACCGCCAACTCGCTGACGCTGGCCGCCCAGATGGCGCTGCCCAACTGGGTGCGGGCGCGCGGCATGTCGATCTACCAGATGGCGCTGATGGGCGGCAGTGCGGCCGGCGCGGCGCTGTGGGGCCAGGTGGCGAGCTGGAGCAGCGTGCCGGCCAGCATCGTGTCGGCCGCGGTGGCCGGGCCGCTGGTGCTGCTGCTGACGCGACGCCTGTCCGTCGACGGCGGCGCGGACGAAGATCTCAGTCCCGCCAAGCCCGGCAGCGCGGCTCCGACGCCGCTGGTCGAGCCGCTGCCCGACGAAGGACCGGTGATGGTGACGGTGGAGTACCTCATCGACCCGACGCGCGCCGACGATTTCATGGCCGTGATGGAGGAGACACGTCGGGCGCGGCTGCGCCAGGGCGCGTTGTCGTGGGGCCTGTTCCGCGACCCGACCGCGCCCGGCCGCTACATCGAGTATTTCCTCGACGAGACCTGGGTCGAGCACCTGCGCCGGCTGGAGCGCTTCACCGCGGCCGACGTCGGCCTGCGCGAGAAGCGCCTGGCCTTCCACCTCGGCGCCGAGCCGCCGAAGGTGCAGCGCTTCCTGGGCGAAAGCATCGACTAGCATCCCGGACCGGAGGAGTAGCCGCGATGCAGACCGTTCACCCCTTGCGCGAGACCTTGCACCACGAAGTGCACGCGCGGCCCTACGAGCGGCTGAATGCGCCGCTGCTGCTGTCGCACGTCGCGCTGGTCGGCAACGCCGGCAGCGCCGAGCGCGACCACCTGGCCGGTCTGCTGCGCTCGCGGCAGCTGCCGGTGCCGGCCGAGGGGGCCAGCCACTTCAGCGCCGACATCGGCGGGCTGCGGCTGCGCTGGGAGAAGCATGGCGAGTTCCACACCTGCACGGCCTGGAAGCGGCTGGCCTCGGTGCCGGAGAGCTTCGCGCCGCTGCCCATCGACGACCTGCCGGCCGACTGGCGCGCCGGGCTGCCCGGGCAGTGGCTGGTGGGCATGCACGTGCTCGTCAAGCCGGCGCTTACGCCGCGCGACGAGGTGCCGCCGCTGGTGCGCAGCATGCTCAACGACGACAGCCTGGTCGGCGCCCGCGTGATGGACGGCGCAGCCGACGTCTATACCGACTTCCGCCTCTACGGCGACGGCTTCGCACGCTGGATCGTGGTGGCCGGCGACATGACACCGCGGCGCCTGGGCCGCCTGGTGCAGCGCCTGCAGGAGATCGAGACCTACCGCATGATGGCCTTGCTCGGCCTGCCGGTGGCGCGCGAGGTCGGCGGGGCACTGGCCAATGCCGAGCGCGACCTGGCCGAGGTGGCCGAGCGCATCCGCACCGCCAACCCCGACGACGAGCCCGAGCTGCTGCGCCAGCTCACCCAGCTGGCCGCGCGCGTCGAGGGCTTGTACGCGCGCACCCATGCCCGCTTCTCGGCCAGTGCCGCCTACTTCGAGCTGGTGCAGCGGCGCATCGACGAGCTGCGCGAGGAGCGCGTGCACAACCTGCAGACCATCCGCGAATTCATGGACCGCCGCCTGCTGCCGGCGATGCAGACCTGCGCCTGGGCCGGCCGGCGTCTGCAGGCGCTGTCGGAGCGCATCTCGCGCGTCTCCAACCTGCTGCGCACGCGGGTGGAGATCGAGCAGCAGCAGAGCAGTCGCGAGCTGCTCGACGCGATGAACCGCCGCCAGAAGGCCCAGCTGCTGCTGCAGAGCGCGGTGGAAGGCTTCTCGGTGGCCGCCGTCACCTACTACGGCGCCGGCCTGGTCGGCTACGCCGCCAAGGGCGCCAAGTCGGCTGGCTGGAACGTCTCGCCGGACGTGGCGGTTGCGGTGGCCATCCCGCTGATCGCGCTGGGCGTTTGGCTGGGCGTTCGCCGGCTGCACCAGGAGGCGAAGGCCGCCGCCGATACGACTCACACGGAGACCTCACGATGACCTCTTCCTTCAACTGGGGCGCCGGCTACCCCAGCCAGCGCGTGCCGGTGTTCGGCCGCAACATCGTCTCGACCTCGCACCCCTATGCCGCGCAGGCGGGGCTGCGCATGCTCTGGAAGGGCGGCAACGCCGTCGATGCGGCGATCGCCGCCGCCGCGGCGATGACCATCGTCGAACCCTGCAGCAACGGGCTCGGCTCGGACGCCTTCGCCATCCTGTGGGACGGCCGGCAACTGCATGGCCTGAACGCCAGCGGCACGGCCTCGCAGGCGTGGACGCCGGAGTACTTCCGCGCGAAGTACGGCGACGACGCCCGCGCGCCGGCCAAGCGCGGCTGGGACAGCGTCACCGTGCCGGGCGCGGTGGCCGCGTGGGTGGCGCTGTCCGAGCGCTTCGGCAAGCTCGCCTTCGCCGATCTGCTCGAGCCCGCGATCGAGATCGCCGAGCGCGGCTATGCCGTGCCCTGGGTGGTGCGACAGAAGTGGGCCATGGCCGCGGCGCTGCCGGAACTCACTGACCAGCCTGGCTTCGCCGACACCTTCCTGCCCCGCGGCCGTGCGCCGGAGGTCGGCGAGCTGTTCCGCTTTCCCGGCGCCGCGCGCACGCTGAAGCTGATCGCCGACACCTACGGCGAGGCCTTCTACCGCGGCGAGGTGGCACAGGCCATCGAGGCTCACGCCAAGGCGCACGGTGGCGCGATGACGGCGGCCGACCTGGCCGGCTTCCAGCCGGAATGGGTCGATCCGATCGGCAAGGACTACGCCGGCCACCGGCTGCACGAGATCCCGCCGAACGGGCAGGGCATCGCCGCGCTGATCGCGCTGGGCATCCTCTCGCACTTCGACCTCGCCGGCCTGAAGGCCGACAGCGTGCAGGCCCAGCACCTGCAGATCGAGGCGATGAAGCTGGCCTTCGCCGACACCTACCGCTACGTGTCCGATCGCCGCACGATGGAGGTGACGCCCGAGCAGATGCTCGACGACGAATACCTGTTCCAGCGCGCCAAGCTGATCGACCCGAAGCGCGCACAGGACTTCGGCGCCGGCAACCCGGTCAAGGGCGGCACCATCTACCTCACCGCCGCCGACGAGAGCGGCATGATGATCAGCTTCATCCAGAGCAACTACATGGGCTTCGGCTCCGGCGTGGTGGTGCCCGGCTACGGCGTCTCGCTGCAGAACCGCGGCCATGGCTTCAGCCTGCGTGCGGCCAGCCCGAACGTGGTGGCGCCGGGCAAGCGGCCCTTCCACACCATCATCCCGGCCTTCCTCACCAAGGACGGCGCCCCGCAGATGAGCTTCGGCGTGATGGGCGGCAACATGCAGCCGCAGGGCCACCTGCAGACGCTGGTGCGCATGCTCGACTTCCGCCAGGAGCCGCAGGCGGCCTGCGACGCGCCGCGCTGGCGCTTCAACCAGGGCCTGTCGATCAACGTCGAGGCGACCATGCCGGCCGCCACGCGCGAAGGGCTGCGGGCCCTCGGCCACCAGGTCGAGTCGTTCCAGGACAGCTACCAGGACTTCGGCGCCGGCCAGTTCATCTGGCGCCTCGGCGACCCGGCGGTGGAGGGCTACGTGGCGGCGAGCGACCCGCGGCGCGACGGCCTGGCCGCAGCGTTCTGAGCTTGCCCGCATCGCAATCGGGCCCGACACCGCGCGAGCTGATGCTCGCGCGCGTGCTGCTCTTCATCGCCCCGGCGCTGTGGAGCGTCAACTACCTCGTGGCGCGCTGGGCGCCGGGCGTGATCGCGCCGCACATGCTGGCGCTCGGGCGCTGGACGGTCGCGGCCCTGGTGCTGCTGGCCTTCTGCCACCGCGAGATCGCTGACAAGCGGCACCTCGTGCGCGCCGAGGCGGGCCACTTCCTCGTGCTCGGTGCGCTGGGCATGTGGGTGTGCGGCGCCTTCGTCTACATCGGCGGGCGCAGCACCGCGGCGGTCAACATCGGGCTGTTGTACGCCGCCTCGCCGGTGCTGATCGCGCTGGCCTCGGCGCTGTGGCTGCGCGAGCGCTTCGGCGTCGCCCAAGCACTGGGCGTGGCGCTGGCACTGGCGGGCGTGCTGCACGTGATCCTGCGCGGGCAGTGGAGTGCGCTGGGCGAGCTCACGCTCAACCCGGGTGACCTGTGGATCTCGGTGGCCGTGCTGTGCTGGACGGCCTATTCGCTGCTGCTGCGCGCCTGGCCCTCGGCCTTCTCGCCGCTGGCGCGGCTGACGCTGATCTCCTTCGGCGGCGTGCTCGTACTGCTGCCGTTCACCGCCTGGGAAGCAATCTCTTGGCTGCCGAGCGAGCTGTCGTGGCGCAGCGTGGGGTTGGTGCTGGCGGCGGCGCTGATTCCCGGTGCGGCCGCCTATGCGGCATATTCGTTCATGCAGCGCGCGCTCGGCGCGGCGCGCGTGTCGGTGGTGCTCTATCTCGGGCCGCTGTACAGCGCCGGCGTGGGCTGGGCGGTGCTGGGCGAATCTGTGCATGTCTACCATGCAGTCGGTGCTGCGCTCATCCTGCCGGGCATCTGGTTGAGCACGCGGCGTTGACGTGCCCCGCCGCTGCGTGAAGCGCCGCACGGTCGCACGGCAATCGCGTGTGCGCTGGAGCGCGGCGGCTTCTAGACTGCGCGACCATGTCGAACGCCAACAGCCTCGCCTTCCGCCCCTCGGGCTCGATCGACTTCGATCCGACACCGATCACACCGAACACGCCGGCCGTGGCCGCCGCAGCACCGGTGGACGACAAGATCGACCACGACCCGCTGTCGATCAACTTCGGCCGCGAGAAGGTTCACAAGGCCGCTGCGACCGAGCGCATGCTCGCTGGCACGACGATCGACTGGCTGATCGCGTTTGCGATGGATGCCCGCCCGAAGGCGCTGTGCGAGAAGTACCCCCACGTGGCCAACCGCCTCGCGCAGGAGTGGCGCGACAAGAGCCGCGTGCGCGCGAGCCTGCAGTCGCTGGTGGACGACGCCCGCTGGGGCACGGCCGGCTACCCCGCCCTGGTGCAGGGCGAACTGCGCAAGCTGCTGGCGCTGGCCGGCTGAGCCCGCGCCGGCGCGCGCTTCACATGAAGCGCGCCGCCAGCTCCTTCATGATCTCGTTGGTGCCGCCGTAGATGCGCTGCACGCGCGCATCGGTGTAGAGCTCGGCGATCGGGTACTCGCTCATGTAGCCGTAGCCGCCGAAAAGCTGCAGGCATTCGTCCATCACCCGGCCCTGCTGCTCGGTGACCCAGTACTTCAGCAGCGCGGCGCGCTCGACGCCGAGTTCGCCCTTCATGTGCGCCACCATGGCCGCGTCGACCATCGCCCGCGCCGCGAGCACCGTGGCCTGCACCTCGGCGAGCTTGAATCGGGTGTTCTGGAACTCCCAGATCGCGCGGCCGAAGGCCTTGCGTTCCTTGACGTAGGCGAGCGTCTCGGCCAGCGCCCGCTTCATCGCCGCGATGCCGCCGAGGGCGACGATCAGCCGCTCCTGCGGCAACTGCTGCATCAGCTGGATGAAACCCTGTCCTTCCGCCGGGCCGAGCAGGTGTTCCGCCGGCACGCGGACGTCGTCGAAGAACAGCTCGGCGGTGTCCTGCGCCTTCATGCCGATCTTGTCGAGCAGGCGGCCGCGGCGGAAGCCGGGGGCGTGCTCGGTCTCGACCACCAGCAACGACATGCCCTTCGAGCCTTCGCCGCCGGTGCGGCAGGCGACGATGATCAGGTTGGCGTTGCCGCCGTTGGTGATGAAGGTCTTCTGGCCGTTCAGCACGTAGTGGTCGCCCTCGCCATCCGTTCCACGCCGGGCGGTCGTGCGGATCGCCTGCAGGTCGGAGCCGGTGCCGGGCTCGGTCATCGCGATGGCAGTGATGTATTCGCCCGTGGCCATCCTCGGCAGCCAGCGCTGCTTCTGCGCCTCGCTGCCGTAGTGGAGGATGTAAGGGGCGACGATGCCCGAGTGCAGCCCGCCGCCGAAGCCGCTGAGGTTGGCTCGCGCCGCCTCCATCAGGATCACCGCGTCGTGCGTGAAGTCGCCGCCGCCGCCGCCGTAGGCCTCCGGCATCGCGGCACACAGCAGGCCCTGGGCGCCGGCTTCGCGCCAGGCTTGCGGCGGCAGGCGGCCTGCCTCGCGCCAGGCGGCGGCCTGCGGCACCCAGCGTTCGGTGAAGAAGCGGCGCGCAGCGTCCTCCAGGGCGCGGTGTTCGTCGCTCATCCAGACGGAAGGGAAGTTCGCGATTGCCATGCAGTGCTCCTCACGCCGCGGACTTCGCGCTGCGCTTGCGCGACTCGAGCTGCGCGCGACAGTTCTGGTTGATCAGGCGCAGCTCGGCCAGCGTGGCGTCGATGTGGGCCCGCTTCGCTTCCAGCTCGGCGATGGCGGCGTCGGTGCGCGTGATCACGTAGTTCAGCTGCTGGGCGCGGCCCTCACCATGGTCGCCATAGAGGTCGAGGTAGTGCTTGATCTCCGCAAGCGACGACCCGATCGCCTTGGCGCGCAGGATCAGCGCCAGCCGGGCTCGGTCGCGCCGGGTATAGACGCGCGTGCCGTTGATGCGGCGCGGCGCGAGCAGGCCCTTGTCCTCGTAGAAGCGCAGCGCCCGCAGCGTGATGCCGAACTCGCGGCACAGTTCGGTGATGCCGAACAGCTCGGTGCTGCCCTCGTCGCGGTGGGAAGCGACGAAGGCGCGGGCGGTGGCGTCTCGGGGGGCGTTCACACGACCCGCTGCATGCGCAGGGCCACGCTCATGTCGCCGGCCACCTTCAACTTTCCGGTCATG
>NZ_JBFXIO010000213.1:0-8779 GCF_050175855.1 Piscinibacter sp.
CGGCCGGCCCTTGCGACAGCAGCTTCTCGCGGGGGCGCGCGTCGGGTGGAATGTCCTTGATCACGGTCGGGAGGGCCGTGCGGGCCGGGCTCGTAAAATCCGCAGCCAGTCTACTGGAGCGGGCTACGCCGTGAATCTCGTGCAGCCGGGGTCCTTCCTGACCCTGCACTACCGCCTCGCCGGGCCTGACGGCGCCGACATCGTCAACACCTTCGCCGACAAGCCCGCCACGCTGTCGCTGGGCACGGGCGAGCTCGCCGCTGCGCTGGAGCGGCGCCTGCTCGGCCTGGCCGAGGGTGCGCGCGAGGTCTTCGACGTGCCCGCCGGCGAGGCCTTCGGCGAGCGCAACCCGGAGCTGCTTCAGCGCGTGAAGCGCTCGCTGCTCGACGAACTGGGCGACCCCGACCAGACCTACCACGTCGGCGACGTGGTGCAGTTCCCCACGCCCGACGGGCAGGCGAACTACGCCGGCGTGGTGCGCGAGGTTGGCGACGACTGGCTGCTGTTCGACTTCAACCACCCGCTGGCCGGCCGGCCGGTGACCTTCGAAGTGCAACTGATCGGGGTGCTGTGATGGGCCAGGACATCGTCGACGGCCCGCACGAGGTGGTGCTGGCCGAGCCGCGCGGCTTCTGCGCCGGCGTGGACCGTGCGATCGAGATCGTCGAGCGTGCGCTGAAGAAGTTCGGCGCGCCGATCTACGTGCGCCACGAGATCGTGCACAACACCTACGTGGTCAACGACCTGAAGGCCAAGGGCGCGATCTTCATCGAGGACCTCGCCGAGGTGCCGCCCGGCGCCACGCTGGTCTTCAGCGCGCACGGCGTGTCGCAGGCGGTGCGGCAGGAAGCGCGGCAGCGCGGCTTCTCGGTGTTCGACGCCACCTGCCCGCTGGTGACCAAGGTGCACGTGGAGGTGGCCAAGCTGCACAAGGATGGCTACGACTTCATCATGATCGGCCACAAGGGCCATCCGGAAGTCGAGGGCACGATGGGCCAGCTTGACGACGGCATCTACCTCGTCGAGGACGTGGCCGACGTCGAGGGCCTGGTGCTGCCGCAGACCGAACGCATCGCCGTGGTCACGCAGACCACGCTGTCGGTGGACGACGCGGCAGAGATCCTGGCTGCGGTCAAGCGCCGCTTTCCGAGTGTGCGAGAGCCGAAGAAGCAGGACATCTGCTACGCCACCCAGAACCGCCAGGATGCGGTGAAGGTGCTGGCGCCTTCGGTCGACGTGGTGATCGTGGTCGGCAGCCCGACCAGTTCCAACAGCAACCGCCTGCAGGAGCTGGCCGAGCGCCTCGGGACGCCGGCCTACATGGTCGACCAGCCGGATGACCTGAAGGCCGAGTGGCTGGACGGCAAGCGCCGCGTCGGCCTCACGGCCGGGGCGTCGGCGCCGGAGATCCTGGTGCAGCAGGTGATCGAGCGGCTGCGTTCGCTGGGTGCGGTGTCCGTACGATCGCTACCGGGCGTGGCGGAGTCGGTGCACTTCCCGCTGCCGATGGGCCTGGGCGACCGCTCGATGGCCGGCATCGGCTGAGTCCGCCGCAGCCGGCGCAGCCGGCTTGGTCGCGGCGCGACCTGCGCAGCGGGCGCAGCAGCAGCGTCCAGAGGGCATAGGCCGCGCTGGCGGCGACGATCAGGCCGGCGATCAGGGTCTGCGCGTCCGGCATCTCATCCTCCCAGCCAGAGCGTGACGCGATAGGTCACGAACGCCGCCGCATAGGCCAGCGCAAAGAGGTAGGCGAGCATCGCCAGCGGATAGCGCCACGAGTTGGTCTCGCGCCGCACCACCGCCAGCGTCGACAGGCACTGCGGCGCGAACACGTACCAGGCCAGCAGCGAGTAGGCCGTGGCCAGGGACCATCCCTGCGCGATCACCGGCAGCAGCGAGTCGGCCACCGCATCGCCCGAGGCCGACAGCGCGTACACGGTGCCCAGCGCGCCCACCGCCACCTCGCGCGCCGCCAGCCCCGGCACCAGCGCGATCGAGATCTGCCAGTTGAAGCCGATCGGCGCGAAGACGTGCTGCAGCGCCTGGCCGAGCTGGCCCGCCAGGCTGTACTGGATGGCCGGCCCGGTGGCGCCTGCCGGCGGCGCCGGATAGCTCGACAGGAACCACAGCACCACCATCAGCGAGAAGATGATGGTGCCCACCCGGCGCAGGAAGATCGTCGTGCGCTCCCACAGGCCGAGCACGAGGCTGCGCAGGCTGGGGCGGCGATAGGGCGGCAGCTCGAGCATCAGCGGCTGGTAGCTGCGCCGCGTCCAGAAGCGCTTGATGCACCAGGCCACCGCGCAGGCCGAGGCCACGCCGGCGACGTACAGCCCGAACAGCGTCAGCCCGCGCAGGTTGAAGGGGCCGACGTGGCGAGAGGGCACGAAGGCGCCGATGAGCAGCGCATAGACCGGCAGCCGCGCCGAGCAGGTCATCAGCGGCGCGATCATGATGGTGGCCAGCCGGTCGCGCGGGTTGGCGATGGTGCGCGTGGCCATCACCCCCGGCACCGCGCAGGCGAAGCTCGACAGCAGCGGGATGAAGGCGCGCCCCGACAGGCCCACCTTGCCCATCAGCGTGTCGAGCAGGAAGGCCGCGCGGGGCAGGTAGCCCGAGTCCTCGAGCAGCAGGATGAAGAAGAACAGGATGAGGATCTGCGGCAGGAACACCAGCACGCCGCCCGCGCCGGCGATCACGCCGTCGACCAGCAGGCTGCGCAAGGGGCCCTCCGCCAGGTGCGCGCCGACCCAGCCGCCCAGCCAGGACATGGTGGCTTCGATCGCGTTCATCGGCCATTCGGCCCAGGAGAACACCGCCTGGAACATCAAGAACAGCAGCGCGGCCAGCAGCGCCAGGCCGGCCACCGGATGCAGCACCACCGCGTCGACCGCCAGCCGGAAGCGCTGCACGCGGGGTGAAGCGGGCGCGGCCAGGGCGAGGATGCGGCGCACCTCCTGCTGCAACTCCGCGGGCAGGCGCGACGTGGCCGACTGCACTCGCGCGCCTTCGGGCAGCGCCTGCAGCGCCGCGACCTGCGCCAGCAGCGCCTCGTGGCCGTGGCGCCGAACCGCCACCGTCTCGACCACCGGACAGCCGAGTTCGCGCGCCAGCACGGCCGTGTCGATCGCCAGGCCCTGGGCGCGCGCGGCGTCGATCATGTTCAGCGCCACCACCATGGGGCGCCCCAGCGTGCGCAGTTCGAGCACCAGGCGCAGGTTCATGCGCAGGTTGGTGGCATCGACCACCGCGACGATCGCATCCGGCACGTCCTCACCCGCGCGGCGCCCCTCGATGACCTCGAGCGTCACCTGCTCGTCCGGCGTGGTCGGCGTCAGTCCGTAGGTGCCGGGCAGGTCGACCATGGCGACGCGGCGGCCGTCGGGCAGCGTCGCGCTGCCGACCTTGCGCTCGACCGTCACGCCGGCGTAGTTGGCGACCTTCTGGCGCGCGCCGGTCAGCAGGTTGAACAGCGCGGTCTTGCCGCAGTTCGGGTTGCCCACCAGGGCAATGCAGGTCGGGGGCATGGTTCAGGCCGTTCCGACCTCGATGCAGCGCGCCTCCGCCAGGCGCAGCGCGAACAGCGTGTCGCCCACGCGCACGGCCAGCGGCTCGCGGCCGCCCGGGCCGCGGCGCAGCAGGTGCACGGGCTCGCCGGGAATGAACCCGAGTTCGGCCAGGCGCCGCAGGTCGCCGGGCGAGAGTTCCGGCGATGCCGGGGTGACACCGCGCACGACGGCGCGTCCATCGTCGGGAAGTTCGCTCAGGATCATGACAACGAGGTTATTGCTAATGCGAACGATTATCAAGTAATATTCGCTCGACCTTGAGCGTGAAGCTGGCTCTTCCAGTGGCGGATTGAGGCAGATCAGAATGGAATGGTCCCCTCACCCCAGCCAGGAGCAGCCATGAAAAGCGACCCGCAGGTGATTGCCCACCTCAACGCCCAGCTGAAGAACGAACTGACCGCCACCAACCAGTACTTCCTGCACTACCGCATGCTCAAGCATTGGGGCCTGGACAAGCTGGCGAAGAAGGAATACGAGGAGTCGATCGGCGAGATGAGGCATGCGGACAAGCTCATGGAGCGCATCTTCATGCTCGACGGCCTGCCCAACCTGCAGGACCTCGGCAAGCTGATGATCGGCGAGAACGTGCCGGAGATCCTGGCGTGCGACCTCCAGCTGGAGCAGGGCGCCCAGGGCACCATCAAGGACGGCATCGCCTACTGCGAATCGGTGCGCGACTACGTCTCGCGCGACATCCTGCAGGACATCCTCGACGACACCGAGGAGCACATCGACTTCCTCGAGACCCAGATCGAGCTGGTCGGCAAGGTCGGCCTGCCGAACTACCTTCAATCCATGATGGGCGATCCCGCCTGAGGACACACCGATGATCGTCTGCGTCTGCCGCCGCATCTCGGACCACCGGATCCGCGAGGCCGTCCGCGACGGCGCGCAGACGTTCGACGCCCTGCAGCGCGAGCTGGGCGTGGCCACGCAGTGCGGCCGCTGCGCCGAGTGCGCCTGCCAGGTGATGCGCGAAGTGAGCCAGGCGCTCGCGACCGAGGAAGAAGCGCTCGCCTGCCTACAATCCTGAGGTCCCAGACCCCCGGAGGGCGCCGCGCGGCGCCCGGCTTCCCATGCTCGACATCAACCTGCTGCGCAAGGACCTGGCGCACGTGATCGCGCGCCTCGAGGCGCGCAAGACACCGCAAGCCTTCCTCGACGTGCCGCGCTTCCAATCGCTGGAGGCGGAACGCAAGGCCATCCAGACCCGCACCGAGGAGTTGCAGGCGCAGCGCAACAGCCTCTCGAAGCAGATCGGCCAGCTCAAGGCCAAGGGCGGCGACACCGGCGCGCTGATGGCGCAGGTGGCCGGCATCGGCGACGAACTGAAGACCTCGGCCGAGCGGCTGGAGGCGATCCAGGCCGACCTGGCAGAGATGCTGATGGCCGTTCCCAACCTGCCGCACGAGAGCGTGCCGGTGGGTGCGGACGAAACCGGCAACGTCGAGGTGCGCCGCTGGGGCACGCCGCGCAGCTTCGACTTCACGCCGCGCGACCATGTCGACCTCGGCGGCCCGCTCGGGCTCGATTTCGACACCGGCGCCAAGCTCAGCGGCTCGCGCTTCACCTTCCTGCGCGGGCCGGCGGCGCGGCTGCATCGCGCGCTCGCGCAGTTCATGCTCGACACGCAGACGCAGGAGCACGGCTATACCGAGTGCTACACGCCCTACATCGTCAACCGCGAGATCCTCGAGGGCACCGGCCAGCTGCCCAAGTTCAAGGAAGACATGTTCTGGGTCAGCCGTGGCGGGGACGAAGCGCAGCGCGAGCAGTACCTCATCTCCACCAGCGAGATTTCGCTGACCAACACGGTGCGCGAGCAGGTGCTGGCCGAAAGCGCGCTGCCGATCCGGCTGACCGCGCACAGCCCGTGCTTCCGCTCCGAGGCCGGCAGCGCCGGGCGGGACACGCGAGGCATGATCCGCCAGCACCAGTTCGACAAGGTCGAGATGGTGCAGATCGTTCACCCCGAGAAGAGCTACGAGGCACTCGAGCAGATGGTCGGCCATGCCGAGGCGATCCTGCGCAAGCTGGAGCTGCCCTACCGCGTGGTGACGCTGTGCACCGGCGACATGGGCTTCGGCTCGACCAAGACCTACGACCTCGAGGTCTGGCTGCCGGCGCAGAACACCTACCGCGAGATCAGCTCCTGCTCGAACTGCGAAGCCTTCCAGGCGCGGCGCATGCAGGCCCGCTTCAAGAACGCGCAGGGCAAGAACGAGCTGGTGCACACGCTCAACGGCTCCGGCCTGGCCGTGGGCCGCGCACTGGTGGCGGTGCTGGAGAACCATCAGCACTCCGACGGCTCGATCCATGTGCCGGCGGTGCTGCGACCCTACCTGGGCGGGCTCGAGACGCTGAAGGCCTGAACGTGGACACCGCGTCGCTGGCCGGCGAACTGCTCGACGCCTGGCGCGATGCGCGGCTCGTCGGGTTGCCGAGCGAGCGGCCGGGCGGACTGACGCTCGCACAAGCCTTCGACGTGGCCGAGGCGATCCGGCAGCGCCGCGTCGCCGCCGGCGACGAACCGCGCGGCTACAAGATCGGCTTCACCAACCGCACGATCTGGCCGCGCTATGGCGTGTTCGCGCCGATCTGGGCGCCGGTCTGGCGCAGCACGGTGACCCTTCTGGAAGGCACCGAGGCGCGGGTGTCGATGACGGGCCTGGTCCAGCCTCGTCTGGAGCCGGAGATCGTCTTCGGTTTTGCGCGGCCGCCGCAAGCCGGCATGAGCGAGGCCGATCTGCTGGATTGCCTGGAGTGGGTGGCGCATGGCTTCGAGATCGTCCACACCCACTTCGCCGACTGGCGCTTTGCCGCGCCGGACACGGTGGCCGATTTCGCACTGCACGGGCGGCTCTGCGTCGGCGCGCGCGTGCCGGTGTCGCGCTTCGCGCGGCTCGGCGAGGAACTGGCGGCGCTGCGGCTGACCCTTCTGCGCGACGAGGCCGAAGTCGACAGCGGCATCGGCGCCAACGTGCTCGACGGCCCCCTGAGCGCGCTGCTGCTCTGGCTGGAGGCGATGGCCATCCACACGCCGCAGTGGCGCGTGGGCGCCGGCGACGTGGTGACCACCGGCACCATCACCGATGCCTGGCCGATGGCGCCGGGGCAGGTCTGGCGCAGCCGGCTCGACCATGCCGCACTTCACGGCCTGACGTTGGTCACCGTGCCCTGAGTGGCCTGTACGAGTGCGCTAGAATGCGCGGCTCGGCAGCGACCCGCCGAACGCTTTCACAACACCGGAGAGGTGGCAGAGTGGTCGAATGCGCCGGACTCGAAATCCGGTATACGGTTTCACCGTATCGAGGGTTCGAATCCCTCCTTCTCCGCCAGTTGAATCGCGCACCAAGCCCCGCCAGACGGGGCTTTGTCGTTTCTGCGCGGCCGGTGCGTCGTCAGTCCGCTTGGGCGGGCAGCACACCGTCGAGACGGAAGGCGGCCAGTGCCCGAAGTTCCTCGCGCACGGACGGCGGGAAGCCGCTCCTGGCGGGGCGGCTGTCACGCAGAAGCTGGTTGAAGAGGTGGCGGCATCGGTCTGACCGCAGCCAGCTCTGCGCGATGTGGTTGACGATGCGCGGATAGCGCGAGCAGGTGTTCGCGGGCCGGAGCACCAGCGGCAGCTGCAGCACCCATTCCGTGGCATCGAGACTCAACTGCCGGTCGCTCGGACCCGACGGACGGCGATGCCGGCTCCACTGAAAGGCAGGCCCGGTCGGGCACGGTGGAGTGGCGGGGCGGGAGAGGGACTCGAGCATGGCGTCGTACGGGCTGGGCAGCGGGTTGCGGGGCACGGACTGACGGCAGACTTCGCCGGTTCGGACCATTCTGGTCAGCCATGTCGTCCGGGCACAAGCCCGAGCGGCGGGGGGCTCCCTGATCCAGGGGACGCCTGCCTGCGGGATCGGGGGTATTCACAGATCTTTACCCCCCCGCCATCGCCCATTCACCCCCCGGGGTAACCATCTCGCTCCATGGGCCGACCCGGCCCGTCATGAAGGAGCCAGAGATGTCCCGTACCCCTGTTGTCGCTGCCGCCCGTCGCCCTGCCGAAAGACGCGGCATGAAGTGGATGCTCTCGGGCATGGTCGTCGCCGTGGCGGCGACCTTCGCCCTGTCGGCCTGGGCCATGCCCGGCGGCCATGGCCATCGCGGCATGGACGGCTCCGGCATGATGATGGGCGGCCGCGGTGTCGACCGCATGCTCGACGGGCTCAACGCCAGCGATGCTCAGCGCACCCAGATCCGCCAGATCTTCAAGGGCGCGCGCGACGACATGAAGGCCCAGCGCGAACAGCGCCGTGCGCTGCACGAGCGCGGGCTGCAGATCTTCTCCGCACCCAACGTCGACGCCGCCGCTGCGGAGTCGCTGCGCCAGCAGATGCTGCAACTGCACGACCAGGCCAGCAAGCGCCGCATGCAGGCCATGCTCGACGCGAGCCAGGTGCTGACGCCCGAGCAGCGCGCCAAGCTGGGTGAGCGCATGAAGCAGCGCGGCGAGATGATGCGCGAGCGCATGGAGCGCATCGAACGCGAACGGCCCCGGCAGTGATCCTCCTTCAGGAGCGTGACGCTATGCTTGCGCCGATGACGACGCGAGTGCTGCTGATCGACGACGACGCCCGCCTCTCGGCGATGGTGGGCGACTACCTTCGCCACGCGGGTTTCGACGTGACGACTGCCGGCTCGCTGGCGGCGGGGCGCGAGCGGCTGGCCGCCGAGACCTTCGACGCCCTGCTGCTCGACCTGATGCTGCCCGACGGCGACGGCCTCGACCTGTGCCGCGAGCTGCGTGCCAGCGCGCGCACGCGCTCGCTGCCGCTGCTGATGCTCACCGCGCGTGGCGAACCTCTGGACCGCATCGTCGGCCTCGAGCTCGGCGCCGACGACTACCTCGGCAAGCCCTTCGAGCCGCGCGAACTGCTGGCCCGCATCAAGGCGCTGCTGCGCCGCGCCCAGCCGCAGCCGGCCGACGACGAGGTGCTGCGCTTCGGCCGACTCGAGATCGACCTCGGTGCTCGCATGGCGAGGCTGGACGGCAAGCCCTGCGACCTCACCAGCCACCAGTTCGACCTGCTGGTGGTGCTCGCCCAGAGCCCGGGGCGGGTGCTCTCTCGCGACCAGATCATGGACTCGCTCAAGGGCCATCCGCTGGAGGCGTTCGACCGCTCGATCGTCGTGCACATCTCGCGCAGCCGGGCGGTCAT
>NZ_JBFXIO010000214.1:0-8767 GCF_050175855.1 Piscinibacter sp.
GGATCACGCTGGTCAGCAGCACGAAGGCCTGGCGGCCGGGCGCCAGTTCGTCGGGCAGGCGGATCACCCGCGGCAGCACCCGCGGCACCTTGACGATGGCGATGCCGTTGGCGCGGCCGAAGGCGTCGCGCCCGCCCAGCCGCACGATGAAGTTCAGCGACTTGTTCGCGACCTGCGGGAAGGGGTGCGACGGATCCAGCCCCACCGGCACGAGCAGCGGCCGCACCTGCTTCTGGAAGAAGCGGTCGACCCATTCGCGCTGCGCGGCGTCGCGGTCGGCGTGGTTGAGGATCACGATGCCGTGACGCTGCAGCAGCGGCATCAGCTCGTCGTTGAAGACGGCGTACTGGTCGTCGATCAGGCGGTGCGCCTCGGCGGCCACCGCCTCCAGGTCGCGGCGCGACGCCGCGGCGTCTCCGGCGCGCGCCGCTTCGAGGAAGTCGGCGAAGCGAACCTCGAAGAACTCGTCCATGTTCGACGAGACGATGCACACGTAGCGCAGGCGCTCCAGCAGGGGAACGTCCTCGCGCTGCGCCTGGGCGAGCACGCGGCGGTTGAACGCCAGGATGGCGCGCTCGCGCGACAGCAGCGGCGGCAGCGGCGCCGCCGGGGCGGGTTCGCCTATCGGCGCGGCGTCTTCGGCTGGCACAGGAGCCCGATCGTTCATCCGGGCAGTTTATGAACGAAATGCGACAGCCGCGTGACAGCGCTCAGCCGACGCGGATTCAGTGCGCCTGGTCCCAGTTCGGCCCCACGCCCACCTCGGCCAGCAGCGGCACCTTCATCTGCGGCGCCACCGAGGCCATCACGCGCGGCACGGCCTCGCGCGCCCAGTCGATCTCGGCGTCGGGCACCTCGAACACCAGTTCGTCGTGCACCTGCATGATCATCCGGGTGGCGCGGCGCTCGCGGTCGAGCAGCGCCTGCACCTCGATCATCGCCAGCTTGATCAGGTCGGCCGCGGTGCCCTGCATCGGCGCGTTGATCGCCTGGCGCTCGGCGCCGCTGCGGCGCGGGCCGTTGCCGCCGTTGATGTCGGGCAGGTAGATGCGCCGGCCGAACATGGTCTCGACGTAGCCCTTGGCCTTGGCCGAGGCCTTGGTCTCGTCCATGTAGCGCTTCACGCCGGCGAAGCGCTGGAAGTAGCGCTCGATGTAGGTGGTGGCCGCGGCGCGCTCGATGCCGAGGTTCTGCGCCAGGCCGAAGGCGCCCATGCCGTAGATGAGGCCGAAGTTGATGGTCTTGGCGTAGCGGCGCTGCTCGGGCGTCACCTGCTCGGGCGGGATGCCGAACACCTCGCTGGCGGTGGCGCGGTGCACGTCCATGCCTTCGGCGAAGGCCTTGAGCAGGCCCGGGTCCTCGCTGATGTGGGCCATGATGCGCAGCTCGATCTGCGAGTAGTCGGCCGACAGGATCGCATGCCCCGGCGGTGCGACGAAGGCTTCGCGCACGCGGCGACCTTCCGGCGTGCGGATGGGGATGTTCTGCAGGTTGGGGTCATTGCTGGCCAGTCGCCCGGTCACCGCCACCGCCTGCGCATAGTTGGTGTGCACGCGGCCGGTGGCCGGGTTGACCATCAGCGGCAGCTTGTCGGTGTAGGTGCCCTTGAGCTTGGCGAGGCTGCGGTGCTCGAGCAGCTTGGCCGGCAGCGGGTAGTCGGCGGCCAGCTCGGCGAGCACCTCCTCGTCGGTGGACGGCGTGCCGGTGGCGGTCTTCTTCTTCACCGGCAGGCCGAGCTTGCCGAACAGGATCTCGCCGATCTGCTTGGGGCTGCCGAGGTTGAAGGGCTGGCCGGCGATCTCGTGCGCCTCGCGCTCCAGCGCCATCAGCCGCTCGGCCAGTTCCTGGCTCTGCCGCGCCAGCACCGCCGAGTCGATCAGCACGCCGTGGCGCTCGATGCGGCCGAGCACGGCCACGCTGGGCATCTCGATCTTCTCGTAGACGAACAGCGGCCCCGGCTGCTCCTGCAGCTGCGGCCACAGCGTCTCGTGCACGTGCAGCGTCATGTCGCTGTCCTCGCACGAATATTCGGCGGCGCGCGCCACGTCGACCTGCGCGAAGGGGATCTGGTGCGCGCCCTTGCCGCACACGTCTTCATAGCTCAGGCCGGAGCGGCCGAGGTGGCGCAGCGCCAGGCTCTCCAGGCTGTGCGGCTTGTGCGCCTCGAGCACGTAGCTCTGCAGCAGCGTGTCGTGCCGGTAGCCGCGCACGGTGATGCCGGCGTTGGCGAACACATGGGTGTCGTACTTGATGTTCTGGCCGAGCTTGGCGTGGCGCTCGCTCTCCAGCCAGGGCTGGAGCGCGGCCAGGACCGCGTCGGCATCGAGCTGCGCCGGCGCGCCGGCGTAGTCGTGGCGCAGCGGGATGTAGGCCGCCTCGCCCACCGCCACCGAGAGCGAGACGCCGACGATGCGCGCCTTCATGCCGTCCAGCGAATCGGTCTCGGTGTCGATCGCCGTCAGCGGCGCGGCCTCGATGCGCGACAGCCAGCGCTGCAGCGCCTCGTGCGTCAGCACGGTCTCGTAGCGCTTATCGATGGTGGACGCCTTCGGCGCGACGGGCGCTGTCTCGCCCTCGGCGGCCGGCGAGGCCGCAGCCCCCTGCCCTTCGAGGTCGCGCTTCCAGGTCTTGAAGCCGTAGCGGCCGTAGAAGTCGAGCAGTCCGTCGCGGTCGACCGGCTTGAGCGCCAGCGCATCGAGCGAGGGGAAGCCGGGGATGTCGGCGGCGAGGTCGCAATCGGTCACCACCGTCACCAGCTTGCGGCCGGTGGGCAGCCAGTCGAGCGCCTTGCGCAGGTTCTCTCCGGCCACGCCCTTGATCGAGCCGGCCGCGGCGATCACGCCGTCGAGCGAGCCGTATTCGGCGATCCACTTGGCGGCCGTCTTCGGGCCGACCTTCTCCACGCCCGGCACGTTGTCGACGGTGTCGCCCATCAGCGTCAGGTAGTCCACGATGCGCTGCGGCGGCACGCCGAACTTGGCCTCGACCGCCGCCACGTCGAGCTTCTCGTTGCTCATCGTGTTGATCAGCGTGACGTGCTCGTCGACGAGCTGCGCCAGGTCCTTGTCGCCGGTGGAGATCACCACCTCGTGGCCGGTGCGCGCAGCGATGCGCGCCAGCGTGCCGATCGCGTCGTCGGCCTCGATGCCGGGCACCATCAGAACCGGCCAGCCGAGCAGCTTCACCACCTCGTGGATCGGCTCGATCTGCTTCGCCAGGTCTTCCGGCATCGGCGCGCGCTGGGCCTTGTATTGCGGATACCACTCGTTGCGAAAGGTGTCGCCCTTGGCATCGAACACGCAGGCGGCGTGCTCGGGCTGCACGTCCTGCAGCGCGCGCTTGAGCATGGCCACCATGCCGTGGATCGCGCCGGTGGGAAAGCCGTCGGGGCTGCGCAGGTCGGGCAGCGCGTGGTAGGCGCGATACAGGTAGCTCGAGCCGTCCACCAGCAGCAGGGTCTTGGTCGTCATGGCGGCATTGTGGAGCATGGGTGCCGCCTAGAATGGCTCCATGAACGCCCGCTCCGCGCTCCTGGCCCTCGCCCTCTCGGCCCCGGCCGGCCTGGCCTTCGCGCAGGCCGCCGCCGCGCCCGCGCCGCCCAGCGCCGAGCCGCGCGTGCAGCACATCGTCGTCGAGGACGAAGGCAGCCGCATCGAGGAGTTGCGCGTGCGCGGCGCCACGCAGCGCATCACGGTACAGCCCAAGGTGGGCACCGCCAAGGGCTACGAGATCCTGGTCGGCGACGGCTCGCGCGATCTCGGCGAAGGGGTCAACACCTCGCGCGGCGCCGCCGGCAAGCGCGTCTGGAACGTGCTGAGCTTCTGATCGGCGCATGGCGGTCTACACCGAGGTCTCCTTCGACGAGGCAGCCGAACTCTTCGCCCGGCTCGACACCGGCGCGCTGACCGCGCTGCAGCCGATCACCAGCGGCATCGAGAACACCAACTACTTCGCCGACACCGCGAACGGCCGCTATGTGCTGACGCTGTTCGAGCGGCTCACGCATGCGCAGCTGCCCTTCTACCTGCAGCTGATGAAGCACCTGGCCGAGCGCGGCATCCCGGTGCCGCGCCCGCACCCCGACCGCGGCGGCGCCATCCTGCACACGCTGGCGGGCAAGCCGGCGGCGGTGGTCGACCGGCTGCGCGGTCGCCACCACCTCGCACCCGACGCCGTGCACTGCGCGATGGTGGGCGACATGCTCGCGCGCATGCACCTGGCGGCCGCCGACTTTCCGCTCGTGCAGCCCAACCTGCGCGGCCTCGCCTGGTGGACGGAGACGGTGCCGGTGATCGAGCCCTTCGTGTCCGGGCAGCGGGCCGCGCTGCTGAACGACGAGCTGGCCTTCCAGCAGCAGTTCGCGGCCTCGCCCGCCTGCCAGGGCCTACCACGGGCGGCGATCCACGCCGACCTGTTCCGCGACAACGTGATGTTCGAGCCCGGCGACGACGGCGTGGACCGGCTCGGCGGCTTCTTCGACTTCTACTTCGCCGGCGTCGACACACTGCTGTTCGACATCGGCGTGTGCCTGAACGACTGGTGCATCGACCTCGACACCGGCCGCCTGGCCGAGGAGCGCGCCACGGCCTTCATGGCCGCCTACGATGCGGTGCGGCCGCTGGCCAGCGCCGAGTTGCGCGGCCTGCCGGCGCTGATGCGCGCCGCAGCGCTGCGCTTCTGGATCTCGCGCCTTTGGGACCTGCACCTGCCACGCGACGCCCACCTGCTGAAGCCGCACGACCCGACGCACTTCGAGCGCGTGCTCACGGCGCGCCGCGAGGCGCCCTGGCACTACATCCGACCATGAGACTGCAGACCGTTCCCGCCGCCACCGGCGCCGCCTGGGTCAAGCAGGGCTGGCGCGCCTTCTCTCAGCAGCCGCTGGCCTTCAGCGGGCTGTTCGCGGCCTTCCTGTTCGTGATCTTCCTGCTCACGCTGATGCCGCTGGTCGGCTCGCTGCTGCTGCTGGCGCTGCTGCCGCTCGGTTCGCTGGGCTTCATGGTCGCCACGCGCGACCATCAGGCCGGCCGTATCCCGCTGCCGCGTGCCTTCGTCGAGCCGCTGCGCCAGGGCGCCGCGAAGGCCCGCGCGATCATGCTGCTGGGTGTCGTCTACGCGGTGGCCAGCGTGCTGATCATCACCCTGGCCGAGTGGGCCGACGGCGGCGCACTCGACGAGCTGATGCAGGTGCTGGCCGACGGCAAGGCCACGCCGGCCGACGTCGGCGAGCGCCTGGCCGACCCGCGCCTCGAGCTCGGGCTGCTGCTGCGCTTCGGCCTGGCCGGGCTGCTGTCGATCCCGTTCTGGCATGCGCCGGCGCTGGTGCACTGGGGCGGCCAGGGCGTGGCGCAGTCGCTGTTCTCCAGCACGGTGGCGATCTGGCGCAACAAGGGCGCCTTCCTCGTCTTCGCGCTGACCTGGTGCGCGGTGGTGCTGGTGTTCGGCGCCGGCGCCAACATCATCGCCGGGCTGCTCGGCCAGCCGCAGCTGATCGCGCTGCTGGCCATGCCGGCCTCGCTGCTGCTGTCCACCGCCTTCTACACCTCGCTGTACTTCACCTTCGCCGACTGCTTCGCCGAGCGCGACCAGCCGGCGCCCCTCCCTCCTGCGGAAAGCACCCCATGAGCAACACCCCTCGCGTCGCCCTCGTCACCGGCGCCGGCAGCGGCATCGGCCGCGCCTGCGCGCTCGCCCTGCACCAGGCGGGCTACCACGTCGTGCTGGCCGGCCGCCGGCTCGACGCGCTGAACGAGACCATCGCCGCCGCGCCGGGCGACCGGGACCGGCTGCTTGCCGTGCCCACCGACGTGGGCGATCCGGCCTCGGTGAAGGCGCTCTTCGCGAAGACGAAGGAGGCCTTCGGCCGGCTCGACGTGCTCTTCAACAACGCCGGCATGGGCGCGCCGGCGATCCCGATGGAGGATCTGAGCTACGAGCAGTGGAAGGCCGTGGTCGACGTCAATCTGACCGGCCCCTTCCTGTGCACGCAGGAGGCCATTCGCCTGATGAAGAGCCAGACGCCGCAGGGCGGCCGCATCATCAACAACGGCTCGATCTCGGCCTATGCGCCGCGGCCGTTCTCTGCCCCCTACACCGCCACCAAGCACGCCATCAGCGGCCTGACGCGCAGCACCGCGCTCGACGGGCGCCGCCACAACATCGCCTGCGGCCAGATCGACATCGGCAACGCCGCCACCGAGATGACCGAGCGCATGGCCGCTGGAGTGATCCAGGCCGACGGCAGCACGAAGGTGGAGCCGCGCATGGACGTCAGGCACGTGGCCGACGCAGTGGTGCACATGGCCAGCCTGCCGCTGGACGCCAACGTGCTGTTCATGACGGTGATGGCGACGAACATGCCGTTCGTCGGCCGCGGCTGAGCCCGTCCCGGGCTCAGTGCATCTTGTCCTTGGGCGGCTTCTTGAACTGCTCGGGCGTATAGACGTTGCCCTCCCAGCGGCCCTCGCGGGCGCGGCGGATGGCGTCGTCGGCAAGCTGCTGGGCCGCCTTGCGCGAGCGCGGCCAGCGCCACAGCGCGATGGCCCGCGCACGCAGGCCCTGCCACAGCCGCAACCAGAACCGGTCGAAGCGCTGCTGCCGCGCCGGGCCCAGGGCCAGGCGCAGCAGCATCACTGCACACACTGCCACCACAAGGGCGGCGAAGACTTTCTCGATCACACCCGCCTCCGCATGCCGTGATTCTGGCGCGGCCGGGGCGGCCGCGCCATGAACCACTGCACGCGGCGGTGGGTCAGCTGCCGATGCGGCCGCCGTCGTTCTTGGTGATGACGATGGTCGCCGAGCGCGGACGGGCGCTTGCGCCGCCGGCGCCGTAGCCGGCATTGCCGGGCCAGTGGCTGAGGTACTTCGTCGGGTCGGCCACGTCGGCCGCAGCGATTGTCTCACCCGGGTGCTGGATGTTGACGAACAGCGCCTTGCCGTCCGGCGTCTCGGTCACGCCGGTGATCTCGCAGTCCTTCGGGCCGACGAGGAAGCGGCGCAGCGTGTCCGCCGTCGGCTTCTTGCCCACGTAGGTGTCCACCGTGACCGTGCCGCCGGTCACGGGGTGGTTCAGCGTGGTCTTGGCGCCGTCACCCACGCTGCCCGGCACGCCGGCGAGCATCATGCAGTTGGTGGCATCGGTGTAGGCGCCGTCGTCGGTCTGGATCCAGCACAGCCCGGTGTTCCGGCTGAACCACAGACCGTCGGGGCTGGAGAAGTCCTGGTCGGCCGTCAGCGCGGACAGGTTCACCAGCGCCGGGTCGCCGTTGGACTGCGAGCCGAACAGATAGATGTCCCAGGTGAACCCGGTGGCTGCGGATTCACCGCCGTTCTCCTTGATGCGGATGATGTGGCCGTTGTTGTTGCCGGGCGAGCCGGTGGTCAGATCCGGATCGATGTAGGCGCGCGGATTGGCGGCATCCACGCCCTGCTGCGAGCCGGTGGGCTGCAGCTTGCGGTTGCTGTTGTTGGTCAGCGTGTAGTAGATCTCGCCCGTGGTCGGGTGCACGGCGCACCACTCGGGACGGTCCATCTTGGTCGCGCCGACCGCATCCGCGGCCAGGCGGGCGTTCACGAACACGTCGGCCTGGTCGGCGAAGGTGTAGTTGGCATAGCCGGCGATGGCCGCGTTGGCGATCGACAGCTCGATCCATTCGCCGGTGCCGTCGGCGTTGAACTTCGCCACGTACAGCTTGCCCGCGTCGAGATACTTGTCGCCGATGGCGATGCGGTTCGCAGCGCTGGCGTCGGCGGCATCCCAGTTGGCGGCCGAGACGAACTTGTAGATGTACTCGCCGCGAGAATCGTCGCCCATGTAGACGGCCAGCGGCTTGCCGGCCACCAGCTTGCCGAAGTCGGCGCTCTCGTGGGCGAAGCGACCGAGTGCGGTGCGCTTCTTGATCGTGGCGGCCTTGTCGTACGGATCGACCTCGACGACATACCCGAACGTATTCAGCTCGTTGCGGTAGTCGTCGGTGCCGTCCGTCGACACGCCCTTCTGGCTGATGTCCCAGCGGGCAAAGCGGTCGTCGGCGCCGGAGGTTTCCCAGCCGTGACGGCTGGCCGCACCCTGGGCGCGGCCGTAGCGGTTGAGCGAGGCCACGCTCTTGTCGTTGCCGCGCGCGGCGTTGTCGGTGGCCGAGCGGGTGAAGTAGCCCGCCCAGTTCTCCTCACCGCTGAGGTAGGTGCCCCAGGGCGTGTAGCCGCTGCCGCAGTTGTTGATCGTGCCGCGGCAGGCGGTGCCGGCGGTCGAGTAGACCGTCTTGACCAGCGCATTGCCGCGCACCGGGCCGGAGATCTCCATCGGCGTCAGCGGCGTGATGCGACGGTTGAAGCTGGAGTCGTTCTTGTAGGCGAACACACCGCCGCTCTTGGCCACTTCGACGATCGAGATGCCGTGCGCCGGGATCTCCTTGTCGGACTCGGCGGCCGGACGCGGGCGGGCGCTGGCGCCGGCAGCGTGGAGGAAGTTGTCGGTCAACGCCTCGTGGTTCATCGCCAGCAGGCCACGGTCGCTGCTGTTCGCGTCGCGCGCGCCGGTGGCGGACAGACCGTAGAAGAACATGCCGTCGTGGTGGTCGCCGGCACGGTTCTCGAAGTCGGCGTCGGTGCCGTCGTTCTTGAACGCCGACGTGGCAGCCGTCAGCGGATCACCCAGTGCGTAGAGCACGGTTGCGGTGTAGCCCGCGGGCACGGCCACCACGTCCGCCGTGCTCTTGGCCACGCTGCTGAAGCTCTGCGTGGGGACCGGTTGCGGCGCGGCTGC
>NZ_JBFXIO010000215.1:0-8719 GCF_050175855.1 Piscinibacter sp.
GGATGTCTTCCTTCTCGGGCAGGTTCAGCAGGTAGTCGTAGCGCGCCTGGGGGCCGAGCGCGAAGCCGCATTTCTCGATGGCGATGTCTTGAAGGCTGCGTTCTCGCCGGGTGCCCTTGAGCTTGCTGTACTCGGCCAGGATGGCGTCTTCGTGCTGGCGGTACTTGTTGTCGGCGAACTTCAGGAACACAAGGCCAAGCACCGGGGTGCTGTATTCGCTAGCCTTGAGGTCACTCAAGCCGCGCAGCTTGTCGGCCGCCGCCCACAGATCACGTTCGAGCTTCTTGAGTTGTTCTCGGTTCATGCTCGCAATCTTAGGGGCCGCTTGGGGCCCAACAAAAAGGGGCTGCGCCTGCGCACAGCCCCTCGTGCAGCCGAAGGCTCAGCTACACCTCGCGGACCGGTGCTGAGCTACTGCCCTTCACCAGGTTCACGGCTGACAAGCAGTCCTGCTTGTTGAAGTAGCCCTCACCGCTGTCTGCGAGCTTTCGCCCGTTTGCAGCTGTGAGGTTCCAGCGCCATTGGCCGGCGCGATCGCGATAGACGACGTACACCATGGTGGGCCTCGCCTAGCGCTTGCCTTTGTGCCGAGTCGGATCTACGAGGGTGTAGTTTTGACCCGGCTTGGGCGTCGGCGGTAAAGGATTGCCGCGGGTTCCGGTCACTTCAGTGCCGGTGCTGTTGTTTCGGTACTGGCCCGATCGGGGCGCAGGCGTACCAGGCCTCAGGGTGGATGCCATTCGGCAGCCTCCTTATGACGCAATGTGGAAACACTGACCCCGGCCTTGCCCCGTGCAGATTTGCTCGTTGGGGAAGGTCTCTAGGCCAGCTCAGTGGACATCGTTTTGCTGCACTGCCACACTACGCGCCCGGCTCATGGCAACCATGGGCCGGTGCGAGTGGGCGTCATTCCATTCAGTGACCTTACTCGTTGCTCAAGCCCGCAACGTGGGCTGCCCTAGCCGGCACGAGTTGCACAAAGAGAGCTGATGGCTGTAGGAGGCCATCGGCTCTCTGCGTTTTGGGCTGATCGTTGTCAGCCCCGGCTTCAAATCTACAACACTAGCTGTATGCGTATCCAGCCCGTTCGGTGCCTTGACCGGCCCTCGGCAGGCACCGCACCCCTTGGGCAGTGCGCCGCTGCTGAGGCCAGTCGCACCAACTGACGACGTCCAAACGCAGTACTGTGTCGCGCGGCGCACGTACTCTGTCGCCCTACGCGTGCATCGGGCTCACACGTCGATGTTCGCCGCCCTCAGCGCATTCGTCTCGATGAAGTCGCGCCGCGGTTCCACCTCGTCGCCCATCAGCATGGTGAACACGCGGTCGGCCTCGATGGCATCGTCGATCTGCACCTTCAGCAGCCGGCGCACGGCCGGGTCCATGGTGGTCTCCCACAGCTGCTCGGGGTTCATCTCGCCCAGGCCCTTGTAGCGCTGGCGGCCCACGGCGTTCTCGGCCTGGCCGATCAGCCAGGCCATGGCCTGGCGGAAATCGCCCACCTTGGCTTCCTTGAGCTTCTCGCCTTCGCCGCGGCTGACCGTCGCCTCGCTGCCCACCAGGCCCTTGAAGGTCTTGCCGGCGGTGGACAGCGCCTCGTAGTCGGCCCCGTGCAGGAAGTCGGCGGTGATCACGCTGCTCTTCACGTTCCCGTGCTGGATGCGGCTGATGCGCAGGTGGTGCTTGTCGGTGCGGGCGTCGAACTCGGCCACCACATCGGCGGCATGCAGCGCGCCCTTGAGCGCGAGTGCGGAAGCCTCCGCGGCTTCCAGCGTGTCGAGGTTCAGCTCCAGGCCGTTGGCCATCGCGCGCAGGGCCTCGACGTCCATCCAGTTCGACAGCCGCTCGACCACGTTGTTGGCCAGCACATAGTGCCGCGCCAATGACTCCAGCGCCTCACCCTGCAGCAGCGCCGCGCCGGGAATGCCGGTGTCGAGCTTGGCGTCCTTCAGGGCCACGCGCAGCAGGTAGGCGTCGAGCTCGTGGCCATCCTTCAGGTACTGCTCCTCCTTGCCGAGCTTGACCTTGTATAGCGGCGGCTGCGCGATGTAGACGTGGCCGCGCTCCACCAGCACCGGCATCTGCCGGTAGAAGAAGGTCAGCAGCAGGGTGCGGATGTGGGCGCCGTCCACGTCCGCGTCGGTCATGATGATGATGCGGTGGTAGCGCAGCTTGTCGGGGTTGAAGTCCTCGCTGCCGATGCCGGTGCCGAGTGCCGTGATCAGCGTGAGGATGGCGTCGCTGGACAGCAGCTTCTCGTAGCGTGCCTTCTCGACGTTGAGGATCTTGCCGCGCAGCGGCAGGATCGCCTGGAACTTGCGGTCACGCCCCTGCTTGGCCGAGCCGCCGGCGGAATCGCCCTCGACGATGTAGATCTCACACAGCGCCGGATCCTTCTCCTGGCAGTCGGCCAGCTTGCCGGGCAGGCCCATGCCGTCGAGCACGCCCTTGCGACGCGTCATCTCGCGGGCCTTGCGAGCCGCCTCCCGCGCCCGCGCGGCTTCGACGATCTTGCCGCAGATGATCTTGGCGTCGTTGGGGTTCTCGAGCAGGTAGTCGGTCAGCGCCTTGCTGACGACCTCTTCCACCGGCCCACGCACTTCGCTGGAGACCAGCTTGTCCTTGGTCTGGCTGCTGAACTTGGGCTCGGGCACCTTCACCGAGAGCACGCAGCACAGGCCTTCGCGCATGTCGTCGCCGCTGACCTCGACCTTGGCCTTCTTGGCCAGCTCGTTGTCCTCGATGTACTTGTTGATCACGCGGGTCATCGCGGCGCGCAGGCCCGTCAGGTGCGTGCCGCCGTCTCGCTGCGGAATGTTGTTGGTGAAGCACAGCACCGACTCGCTGTAGCCGTCGTTCCACTGCATCGCCACCTCGGTGGTGATGGTCGTGCCCTGGTCGCTGTTCTTCTCGCCGGTGGCATGGAACACGTTGCCGTGCAGCACCTTCTTGCCGGTGTTGATGAAGTCGACGAAACCCTTCACGCCGCCGGCGAAGGCGAAGTTGTCTTCCTTGTTGTTGCGCTCGTCGACGAGGCGGATCTTCACGCCGTTGTTCAGGAACGAGAGCTCGCGCAGCCGCTTGCTGAGGATCTCGTAGTGGAAGTCGACGTTGGTGAAGATCTCCTCGTCGGGCAGGAAGTGCACCTCGGTGCCGCGCTTCTCGGTGTCACCGGTGATCTTCATCGGCGAGGTCTCGAAGCCGTCGCGCATCTCGATCACCCGATCCTGCGGCACGCCCTTGCGGAACTCGATGAAGTGCATCTTGCCGTCGCGGCGCACCGTCAGGCGCAGCCACTTCGACAGCGCGTTCACGCAGCTCACGCCCACGCCGTGCAGGCCGCCCGAGACCTTGTAGCTGTTCTGGTTGAACTTGCCGCCGGCGTGCAGCTCGGTCAGCGCGATCTCGGCGGCACTGCGCTTGGGCTCGTGCTTGTCGTCCATCTTCACGCCGGTGGGGATGCCGCGGCCGTTGTCGATGACGGAGATCGAGTTGTCGGTGTGGATGGTCACGACGATGTCATCGCAGTAGCCGGCCAGCGCCTCGTCGATCGAGTTGTCGACCACCTCGAACACCAGGTGGTGCAGGCCAGTGCCGTCGGAGGTGTCGCCGATGTACATGCCCGGGCGCTTGCGCACCGCCTCCAGGCCTTCGAGGATCTGGATGCTGCCCTCGCCATAGGCCTCGACGGGCTTGGGCACGTTCTCGGGGGTGTTCGGGGTGTCGCTCATGGCAGCTTTCGGAAACGGAATCGCACTCTGGAGAAACGAGCAAGCGGGCCGCAGCCCGCTCGCCAAGCAGGGTCAGGCGCCTCGCCTCAGATCCTCATCGGCATCACGACGTACTTGAATCCGGCCTGCTCGGGCACGGTGATCAGCGCGCTGGAGTTGGTGTCCTGCAGCTCGATCTTCACCATCTCCTGGCTCATGTTGGTGAGCGCGTCGATCAGGTAGGTGACGTTGAAGCCGATCTCGATGGTGTCGCCGCCGTAGTCGATCTCGAGCTCTTCCTTGGCCTCTTCCTGCTCGGCGTTGCTCGAGGCGATGCGCAGCGTGCCCGGCTCGATGTTCACGCGCACGCCCTTGAACTTCTCGCTGGTCAGGATGGCAGCACGCTGCAGACTGGCCAGCAGCGGCGCACGGCCGAGCGTGACCGCGTTCTTGTGGTTCTTCGGGATCACGCGGTTGTAGTCGGGGAACTTCCCCTCGACCAGCTTGGTGACGAACTCCATGCCGCTGAAGGCGAACTTGGCCTGGTTGCCGGCGAAGCGCATCTCGATGGCGGTGTCCTCGTCCTTGAGCAGGCGCTGCAGCTCGAGCACGGTCTTGCGCGGCAGGATGACCTCCTGCTTCGGGATCTCGACGTCGAGCGTGGCCTGGGCCAGCGCGAGGCGGTGGCCGTCCGTGGCCACCAGCGTCAGGCTCTTGCCTTCGGCGACGAACAGGATGCCGTTGAGGTAGTAGCGGATGTCGTGCACCGCCATCGCGAAGTGCACCTGGTTGATCAGCAGCTTCAGCGTCTTCTGCGGCACGCTGAACATCGGGCCGAAGTCGGCGGCTTCCTGCACCAGCGGGAAGTCGTCGGCCGGCAGCGTCTGCAGCGTGAAGCGGCTCTTGCCGCCTTGCAGCGTCAGCTTGTTCTGGCTGGCCGAGAGGCTCACGGTCTGGTCGGCCGGCATGGAGCGCAGGATGTCGATCAGCTTGCGCGCACCCACCGTGGTGGCGAAGCTGCCGCTGTCGCCATCGAGCTCGGCGGTGGTGCGCACCTGGATCTCCAGGTCGCTGGTGGTCAGCTCGACCTGGCTGCCGTTCTTGCGGATCAGCACGTTGGCCAGGATGGGCAGCGTGTGACGCCGCTCCACGATCCCCGCCACGGCCTGCAGGGCCGACAGAACTTTTTCCTGCGTTGCCTTCAAGACAATCATGTGAACCTCTTGATCTGGTCGTTCTAGTAGAGGACCGCGTTTTCTGTGGAGAACGCTATTTTCGCCTTTTCCGTCAAGCCTTTACGCCCGGCCAAACGCTGTGTGTCGGTGGCGGCGAATCCGGCTCGCCGACATGAACAACTTCGCCGCGGCCGGCATTCCTGTGGACAGCTCGGAAGTTGTCCCGGAACTGTCCCCAGGCTTGTTCCTTGACATTCACCCTCAGCCCTTGAGCGTCTGCTCCAGCACGTGCAGCTGCTGGTTCAGTTCACTGTTCTTCTGCCGCTCGCCGGCGATCTTGCGCACGGCATGCAGCACGGTGGTGTGGTCGCGCCCGCCGAACAGCTCGCCGATCTCGGGAAGGCTCTTCTGCGTCATTTCCTTGGCCAGGTACATCGCGATCTGGCGAGGCCGCGCGATGCTGGCCGGGCGCTTCTTGCTGTACATGTCGGCAACCTTGATCTTGTAGAAGTCGGCCACCGTCTTCTGGATGTTCTCGACGCCGATCTGGCGATTCTGGATCGACAGCAGGTCCTTCAGCGCCTCGCGCGCCAGGCCGATGTTGATCTCCTTCTGGCTGAAGCGCGAGTAGGCCAGGATCTTGCGCAGCGCGCCCTCGAGCTCGCGCACGTTGGCACGCACGTTCTTGGCGACGAAGAAGGCCACGTCTTCCGGCATCGGCGAGCCTTCCTGCTCGGCCTTGCGCATCAGGATGGCCACGCGCATCTCCAGCTCGGGGGGCTCGATCGCCACCGTCAGGCCGGCGTCGAAGCGCGAGGTCAGGCGCTCGTCGATGTCCACCAGCCCTTTCGGGTAGGTGTCGCTGGTCATGATGATGTGGGCCTTCTTGGCCAGCAGCGCCTCGAAGGCGTTGAAGAACTCCTCCTGGGTACGCTCCTTGCCGGCGAAGAACTGCACGTCGTCGATCAGCAGCAGGTCGAGGTTGTGGTACTTGGCCTTGAGCTCGTCGAAGGTCTTGCGCTGGTAGTTGCGCACGACGTCGGTGATGAACTGCTCCGCGTGCAGGTAGAGGATGCGGGCGTCGGGCTTGTCGGCCAGCAGCGCGTTGCCGACCGCGTGGATCAGGTGCGTCTTGCCCAGGCCCACCCCGCCGTAGATGAACAGCGGGTTGTACATCTGACCCGGTGCACCGGCCACGTGCAGCGCCGCCGTCCGCGCCATCTGGTTGGCGCGCCCGGGGACCAGGGTGTCGAAGGTGAGCTGCGGGTTCAGGCGCCCGCGCGAGGCCGGCGGCGATGCCGTGGGCGGCTTGACGGCCGCCGAGCCGTTGATCGCCGGGCCCGGCCCGCCAGCCAGTGCCTGCGCCACATGCTGCGGCGCGGCTGCCGAGCGCGGTGCGGTCGAGGTGGCGGCGTTCTCGCGCGGGGCAAGCGTGATGTCCAGCCGCACCGGCTTGCCGGCGAGTTCGCTCAGCACGGTCTCGATGCGGCCGGCGTACTGGTTGCGGATCCAGTCGAGCTTGAACCGGTTCGGCACGCGCAGGGTCACGACCGCGCTGCCGCCGTCGTCATGGATGACGTCGGCGGCGGGCAACGGGCGGATCCAGGTGTTGAACTGCTGCTCCGGCAGTTCGGCGGCGAGTTTCTCGCAGCCACGCTGCCACAGGTCGGCGGCCATGTTGTGGAAAAGTCTTCTTGGAAGCGCGCGGATTCTACCCCTGGGCGGCACCTGCGCGAGTGGTTATCCACAGATGATCTAGGTGGCCGCAGCGGCCCGGCCCACTCGGGATCAAGGCCAAGTCGTTGACCGGAAAGCACTTTCTTGCTGTAATCGCGGGTTCGCCGACGCTGGCTCAGGGTTCGCCCCAGGGTGCGCGGCACATCTCGTCAGGCCCCGCGGAACGCAGCCGCCGTGGGCAACAACCCCGAAACTGCCCATTCGCTGGACCCATCATGAAGCGTACCTACCAAGCCTCCAAAGTCCGCCGCGCCCGTACGCACGGTTTCCTCGTGCGCATGAAGACTCGCGGTGGCCGTGCGGTGATCAACGCCCGCCGCGCCAAGGGCCGCAAGCGCCTGGCCGTCTGAGGCCGGCGGCCGCCGCCGCCCGCTGCCACCCGGCCCGCGCGCGCATCCCTTTCGCCGTGTTCGGCCGCATCGTGCGCTCCGTCGACTTCGAACGTGTTCTGCGCTGCCCGCCCCGGGCGCGCACGGCCCACTTCGCACTGCACCACCTGCGCGGTCGGCCGACGCTGCCCGCCAAGCCAGCGCCAAAACCCGGAGAGGGCGAGTTGTCAACAGGCGAACCCCCTCTTTCCGAACCGCTTGTGGATGACTCTCGCGCCATAGCGCCGGACCAGGGCCCGGATCACTGGCTGGGCATGGTTGTGCCCAAGCGCCACGCACGCCGCTCCGTCACCCGCTCGCTGCTGAAGCGGCAGATCCGCGTCGCGGCGGGAGCGAGCGAAGCGGCGCTGGAAGCCGGGCTTTGGGTGGTTCGCCTGCGTTCGCCGTTCGACCGCCAGGCCTTTCCTTCGGCCGCTTCCACGGCGCTGGCCGCGGCCGCCCGCCAGGAATTGGCGGTGCTGTTCCGCCAGGCCCGGGCCTGAGGGCGACAGCATGGATCGCGCCTTTCGCTGGACCCAGTTGCCGCAGCGCCTGCTGATCGGGCTGGTGCGCGGCTACCGGCTGCTGCTCAGCCCCTGGCTCGGCAGCAGCTGCCGCTTCGAGCCGACCTGCTCGGCCTATTCGCTCGAGGCGCTGCAGCGCCATGGCGCCGCCGCCGGCACCTACCTGACGGCGGCCCGCGTTCTGCGCTGCCACCCCTGGTGCGATGGCGGATTCGATCCGGTGCCGCACCGCGCGCCGTCCCTGTTCCGCCGCTTCGTCGCCGACGACGAGGCACCGGTTTCCCCCTTGTCCGACAAGACCTCCCCATGACCGACTTCCGTCGCACCCTGCTGTGGGTGGTGTTCTCGATGTCCCTGGTGCTGATCTGGGACGCCTGGCAGCGCCACAACGGCGAGCCCTCGATGTTCGGCCCCGCGCCGGCCAAGCCGGTGGCGGCTGGCGCCTCGGCCGCTGCGCCCGGCGCGGTGCCGACGCCGGCCCTGCCGGCCGCGACGGCCACGCCGGGCAGTGCCGCTGCCGCGCCGGCCGCGCCTTCGGCCGCCGCCTCGGCCCCGGTGGCCAAGCAGGTGACCATCACCACCGACCTCGTCAAGGCGACGCTGGACAGCAAGGGTGGCTCGCTGGTGCGCCTGGAGCTGCTCAAGCAGGTCGACCAGAACGACCGCACCCGCAATGTCGTGCTGTTCGACCAGTCGGCCAAGCGGCTGTACAAGGCCGAGACCGGCCTGATCCCGCCGGCCGGCGGCGTCGGCCTGCCCAACCACCACACGGTGATGGAACTGGTGCCGGGCGACCTCGAGCTCAAGGAAGGCAGCAACGAGCTGCAGGTGCGCTTCGAGTCGCCCGAGGTCGGTGGCATCAAGCTCGCCAAGATCTACACCTTCCGTCGTGGCGACTACGTGATCGGCGTTCGCCACGAGGTGGTGAACAACTCCGGCGCGGCGATCAGCCCGCGCCTGTACCTGCAACTGGTGCGCGACGGCAACCCGCCCGAGGGCGAATCGAGCCTGTACTTCACCTTCACCGGCCCGGCCGTCTATACCGACGCGAGCAAGTTCCAGAAGGTCGACTTCAAGGCGATCGAGAAGCACAAGGCCGGCGACAAACCCGACCACGCCACCACCGGCGATAACGGCTGGGTGGCCATGGTGCAACACTATTTCGCCTCGGCCTGGCTGCCCGACAACGGCAGCGGCGCCAAGCT